>JAFXXX010000022.1 GCA_017542065.1 Bacilli bacterium | reverse complement strand
GGATCTGAAACAGTCGGTTTAATTACTTACATGAGAACTGATTCAATTAGATTATCTAATGAATTTATATCTGCAACATATAAATATATTGAAGAAGACTTTGGTAAAGAATATGTTGGATCTGTAAAGGTTAGTAAGAAGACAGATAATGTACAAGATGCCCATGAAGCTATTAGACCTTCTAGTATTCTTAGAACTCCAGATTCAATAAAAGAATATTTATCTTTAGATGAATATAAGTTATATTCTTTAATATATAATAGAGCTTTAGCTTCATTAATGAAAGAAGCTAAGCAAAAAGTAACTACTTTAATACTTAATAATAATGATTATAAGTTTAAAGCTAGTGGTACAGTTACTGTATTTGATGGTTATATGAAAGTATATAATGATGAGGAAAAAGAAGAAAAACTTCCAGACTTTAAATCATATAAGTCAAGTGTATTAGTTACTGATAAATTAGATTTAAAACAACACTTTACAGAACCACCAGCAAGATATACAGAAGCTAAATTAATTAAAGAGATGGAAGACCTTGGAATTGGTAGACCATCTACATATGCTCAAACTATGAGTACTTTAACTCAAAGAGGATATGCTAAATTAATTGAAAAGAAATTTCATCCAACTGAAATTGGTATAGAAACAAATAATAAATTACAAGAATTCTTTAGTAATTTAATTAATGTTAAATATACTGCTAAAATGGAATCAGATTTAGATGAAATAGCTGATGGTAAAATAATTTGGAATGAATTATTAAAAGAATTTTATAAGGAGTTTGAACCTATGGTAGAAGAAGCATTTGATAAAATGGAAAAGAAAGAACCTGAAAAGACTGGAGAAAAATGCCCTGAATGTGGAAAAGATCTAGTTATTAGAAAAGGTAAATTTGGAGAATTTGTTTCTTGTTCTGGATATCCTGAATGTAAATATATAAAGAAGGAAGAAAAGAAACCTGCTACTGAAGTATGTGATTGTATTAAATGTGGTCATAAAATAGTAGAAAGAAAAACTAAAACAGGAAAGATATTCTATGGATGCTCTAATTTTCCTAAATGTAAAGAAGCATATTGGGATAAACCAGTTGGTAGAAATTGCCCTGAATGTAATAGTATGTTAGTAGAAAAAGATAACATAGTTAAATGTTCTGGTTGTGATTATAAAGAAGTGTAAAATACAATTTTACACTTTTTTTTATTGTAAAAATATGTTAAAATTAAATAAAGGATAAATAAGAAAGGGGCGAAGTATATGGCAACTACTAAAAAAACTACAAAGAAAACAACTGCTAAAAAACCTGTAGCTAAGAAAACTACAACTAAGAAGGCACCTGCTAAGAAAGCTACTACAACTTCTAAAAAATGGAGTGAATCTCAAATTTCAACATTCATTTTAGCATTCTTTTTATTAGCTGTTATTGTTTTATTTGCTTGTTATATTTTATTTAAGTAATTGACATTATTATAGAAAAGGTATAATATACCTTTAAAGCGATGAAATAAGACTAGTAATATAATGATACTAATTAGAGAGTTCTTGGTTGGTGAAAAAGAAACAGTTAATTATATGAATCTACTTAAGAGCGTTGTAATAACAACCGGGAATACCGTTATATTAATTAAGTTAAACAAAGGATGGTACCGCCTTATTGGCTCCTTATACCATTCTTTTTTTGTTTATTAGGAGGATAATATGGATAGAGAAGTAAAAGCTAATACTATTTATAGACATTTTAAAGGGTTTAAAGCATATGTTATAACTATTGCTACTAATACTGAAACTGGTGAGAAAATGGTTATATATGTATGTAATAGTAGTGATGTAAAGGGTAATAGTAATCATAAAGATGGAATATATGCAAGACCACTTGATATGTTCTTATCGGAAGTAGATCACGAAAAATACCCAGACGTAAAACAAAAATACAGATTTGAATTAATAGAGGAGGATTAAAATGATAGATATTAAATTAATAAGAGAAAACAGAGATTTAGTTAAAGAAAATATTAAAAAGAAATTCCAAGATGAAAAACTACCTTTAGTAGATGAAGTTTATGAATTAGATATTAAAGTTAGAGAAGTTCAAACTAAAGCTGATAATCTAAAAGCTGAAAAGAATAAACTAAGTGCAGAAATTGGTAAATTAATGCAAGCTGGTCAAAGAGATGAAGCTGAAAAGATTAAGATGCAAATTGCTAATGATGGATCTGAAATTTCTGCTTTAGAAGAAGAACAAGAAGCTTTAACTAAACAAATTAAAGAAAAAATGATGACTATTCCAAACATTATTGCTAATGATGTTCCAATAGGTAGAACAGATGCAGAAAATGTTGAAGAAAAGACATTTGGAGAAGCTAAAGTTCCTTCATTTGAAATACCATATCATTCAGATATTATGGCTTCATTTGATGGATTAGATAAAGATGCTGCTGGTAGAGTATCTGGTAATGGTTTCTATTACTTAATGGGTGATATTGCAAGACTTCATTCTGCAGTATTAGCATACGCAAGAGACTTTATGATTGATAAAGGATTCACTTATTGTATTCCACCATTCATGATTCACTCTGATGCGGTAGATGGTGTTATGTCTTTCGCAGAAAAAGAAAATATGATGTATAAAATTGAAGGTGAAGATTTATATTTAATTGGTACTTCAGAACACTCAATGATTGCTAAATTTAAAGACCAAATATTAAATGAAAAAGAATTACCTATAACTATGACTTCATATTCACCTTGCTTTAGAAAAGAAGTAGGTGCTCATGGTATTGAAGAAAGAGGAGTTTATAGAATACATCAATTTGAAAAACAAGAAATGATTGTTATTTGTAAACCTGAAGATTCAGAAAAGTGGTATGACAAGATGTGGAATTATAGTGTTGAATTATTTAGAACATTAGATATTCCAGTTAGAAAACTTGTTTGCTGCTCTGGAGACTTAGCAGATCTTAAATATAGATCATGTGATATAGAAGCATGGAGTCCAAGACAGGGCAAATACTTTGAAGTATGTTCATGTTCTAACTTAACTGATGCTCAAGCAAGAAGACTTGGTATTAGATATAAGAAAGAAGATGGTTCAAAAGAATTTGCACATACTTTAAATAATACTGTTATTGCTCCACCAAGAATGTTAATTGCTTTCTTAGAAAATAATCTACAAGAAGATGGAACGGTATTAATTCCAGAAGTTCTAAGACCATATATGGGCGGAAAAGATAAATTAATACCAAAAGAGAAGTAATACTTCTCTTTTTTTATGATAAAATATTATTAGAGGTTAAATTATGAAACTAACAAAAGAAGAAAAGAAACAACTTGAAAAAGCATCTTCTTATAAATCTATAGTTAAAAGATATGAATATATTTATGATACTGTATGTGATTTTCTAGATAGTAAATATATTGGATGTAACTATTGTGATTTTAAAGACGATGTATGTAAATACTTTAGAGTTAAAGATCCAAAGCATAAAATGGGTTGTTGTTACTCTGATGCAAGAGGAGGACTTTGCCCTAATTTAGATAAGGCTACATGTAAAATAAAATCAATTTCATGTAAACTATATGCTTGTCCTATGTTAAGAGATGAAAAACTATATTTTAAAGTAAATGATATACCGCTATTAAAATATAATTTTAATCTAAGACAAAAATGGTGGATTAAACAATCATTCTTTAAAACTAAAGAAGAAACATTAATGAAATTATATGAGAATAAATATATATATGAAGTAATAGATAATAACTTAGAAATATTTGTTACAGAAAATAATAAAAAGAAAATATTTAGAATGTTAAAACAAATAGTTAGATACTGTGATAAACATAACTATACTATTACTATTAATTCGTTCTTAGATAATAAATTAAATAGAGAATTACATATAATTGAAAAGGGTATAAATATAAAAGACAAAGAAAAAAGATATTCTTATGTTTATGATGAAGTATGTAAGATCTTAGATGAAAAAGTAGATACTAATTACTGTGAATTTAAGAATGATACTTGTTATAGAGATAGACTTAAAAATAATGGTCATAAAAATGGATGCTGTGAATGTGAAGGAAGAGGTAAATGTAAGTTCTTAATAAATGGTGTATGTACAATGAAATCATGTATGGCTTGTAAACTATTTACATGCGCAGCCTTAAGAAAAAAAGGTATAAATGAAAAGGCTACTAACTATTTACCTTTAAAAGTATTCTTTACATCTAAACAAAGAGATATATTATCATATAGCTATTGGACTCCAAAAGAAGTAGTTATAAAAAGACTATTAGATAATAAATTTGTTATGCCTAAAAATTATGATGATGAATATAGATAAAAAGAAATTCCATAGAGGAATTTCTTTTTTAATATCAAATAAAATATATGGAATATTTAGTATGAGTGTCATCCTCTTTTTCTAGAAAGGAGGTGATAAGATGAGCAAAAGAGTTTTTATTATAAAACTACTTCGTCATATTATTATCATTTTATCACTAATTACTTTACTTGTAATAGTAATAAAAAAGACACTCTAGTCTGAGCGTCAAAACCATTATGGGGATGACATTTAGATAAACTAAATGTTCCTCTAAATAAATAGTAACATAATTATTAGATATATGCAATTATATAAAGGAATTCTATAGAGGAAATTCCTTTTTTATATCATTAAGCTTCTTAGATACATCGCAATCATTTTATCACTAATTACTTTACTCGTAATAGTAATAAAAAAGACACTCTAGTCTGAGCGTCCAACCCAAAATGAGGATGGCACTTAGATAAACTAAGTATTCCTCTAAATAAATAATAGCATAATTATTAAATATATACAATCATATTTAATAATTATTAAGTAAATAAACTATTTAAAATGGTTTCTATTTTTGATATAATACTATTGTTTTGAGGTGGTAATATGAAAAAAAGTTTACCAGATTATAAAGAAGCTAGAAGAAGAACTAAAGAAGAAGTTAAAGTTATAACTGATGCTTATATAATGGATAATGAATTAAGTAAACTTGGAATAGGTAAAACATATTGTACTGTTACATATGGATGCCAAGCAAATGTAAGAGATAGTGAAACTATATCTGCAATTATGGAAGATATGTCTTTTACTAGAGTAGAGGATATGAAAGAAGCTGATGTAGTTATATTTAATACATGCGCTATTAGAGAAAATGCTCATAATAAAGTATTTGGTAACTTAGGTATTATTAAAAACTTAAAAGAGAAAAAAGATATTCTTACAATCTTGTGCGGTTGTATGGCTCAAGAAGAATCAGTTATCAAAATGTTAACTGAAAAATATAAATGGGTTGATGTAATACTTGGTACTCATAATATTCATAATTTACCAAAACTATTAAGTGAAGCAATAGATAAAAATGAACAAGTAGTAGAAGTCTTTTCTAAAGAAGGAGATATTGTAGAAAACTTACCTGTTAGAAGAGATAATAAATATAAAGCATTTGTTAATATAATGTATGGATGTGATAAGTTCTGTACTTATTGTATAGTTCCATATACTAGAGGAAAACAAAGAAGCAGAAGAATTGAAGATATCTTAAAAGAAGTAAATGAATTACTAGCTAATGGTTATAAAGAAGTAACTTTAATAGGTCAAAATGTTAATGCTTATGGTAAAGATATAGAAAATTATCCTACTATGGCTAACTTACTAGAAGAAGTTGCTAAAACAGGTATAGAAAGAATTAGATTTGTAACTTCTCATCCATGGGACTTTACTGATGAAATGATAGATGTTATAGCAAAATATGACAATATAATGCCATATTTCCATTTACCAGTTCAATCAGGATCTAATAGAATTCTAAAACTAATGGGAAGAAGATATACTAAAGAATCATATTTAGAATTATTTCATAAAATAAAGGAAAGAATCCCAAATGCATCAGTTACTACTGATATAATTGTAGGATTCCCATCAGAAACAGAAGAAGAATTTATGGAAACTATGGAAGTAGTTGAAGAATGTAAATATGATGGAGCATTCACATTTATTTATTCTCCTAGAGAAAATACACCTGCAGCTTCTATGAAAGATGATATTACTCTAGAAGAAAAAGAAGATAGACTTCAAAGATTAAATGCATTAGTAAATAAGTATTATAGAGAGAATAATGAAAAACTATTAGGTAAGATAGTACCTGTATTAATCGAAGGTCCATCTGATAAAAATAGTAATTTATATTCAGGATATACTGATACTATGAAACTAGTAAATGTAGAATGTGATAAAGAAGATATTGGTACAGTTATTAATGTAGAAATAACTGAAGCTAAAACATGGAGTTTAGATGGAAAAAAAGTTAAGTAGTTTAGATTCTAGTATTAAAGAATTAAAAGATGAAATTATTTCATCTAATGAATATAAAGAATATATTAAAGCAAAAGAAGTATTAGATAATAATAAAGATATAAAAGATCTAATTAAAAAGATAACTAGTACTCAAAAAAAACTAGTATTAGGTAAAGGTGATAATAACCTTGATGAGGAACTAGATACTCTATACGAGAAACTATATTCGTATGAGGAGTATAATGAATACATCGAGGCATCTACAAAATTAAATATCATTATTTCTGATACTCAAAAAGAGTTAGAAAATTATTTTAATAGTTTAATGGAATAAAAAAAATAGAAATTCTTATGAATTTCTATTTTTTAAATAGTTTACAAAATATATTACACATCCACCTAGGATGAATGCTACGATTAATCCACATACTTTTTCAGTAGAGAATACTATTTTATTATTTAAGTTTAATGGAAGTATTAATGCACTAGCAGTAATAAATCCTAAAATTAAACTAACAATCTTTCCTTTGAATCTTTCAATTAATTTATTTAATAATTTAGCACATATAATAATACCAATTATTGCTCCTACACCAAATATAGCTAGTTGAATAATTATATTTAGTTTAAATGTAGTTAAGTTATCTATAAGACTTCTAATAGTTTCATATTTACCTAAAACAAGCATAACCATTGATCCAGATAAACCAGGGAATATCATTGATATACCACCAATAATACCTAAACCACATAGTATTAAATTATTCTTTAAATTAATAACAGTATCTACTTGATTAACAGGATTCTTTAAATTAAAGAATTCTAATACTGCGATTACTAGTAATCCAATTAAGAAGAATACTATACTAAATTTTTCATCTTCCATTTCATTTTTAATAACAACAGGAATACTAAATAGAATTAATCCCATAAACCAGAATATTGTTTCTGCTTCTATATGAGTTAAAGTAATACCAAGTATTTTAGCAAATCCAACTATACCAATAGCAGCTCCAATTAATACTTCTAGTATAAATAATAAACTCTTTTTTCTTGTATCTGTTTTTCTTTTAAATACATCACTTATTGAAAACATTAATTTATCAAATAAATTAAATATAACAAGCATTGTACCGCCAGATACACCAGGTATTATATTGGCTATACCAACAGCTATACCTCCAAATAATGGACTTAAATCAAATAACTTTTCTTTATTCTTGTTATTTTCTTTTTCTAGTTTTCTTTCTTCTTTCTTTTGAAGTCTTATCTTTTCTTTTTTAGCTTTAGATAAGTGTTTTTTCTTTTTTTCTACTTTTACTTCTTCATCTTTTTTCTTAAACAGTTTCATATTCATCCTCCAAATTGATTATATCACTATATTATATATTTTTCTATACATACAAATAAATATTTGTGGTATTATATAGTTGTAGGAGGTAACTATGAAAAACGAAAAACTAAAAAACGTAGCAGGTAAGGGAAAAGGTTTCATTTCTGAATTTAAGACATTTGTTCTTAGAGGTAATGTAATGGATATGGCTATTGGTGTTATTATTGGTGGCGCTTTCGCAACTATAGTAACTGCTTTAACTGATGACTTTATTAATCCATTAATTAACTCAATTGGTGGAGCAGAAGTAAAAGGACAAATTAAGATCTGGGGTGGACAATTCTTAAACTGGGGTCATTTTGTAACTGCTGTTATTAACTTCTTAATTATGGCATTTATTCTATTCTTAATGCTTAAGGGTGTTAATAAGTTAATGGAAGTAGGAAAGAAGAAAAAAGAAGATGCTCCAGCTGAACCAATTAAGACAGATGAAACTATTTTATTAGAAGAAATTAGAGATATTTTAAAGAAAAGAAAATAATAAAAATGATATACAAATACTTGTATATCTTTTTTATTTTTGCTATAATCTCTTTGTAACCTTTTTTTGGCGATGTAGCTCAGTTGGCTAGAGCGTCCGGTTCATACCCGGAAGGTCGTGGGTTCGACCCCCTCCGTCGCTACCATTTGTTAATTAATCAAACTAAATAGTTTGATTTTTTTTATCTTTATATTTATAATATTTACTCATGAAAAGAAGGAAATAAAATGAAAGTAGTAAATAAAAAGATGTATCATTATCATCGAAGAGATATACATCCTGAGTTATGGATACCTAAGAAAAAAATAATTGTTGATGAAAATTTTAATTCTTTATTTGGTAAAATGTATGAACCTTTATTATCACATGCAGTAGAATTATATCTTATGTATTTAGAGGATCCTATTAATAATAAATCTTCTTTAGATGCTTTTAATAATATATTAAATGAAGGGATTCAGAAATATACTGAAATATTTAAAAGAGAAACTATATTAGAAGTATCAAGGAGACTAAAGGATTCATCTCTTCCTAGTAGAGAACATTGTATATGGCTTTGTGATGAAGAAGGAATAGTACATTGGAAAGATGCATTAGATTGTAGTCACCATCCAGAATCTAGTTTTAATGGGCACTTGGCTTCTGATACAGTTACTATTTTGGAAATTTTCCAAGTTTCAGTAACAGGAGACTTATTTAGAACAAGTGATTCTTTCATTCCAGACTCATATTTACCAACTGAAGAATTATTTGAAGAATCTAAAAAATATTGGGATTCCAACTTTACTGAAAAGTATCAAGAAAGACAAGCTGAATATTTATTTCAAGGTGAATTAAAAATATTAAAAAAACTAAGATAAAGAACAATAACAGTTCTTTTTTTATGTTATAATTATATAGGTGAGTATAAAATGATATATATAATTATAGGAGTAGTAATTTTATTACTAATACTATTTATAATAAATTGTTATTATGAAGATTTTAAAGTTCAAAAGAATTATTTTGAAATAGAAACAAATGAAATAAAAGAGAATTATAAGATTATTCAATTATCTGATTTTCATAATGAAAAGAATAAATGGCTTCATAAACAAATAGTAGAAATAATAAAAGAAGAAAAACCAAATATAATAGTTATCACTGGTGATTTAATAGATATAGATGATGCTAAATATGCAGAAAAACTAATTAGAGAAATTCATGATTTAGCTCCTATATATTATATTCCAGGTAATCATGAATATATATTTGGAGGCTATGAAGAACTTAGAAGTATATTAATTGATAATAAAGTAAATGTATTAGAGAATAGTTCTATTAAACTTGATAATAATATAGTTATTCATGGTGTTAAAGATCCAATATTTGGAATGCCAAGAGATGAAGAAGATGTAATTAAAGACTATTTAGATAGCCTTAAATTAAAAGATAAAGATTATAATATACTATTATCACATAGACCAGAACATTTTGATATTTATACAAATTATAATATTGATTTAGTATTTACTGGACATGCTCATGGAGGACAATTTAGGATTCCATTATTTGGACCAATATTTTCTCCTAATCAAGGAATATTTCCTAAGTATGCTATGGGTATGCATGTAGATAAAGGAACAAAAATGATTGTAAGTAGAGGTTTAGGTAATTCTATGCAAGCAATAATTAGAGTTAATAATAGACCTGAATTAATTATAGTTTCACTATTAAAAAAATAGTGGAACTTTTTATTTTTTAGTCAATATAATATATAGGTGTTATTATGATTGAATTAAAAAATATATGTAAAAGTTACCATTCTAATGGTATATATGAAGTTGCTTTAAAGAATATTAATATAAAATTATCCTCAAAGGGATTAATATCTATAGTAGGTAAATCTGGGTCCGGTAAAACCACACTTCTAAATATAATAGGAAGTCTAGATAATAGTGATTTTGGAGAGTTAATTATTGATGGTAAAAATATTAGAGAGTTTAATGATGATGAATTAGATAGTTATAGAAATAAATATGTTAGTTTTATATTTCAAAATTATAACTTAATAGATCATATGTCAGTATTAGATAATATTAAACTTAAAAGAATAATATCTAATGATGATGAAAATGTAGTTATATATGATTCAGAAGAAGCATTAAAAAAAGTAGGATTATATAAATATAAAAACAAACTACCTATATATTTATCTGGTGGAGAAAGACAAAGAGTAGCTATAGCTAGAGCAATATCATCTGATTCAAAAATAATATTATGTGATGAACCAACAGGAGCCTTAGATCATAAAACGGGAATAGAAATATTAAATATCTTAAAAGAATTATCTAAAGATAAATTAGTAATAATGGTTACACATAATTTAGAACTTGCTAAGAAATATTCTAATAGGATTATTACTATGGAAGACGGAGAAATCATTAGTGATGTAGGTAAAGAAATAAAAGACGAAATAGAAGAAGAATTTAAGATTACTAAGAATAAGTTAGATATTAAGACTATCATAAAACTTGCTTACAGTAATCTTAAACTAAAAAAGAAAAGAAATATATTACTTGCTTTAACATCTTCGATAGGAATAATAGGTATATCTATTATTTTATCTATTTCTAATGGATTTAATGATAGCCTTGATGATTATGAAAAATATATTTCTAGTAAAGTTCCTGTAGTAATTACATCTTATAAAGAAGAAAAGAGTAATAAGAAATATAGTGATTCAAAAATAATAAATATTAGTAATGATGAATCAAGTAATTATATAAATAAAACATTTATTAATTACTTTAATGATATTAATAAAGATGATATAGAGTTTACTAAATATAATTATTTAATTAAATTAAATATACTTGGTAAAGATAGTAATTATTTTGAAATAGATAATAGTTTATTTAATACTATTCCAAGTAATATAAAAGAAAATTATGATTTAGTAGAGGGTAGATTACCATCTAAATATAATGAGTTATTAGTAGAAATAAATAGTGATAATAGTTTATCATCTAGTATATCTAAAGCACTTAATATTAAAAATAACAACTCTTTAGAAGACATAACTAATAAAGAATTAAAATTAGTTTTAAATAATGACTATTATAGTAAACAAGAAGATAGTTATATAGTTAAATCTATTAATAAAGATATGTATGAGAATAAGAATAATATTGCTTTAAAAGTAGTAGGAGTAATAAAAGTAAAAAAAGATAAAGTAGAGGAAGTTAGTTCTTCAAACTCTATTTATTATATGGATTCATTAGTTAACCAAATAATAAGTAATAATAAAATATCAAATATAGTAAATGATCAAAAGAGTAAAAATACTAATTTAATTACAAAAGAATCATTAAATGAAAAAGAAAAGAATGAACTTCTTTGCTATCTTGGATCTGATAAATGTATAAGTAGTATTTTTATTTATCCAAAGTCTTTTGAATCTAAAGATAATATTATTAATTATATTGATAAATATAATAGTGATTATGTTTTAAATAAAGTAAGTGTAATAGATGAATCTAAAACACTATATGATATGTCTATTAAAATAATAAATGTTATTACAACTGTTCTTGTTTTCTTTTCATCGATATCATTATTTGTATCATCCATTATGATTGGAATAATAACTTATATTTCAGTATTGGAAAGAAAAAAAGAAATAGGTATTTTAAGAAGTATGGGTGTTAGTAAGAAGAATATTAAATACCTATTTATTTGTGAAAATATAATACTTGGATTTATATCAGGTATTACAGGTATATTTATTTCAATAGTTTTATCTGGTCCAATTAATATAATTACAAAAGAATTATTAGAATCATCAAATATATATACAATGAAATTTGGTGATGATTTATTATTAATAATACTTAGTATGGTTTTAGGAGCAGTAGGAGCCTATATACCATCTAAGAAAGCATCTAAAGAAAATGTAATATCTTCATTAGAAAATAATTAGTTTACAGTAATTATAAAAATAATTAGAAATAATAAATAATATGATATAATGTTAATAGTAGAGGTGATATAAATGGGGAATATAATAGAAAAAGTTGATTACTTTACAGTTTACGAAATATATAAAAAGTATTTACAAGATTTAGAAAATGATAAAAACCCTTCTATAGAGGATGCTTTTATAAAGTATTATCAAGGAAAAGGAATAACTGTAGATACAAAAAAAGATCCAGCTTTCATGGATTATTTAAATATATTGAATGAAGCTGTAAGCCTTAATAAAAGCCGTGAAGGTGTCAGAGATTATCTTGAAGCAAAGAAGAATGCAACAATAAAGAAAGAAGAAACTACAGTAGAGTTTACTGATGAAAAAGGAAATACTTCTGGATATAGAATTGAAAGCACAGCATTTGATCCAAGTGGTAAAACAAATATTTCATCAAAGATGGGCTCTGCAAGTAAATTTGAATTTGAAGATGAAAGTACAATGTATTTAAATCCAGAAAAGGAAGAAGGATATGCTAATTCAATGATTGCTGCAAGAGGAGCAGATAAGAATACATCAGATATAGGAACTCGTGATACTTTTGAAACTCCAGAGCCATTAATTATTGGAGAACCTGTTGATACTTTAAATGATGGTGTTGATAAGAAAAATGTTCCTTCATTTGGAGAAACAAATGCACCTGCATCAGTGGATAATCCAAATCCAACAAAAGATTTTGTATTTGGTGATGATGATAATCAATCAAAAGACCAAGGATCTGATTCAGAAGATAACGGACTTAAATTTTAAAAATAAAAAGACATTTAATAATGTCTTTTTTTATTTTATATAATAAATATCGATATCTACATCTCCAGATATACCATCTATTTTTCCTCCATTAGTTTTTTGCCACATTATATAATCACCTTGGTAATTAGTATTAGATGTATAATGCGCTAACCATACAGGATATTCATCTTCGTTAGGCCATACATGTTCTAAATACCATTTAGATGAATATAGCATAGTATCATATCCTGCTTTTTTTAGTTCATCTCTAAATGCATTTATACTTGATTCTAAATCATGTAAATTCATATTATATGATTTAATACTTGACCAGTTTTCAAAGTCATATGCTACTGGAAAATCTAGTTTTTCACCATTTAAATATTTAATAGTTTCTTTAGCATTTACTATAGCCATTTCTTCATTAATAGAACTATTAAATACATATACACCAATTTTTAAACCAGCATCTTTAGCATCTTTAATATATGTATCATAATATCTATCTTTTGATATTTCAGCATCTATATCATCTTGAATACCAATTCTCATAATAACAAAGTCACAACCAGCTTCTTTTACTTTTTTAAAGTCTATTGTTTCTTGCCATCTACTTACGTCTATTCCAACCATAGTATTATCATTCTTATATTTTCTTACTTCATCTTCAAAGTAATCATATTCTTTAGTGTAATAACTAGATCCTCCAGAAGACTTAGGCAATTCACTAACAATATTAAGTGTAAAATCTTCTTCGATAAAATTATCGCTTTGATCATTTATCTTATATTTTAAATTATATGTTCCCACTTTATTTGGATCATAATCACCAACTATAGAGCAGGTAGGAATTCTTGAATAGTTATCAATATAATTAGTTAAATCACATAAATCAAATTCACTATTAACAAGATAGGTTACATTTGATTTAGAACCAAGCATTATTGGAGCTTCATCATCTATAACAGTATATTTAATTTTATATAAATAATCTCTTTTTTTATACTTATAACTAACTTCTACTTCTTGTTCACCAATTTCATCAGTATTTAATGTTTTATTCTTACTAAGTATTTCTGTGTTAGTATCTCCAATTAAATCATATAATTTTCCATCTGTACTATATACTTTATATTCTTTTTCATTAGTATTAATAAATGCATCTTTAGGCATTTCATACTTATCATAAGAACAACCACATAATAAAAGTGTAAACAGTACAAGTATTATTCTTTTCTTCATAGTATCACCTATATTTAATTATAACAAATATGTTATAATATATCTAGTTTGGAAGTGATACTATGAGTAAAGTAATAATAGTTGGAGGAGGAGCTTCAGGTTTAATGTGTGCATTAAACTCAAAGAATAACCATAACGAGGTAATAATTCTAGAAAGAAATAGTACTCCTGGCAAAAAGATATTAGCATCAGGTAACGGAAGATGTAACTTTTATAATGATGATCAAGATATTAAAAGATATCATAGTGAAAGTAGTAAAATTAATTTTTTATTTGAAGAATCAAATAGGGTACTTGATGTATTTAATAGTTTAGGAGTTAAATATTTGGTTAAAAATGGATATTATTATCCATATTCAAATAAGAGTGAAACTATTAATAATACACTTATTAATGAATGCGCTAAAAAAGGTATAGAAATCAAATGTGATTATGAAGTAACTAGCATTAGAAAAGATAATAATAAATTTATAATTAATGATGAATTAGAGGGAGATATATTAGTGTTATCTACTGGTAGTATGTCTGGAGTTAATTATGAAAAATTCTATGGATATGAATTACTTGATAGTTTTAATTTAAATATAATTAGACCACTTCCATCGCTTACTAAACTTGTATGTGAAGGATCATTCTTTAATAAATGGAATGGTATTAGAACTAAAGCTATAGTATCATCATTTAATAATGATGAATTAATAAAAGAAGAATCAGGAGAAATACTTTTAACTGATTATGGTATTTCTGGTATATGTGTATTTAATATATCAAGAGATATAGTTAAATTACTTGATGACGGTAAAAATGCATCAGTTAAAATTAATTTCTTAGAAGACTATTCTATAGAAGAAGTATTTAATAGTGATTTAACTATTAAAGAAACATTAGACAGAGTATTAGATGATAAACTAGTAGATGTTATTCTTAATAAATATCATATTCCAGGTAATAAAAAATATGATGATTTAAATAATGAAGAAAAGAATAATATAAGACACGGTTTATATGCATTTGAACTTAATGTAATAGATTATAAAGATTTTAAATCATCACAAGTAACTCAAGGTGGATTATCATTAGATGAATTAAATGATAATTTTGAAGTTAATAGCGTTCCTAATCTATTTGTTATTGGAGAATTATTAGACATAGATGGAGATTGTGGTGGATATAATTTAACATCTGCTTTCTTAACAGCATTAAAGGCTTCTGATAAAATTAAGGAGTTATAATGATTAGGGTTTGTCAAATAAAACTTAGTATTTTAAATGATTCAGAAGAATCGTTAATTAATAAATTAACTAAAATACTAAAAGTAAATAAAGAAGATATTATTTCTTATAAGATAGATAAAAGATCAATAGATTCCAGAGATAAAAATAATATATTATTTGTTTATAATGTAGATGTTGATGTAAAAGATGAAGATAAAGTATTATCTAAAATAGATGATATTAATGTTAGAAAAGTTAATGAAACTAATTATGAAGTTAATATTACAGGAGAAGAATTATTAGATTATAGACCTGTAATAGTAGGAGCTGGTCCTGCAGGACTTACTCTTGGATATATGCTTTCTAAATATGGATTTAAACCTATAATAATAGAAAAGGGTAAAAAAGTAGAAGAAAGAAAAGAAGATGTAAATAGATTTTGGGAAGAAGAAATCTTAGATGAATCATCAAATGTTCAGTTTGGTGAAGGCGGAGCAGGTACTTTTTCTGATGGTAAATTAAATACACTTGTTAAAGACAAATATGGAAGAAATAAATATATATTTGAATTACTTATTAAGATGGGTGCCCCAAAAGAAATAATATATGATAGTAAACCACATGTTGGAACAGATAATCTTGAAAAAGTTGTTATTAATCTTAGAAATGAAATTATTAATAATGGTGGAGAATTTAGATATTCAACATCATTAGAAGATATTACTGTGGATAATAATAAACTAACTAAGATAATTACTAATAATGGTGAAATAATAACTAATAGTTTATTCTTATGTGTTGGTAATAGTGCTAGAAATACATTTAAAATGCTTTATGAAAATGGTCTTAATATGAGATCTAAACCATTTGCAGTAGGTGTAAGAATAATGCATGATAGAGAGTTTATTGATAAGATGAATCATGGTAAGTATTTTGACAAATTACCTGCTTCAACTTATAAATTAACTTATAATAAAGAAGATAGAGCAGTTTATTCTTTTTGTATGTGTCCAGGAGGATATGTAGTTAATGCATCTTCTGAAAAAGAAAAGTTAGTAGTTAATGGAATGAGTAATTATAAAAGAGATTCTAAGTCATCTAATAGTGCTATAGTTGTTTCAGTAAATGAAAATGATTATGGTCATGATTTATTTGATGGTGTTAACTTCCAAAGAGCATTAGAAGATAAAGCATATAATCTTTGTAGGGGAAAAATACCTGTTCAAAGATATATAGATTTTAAAAATAATAGAGTATCTACTTCTATTGGAAGTGTTACTCCTGAAACTAAAGGTAAAATAGAATTTGCAAATATTAGAGATATATTTCCTGATTTTATTGCTAATAATTTAATTGAAGGAATAGAATCATTTTCTAATCAAATAGAAGACTTTAATATGGATGATGCATTATTATTTGGAGTAGAAACTAGAACTAGTTCTCCAATTACAATACTTAGAAATGAAGATTATGAATCTAATATTAAAGGAATATATCCAGTAGGAGAAGGTGCAGGTTATTCTGGTGGAATAACTACATCTATGATGGATGCTCTTAGAGTATCTGAAGGTTTCTTTAAGAAATATAAAGGAGTGAAATAATATGAAAATAGTATCATGGAATGTTGCTGGTTTTAGAGCAGTTCTTAAAAAAGGATTTGATGAATTCTTTGATTCAGTAGATGCTGATGTATATTGCTTACAAGAATCAAAAGTATTAAAAGATCAATTTGATTATCAAAAAGATGGATATGAAATGATTTTAAATCCTGCTGAGAAGAAAGGCTATTCAGGAACACTAGTTTATACTAGAGTAAAACCATTAAATGTAACATTTGGAATAGGCATTGAAGAACATGATCATGAAGGTAGAGTAATAACTATGGAGTTTGATAATTTCTATTTAGTTACTGTTTATGTTCCAAATGTAAAAAGAGATTTAAGTAGATTAGATTACAGAATGGTTTGGGAAGATGACTTCAAATTATATCTAAAGAAACTAGAAGAAAAGAAAGATGTAATAGTATGTGGTGACTTTAACGTAGCTCATACTGAACAAGATATTAAGAATGCTAAGGCTAATATTGGTAATGCTGGATTTACTTATGAAGAAAGAGGTAAGTTTACTGATCTTTTAGCAGCAGGATATGTAGATATATTTAGAGAATTATATCCTGATAAAGTTCAATATTCTTGGTGGAGCTATATAGGTCATTGTAGAGAAAACAATATTGGATGGAGAATAGATTATTTTATTACTAATAAATCTAATTTAAAAAATATAAAAGATATTAAAATACTTGATGATATAATGGGATCAGATCATTGTCCATTACTTCTAGAAACAAAATAGGAGGTATTAATATGAACGATATAAAAGTTATATTAGCATCTTCATCAAAATATAGAAGAAGGCAAATGATTGATGCTAATATTCCGTTTGAGGTAGTAGTTCCTGATGTAGATGAAACTCCAAATGAGTCTTTATCATATAAAGATCAATTAGCAGATATAGCTATGAGAAAGGCTAATAAAGTTTTAAATGAAACAAAAGAAATGGGATTAAGACTAATAATAGCTGCTGATCAAAACATGTATTTTAATGGTAAGATGTATCAAAAACCAGTTGATGAAAAAGAAGCTAGAGAGTTCTTATATGAAATGATGGGATCTAAAGAAATATATGCATATACTGGTAATGCAATATTATTAGTAGATAATGATAAAGTACTTCAAACTATAAATATAACAGATCAAGTTAGAATGAGTATGGATAATATATCAGATGAAGAAATAGATAATTATATTAAAGAATATAATCCATTAGATAGTTGTGGAGCTATTGTATTTGGTCCATCATTCTTTCATTTAGAAGAGGGTAGAATGTCTACTTTAGATGGTCTAACTTTAGAATATGCTATAGAAATGTTAAAAAATATAAAATAAAAAGAACCAAATTGGTTCTTTTTTTAATTTAATCTATATGTTTTATCAGGATTACCTAATTCATTTTTTAAATAATCAATAATTCTATCACATAGATTATTAATCATTACTATATCTTTTCCTTCAATCATAACTCTTATTAAGTTTTCTGTTCCTGAAGGTCTAACTAATATTCTTCCATCATTACCAAGTTCTTGAATCTCTATTTGTTTGATATATTCTTTTATATCATCTCTATTTTCATATTCATCTTTTTGTTCTTTAGTTACATCTAAGTTCTTTAATACTTGTGGATACTTAGTCATAACTGATGCAAGTTCACTTAGTTTTTTATTTGTTTTACGCATAATATATAATATTTGAATAGATGTTAATTGACCATCACCTGTATTAGCATGTTCTTTAAATATTATATGTCCACTTTGTTCTCCACCTAGTACATAACCATTTTTTAGCATTTCTTCTAAAACATATTTATCTCCAACTTTAGTATCTACAAAGTGTATATTATTTTCTAAACAAAACTTTTTAAAACCTATATTAGTCATTACAGTTCCTACTATAGTATTATTATCTAGTTTTCCTTGGCTTTTTAAATATAAACCTGCAATAGCTAATATATAGTCACCATCTATTACATTTCCTAGTTCATCTACTAATATACATCTATCAGCATCACCATCATATGCAATACCAACATCGTATTGTTCTTCAACAACTTTTCGTCTTAGAGTTTCTATATGAGTAGATCCAGATTCCTTATTAATATTATATCCATCAGGTTCATTATTGATAACTTGACCACCAGCTCCAAGTAAACAAAATAGTGTACCAGCTGTTTTAGAAGCAGCCCCATTAGCAGCATCTACATATACTTTAATACCACGTAAATCACCATCTATAGTATTTGTTAAATAATCTATATAGTCATCAATACCTTTATCATTCTTTTTATATGTTCCACCAATATTACTAGTTCCAAAACTAAAGTTATTAAGTATTAATTCTTCGCATTTGTTTTCTAAACTTTCAGATAATTTAAAACCATTACTATCTAATACTTTAATACCATTATATTCACTTGGATTATGACTAGCAGATATAATAAATGCTCCATCATAACCATATTTCTTTGTTAGATATGCAATAGCAGGAGTAGGTAATACACCAACATCTACTATATTACATCCTTCACCAAGTACACCTGCAGAAACAGCAGTTGTAAACATATCTTTTGATATTCTTGTATCACTACCAATTAAGAATGTTAATCTATCTTTATCTAAATTTTCTTTTAAAACTTGTGCTACTGAAGCTCCAACTCTTAAAGCTAAGTTAGCATTTATACTTTTACCAACGATACCTCTAATACCATCAGTTCCAAATAATTTTCCCATAATATCACTTCCTACATATATTATACCACACAAAAAAACTGACTATTGTTCGTCAGCTTTCTTTGAATCGCGATATATTTTTCTTAATGTATCTACTTCAGTTTGATGTGCTTTATAGTATTCATTATATCCTGAATACTTTTTGAATGTTTCAACTTCATCTTGAAGTACTTCAAAACCTTTATTTGAGTATTGTTCATCAGGTTTACCATAACATTCTTCTATCATTGGAATAATTAAGAATGCATGCATAAGATCTCCTTTAAATATATTAGGATCTTCTTTTTCTTTATCAGAAACCATCATTTGTATACCTTCTTTAGTAAACTTATGAAAGTTAGTAGGCATTTCCATTTTCATCCATATATCAGGTCTAAATACTAAACCACATGTTGTATCATATATCATTTTTTCTCCACTTGTTGTTTCTCTATATACTACTAAATGGTGTGCATCATCTTCATTAGTACTATCTGCATAAGTAGGGTTAAATTTTAAACTATTAACGTTACCTATAAGTATACTTACTTCTTTAGTTTCTGGATCATCTAGGAACATTCTAGCAACTGCTAGTGATAGTTCGTGACATCTACCATTACACATGAAGAAACATAATAAACTAATTGATAATGGTATACCATCTAAATAAAAGTTTCTTGCTCTTAGAATTTCATTTTCGTTATATAATCTAATACTTCCTGTTTCTAGTCCTAGTTTTATAACCTTATTTTGAAAGTCATTCCATGCTGCCCATTTTTTTAGAACCATTTCATCTTTATTTTCAGCCATAATAACCCCTCATTTAATGCTATGTATAATAGCAAATAAGTTTATTTTTGTCAAAAAAACAAGCACTTATTTGTACTTGTTATTTATATAATGGTGCTCGAGAAGGGACTCGAACCCTTAAGGTATTGCTACCAGCAGATTTTGAGTCTGCCGCGTCTACCAGTTCCGCCATTCGAGCAACTATCAAAATTATATCATTATTAACATTTATTTACAACATTATACTTTCTTAGGAATTATAACTATGTTATAATTTTCTATAGTAGGTGAAGATATGAAAAAGAAAATATTATTATTTATTAGTTTATTATTAATTATGACTAATGTAAAAGCATTATCTTTTAATGTTGATTTAACAAATATTGAAGATAAAACAAATAATGTATCTGTAGGAACAATAACAAATATTGATGTAGATAATAAAGAATTAGATGTTTTATTTCAAAATGAAGGAGAAGAAGTTAGTTTTGAATTAACTATTACTAATACAGGTGATAGAGCAGGTACTTTAAAAAATATTAATGTTACTTCATCTGGTAATAAGATTGAATACACTAATGATTTACCAGAAGGTGGAATATCTATTAATGGTAATGATATAAATAAAGTATTAATAACTGCTAGAGTTAAACAAGGAGCTACAACTGGAAGAAGTTCTTCACAAATAAAATTAAATTATAATTATGAAGAAGGATCATGTCCTGAAGGAGAAATACTTTCGGATGATGAAACTAAGTGTTTATGTCCTTTAGATTATGAAAGAAATGAACAAGGTAGATGTGTTAAACCTGAAAAAGAAATAACTTGTGCTGCTGGTGAAGTTTATAATTCTACTAAAAAAATATGTGAAAAAAAAGAAATAACACCAACACCAAAAACTGGGGATAATATTTTATTAATATTACTATTATTTATTCTTGCAGGATTAGCTTTATATGCATTCTTATTTAAAAGATTTAAATCTAATAAAGCAAGAAGAACATTTGGTATTGTAACAGCTGCTGTAACACTATGTGCTTCAGTATTAGTATTAATTACATTCTTTGGAGTAGAAGGAATACTTGGAGCAGTTATTAATCCAATACTTAAGAATAAAGAAATTGTAATAACTGTTAATGAAGAAATAGATAAAATAGAAGTATGGGATGGAAATTGTGACTTAGATGTTGCTGATCTTACTCCTGCTAATATATTTGAAGGCGGTGTAGGAACAGAATCTAACCCATATAAAATTAAAACAGCTGAACAATTATCATGCTTTGCTAAATCAGTTAATAATGGTGAAACTTATGAAGGTAAGTTTGTAAAACAAATTAAGAATATTAAGTTAAATGAAAACTTAAATGGACAAGCAACTTCTGGAGATTTAAGTAATGCTCATGTATGGATATCCGCAGGATACCGTAATTCAAATTCTTCAAGTGCATTTGAAGGTACATATGATGGGGATAATCATATAATAAGTGGTTTGTATATTACAAATGATAGTAAACCAGTAGAACAAGTTTATAGTACTAAAGGTTTATTTGGATTTGTTAAAAATGCAACCTTGAGGAATATAGTGCTATCAGATGTATATGCAACTGGTGAATATGATACTGCATCATTAGTTGGATATGGACTTGAATCATTAGTAGTAGATAAAGTTACTACAAATGGTAGTATAGTAACTGTAGGATCTGATAATGCTGCTGTTATCGCTACATTTAATGGGAATAATGCTGGTGGTATCACAGTTACTAATACAACTAATAATATTAATCTAACATGTAGTAAACAATGTTCTGGAATAATTGATACTATAAGTAATGTTCCTTCTTCTGATGAAGCAAATATAGTTTTTAGAAATGTTGTTAATAATGGTAATATAACTATTGGTGATTATCTATATGCTATGGGTGGTATTGCTGGACAATGTGATAGCGGTAAATCTATATTTGATAACGTATCTAATAATGGTATATTTACACATACAATGGCTGCACGCCCATTTGGTGGAGGAGGAGTAGCCTTAGGAGGTTTAATTGGTATATTAGGAAATGGAACAGTAACTAATTCATATAATACTGGTAATTTTAATGAAATGGAAAAGGTACAAAATTTTGGTGGATTAGTTGGTGAAAGACGAAATGGGGCAGTTACAATTAGCAATAGTTATAATTCGGGTAATATGTCTCAAAGATATAATATGGTAGATGGTTTAACCAAAGATGAAGATGATGAAATAAACTCAAAAGGAACTTATATTGGTGGAATACTTGGATATAATGGTGCAACAATTACTAATTCATATAATACTGGAAATATAACTGGAGCATCTACATATGTAGGAGGTATAAGTGGATCGGCTGGAACTATTGAAAATTGTTATAATCTTGGAGATATATCTGCTGCTGCATATGTAGGAGGTATAGTAGCAACTACAGGTGATGCAACTGTTAGAAATTCTTATAATAAAGGAAATATTATAGTATTTGGTGGTACACCTAGAGCAGGTGGCCTTGTAGGTGGTTTTGGTGGAAATATATATAATTCATATAATGAAGGAAATATACTTTTAACATCAAAATATGATGGTATGCTATCTGGAGGTTTATGTGCCGAGTGTGGTGTGATACAAAATAGTTACAATAGAGGTAATATAACTGCAAGATATAATGCTAATGGATTAGGTGGTATAGTATGGAAAGGTACTGCTACAAATTGTTATAATTCAGGAACTATTACATTTGAAGATGCTGATCCATCATTAGGTACATCTAGTGGGTCATTCTTAAATACAGTAATTGGTGGGATATATAATTATCCAGGTAATTCATATGATATTTATAACAATTATAATTTGGGTGATATAGTTGTAAATAAAAATACTTATGAATATCCACTTTGGAATAATCCTAATATATTCCTAACAGGAATAGGAGCAGATTGGTCATCAACAATTTATAATTCCGTAAATACTGGAGATATAACTTTCACTGTTAATGGTAGATTAAATAGTAGAAGCACAATATATATGAGTGGTATTGGATTTAATGATGTAAATAACAGCTTTAATGCGGGAGAAATAACACTTGATGATTCTGCATTAGCAACACCTATAATTAATGATGTTTCTGATGGTAATGATGATTATGATCCACAAAATCACTCAGTATATCTTGGAGAAATATCACTTCAATATAATGCAGGAACTGGTAATAAATTTAATACTAATGCAAATAATTATGCTGCTGGATATTATTATCCAATAGCTAAAGGTGTTAAAGAAGAAGATGAATATAATACTGCAGAATTAGCTAGAACAAGTGGTACTTATACTACTGAAAGTGCCCCAGATATATTAAGTATAATTAATGGTGATAATGCATTTGAAATAAAACAAGGTGAAACATTACCTACATTAAAAGTATTTAATAATTAAGAGGATTTAAATGAATAAAACAATAGATTTTAAAGATAAGAAGATAGATACTAGATTAACATTTAGTATCTTACTTCTTTCATTTGTTATAGCAGGTATAATAGGTTATATTTATGAAGTTATTTTTTATAGATTTGATAAGGGTGAATTTATAAATAGAGGTTCTACTTATGGACCTTGGATACCAGTATATGCTGTTGGAACAATATTAATAATAATAGGATTATATAGATTTAAAAGTAAACCATGGTTAGTAGTATTACTTAGTGCTGTCATTACATTTATTGTTGAGTATGTAACAGGTTGGTTTTTTGATAAAGTAGCACATAATATGCTATGGAACTATTCTGAAGAAATACTTAATTTTGGTAATATAAATGGATATGTATGTTTAAGATCAGTACTTCTATTTACTTTAGGAGGAGTCTTTGTAATATATTCAATGGTACCAACTTTAATTAAAATAGCTAAAAAAGTAAATAAGAAAGCATTTATTACAGTATCAGTTATATTATTTACTTTATTTATATTAGATATAATTATTTGGGGAATAATTCATTAAAATATGATATAATGAATTTAAGAATAAAAAGAGGAAAATGAAGTAATATTTTTACATTTCATTTTCCTTTTTGCTTGATATTAAAGAGAATTATTGCTATAATTCATAATGTGTGAAACTAAAGGAGGATGTATATGCCTGCAAAATATGATGAAAGTTCGATAAAAGTTTTAGAAGGTTTAGAAGCAGTTAGAAAAAGACCAGGTATGTATATTGGGTCTACTGATAAAAGAGGATTGCACCATTTAGTATGGGAAATTGTTGATAACTCAATAGATGAAGTTATGAATGGTTATGGAGATACTATTAAGATTACTATAAACCAAGATGGATCTATTACAGTAGAAGATAATGGTAGAGGTGTACCAGTAGGTAAACATGAAACTGGTAAATCTACAGTAGAAGTAATTTATACTATGCTACATGCTGGTGGTAAATTTGAAGAAGGAAACTATAAAGTTTCTGGAGGACTTCATGGTGTTGGTGCATCTGTTGTTAATGCTTTATCTTCTTATATGATAGTTAACTCTAAAAGAGATGGTAAAGAATATTCTATTACTTTTAAAAATGGTGGAGAAGTAGATAGTAAATTAAAAGAAGTAGGTAAAACTAATAAAACAGGAACTACTGTTACATTCTTACCTAATAAAGAAATATTCTCTGTAACAGACTTTTCATATAGTACTATATGTGAAAGAATGCAAGAATCTGCATTCTTACTTAAAGGTTTAACTGTAGAAGTTAAAGATGATAGAAATGGTAGATATGATAAATATCATTATGATAATGGTATTAAATCATTCGTTGAATATATAAATGAAGATAAGACTCCAATAAATAATATTCATCATTTTAAGGGAACTAAAGATGGTATAGAAGTAGAAATAGCTATGCAATATACAGATTCTTATAATGAAAATATTATTTCATTTGTTAATAATGTTAAAACAATTGATGGTGGATCTCATGAAGCTGGATTTAAAACAGCTTTAACTAAATGTTTTAATGATTATGCTAGAAAGAATAACTATTTAAAGGCTAAAGATAAAAACTTTGAAGGAGCAGATGTAAGAGAAGGGTTAACTGCTATTATTTCTCTTAAGATTCCTGAAGCTTTACTTCAATTTGAAGGACAAACTAAAGGTAAACTTGGAACTCCTATTGCTAAAACTGTAGTAGAACAAGTAACATCAGAAAACCTAGGATTCTACCTTGAAGAAAATAAAGATGGTGCAGTTAATATAATTAATAAAGCCTTAAAAGGTAAAATGGCTAGAGATGCTGCTAGAAAAGCAAGAGATGATGCTAGAAAATCAACTGGAACTAAGAAAGAAAAGAATATTTCTGATAAATTAGCTCCTGCTGCTAGACATGATAATTCAAAGAATGAATTATTCATAGTAGAGGGTGATTCAGCTGGTGGATCTGCTAAATCAGGTAGAGATAGAACATATCAAGCAATACTTCCTTTAAGAGGTAAAGTATTAAATACAGAAAAAGCATCATTAGATGAAGCTTATAAAAATGCTGAAATTAATACATTAATATATACAATAGGTGCTGGTGTAGGTGGAGACTTTAATGTAGATAATTGTAACTATGATAAAGTTATTATAATGACCGATGCCGATGATGATGGATGTCACATTCAAGTATTATTAATTACTTTCTTCTATAGATATATGAAACCACTTATAGAAGCCGGTAAATTATATATTGCTTGTCCACCATTATATAAAGTTAAATTTAGTAAAAATGATGAAGTATATGTTTATTCTGATGAAGAATTAAAAGAAGTTACTAATGGTAGAAAACCAGAAGATCTTCAAAGATATAAAGGACTTGGTGAAATGGATGCTTCTCAATTATGGGAAACAACTATGGATCCAGCAACTAGAACACTTATTAGAGTTAATCTAACTGATGCAGTACTAGCTGAAAAAAGAGTATCTGTATTAATGGGTGAGAAAGTTGAACCAAGAAAAATATGGATTGAAGAAAACGTAGAATTCTCATTAGAAGATGACTATAAGATAAATGGGGAGTAGGTGTTAATTATGGCAAAGAAGAAACAAACAGAAGAAATAATACAAAAGATTAATGACTATGCTCTAGAAGAAATAATGGGTGATAGATTTGGTAGATATGCTAAAGCTATTATTCAAGATAGAGCTATCCCTGATGTAAGAGATGGACTTAAACCAGTTCAAAGAAGAATATTATATGGTATGTATAAGAGTAAAAATACATACGATAATAAATATAGAAAGTCTGCAAGAGCAGTCGGAGAAATCATGGGTAAATACCATCCACATGGTGATTCATCTATTTATGATGCAATGGTACGTATGAGTCAAGATTGGAAAATGCTTACTCCATATGTAGATATGCATGGTAATAATGGTTCTATGGATGGTGATGGCGCAGCTGCAATGCGTTATACAGAAGTTAGGTTATCTAAAATAGCAGGAGAACTTCTAAAAGATATAGAAAAAGATACTGTAGAAATGGCACCTAACTATGATGATACAGAATTAGAACCTACTGTACTTCCTTGTAAGTTTCCTAACTTATTAGTTAATGGTACAACAGGTATTTCTGCAGGATATGCAACTGATATTCCACCTCACAATTTAGGTGAAATAATTGATGCTACAATCCTTAGAATTGATAAACCAAAATGTACATTAGATGACATACTTGAAATAGTACAAGGACCAGACTTTCCAACTGGTGGTATAGTTGAAGGTAAAGATGAAATAAGAAAAGCTTTAGAAACAGGTAAAGGTAGAATAATAGTTAAATCTAAATATACTATTAATAAAGAAAAAGGTAAGAATCAAATAATTATTACTGAAATACCTTATGAAGTTAATAAAGCTAACTTAGTTAAAAGAATTAATGATATTAGAATAGAAAAGAAAATAGATGGTATTGTTGAAGTAATAGATTCTTCTTCAAGAGGAGAACTAATAATAACAATAGATCTTAAAAAAGATGCTAATACTGAACTAATACTGAACTATTTACTAAAGAATACTGATATGCAAGTAGGTTATAGTTATAACATGGTTGCTATAGTAAATAGAAGACCAATGGAAGTTGGTATTATAGATATATTAGATGCTTATATAGCACATCAAAAAGAAGTAGTAACTAGAAGAAGTAAATTTGATTTAGCACATGCTAAAGCAAGATTTCATATAGTAGAAGGTTTAATTAAAGCTATATCTATTTTAGATGAAGTAATTAAAACAATTAGAGCATCTAAAAATAGAGCAGAAGCTACAGAAAATTTGCAAAAAGAATATGGATTCACTTTTGAACAAGCAGATGCAATTGTTAAATTACAATTATATAGATTAACTAATACTGACGTTGCTATATTAAAAGAAGAATTAGAAAAATTAAAAGCATT
>JAFXXX010000021.1 GCA_017542065.1 Bacilli bacterium | reverse complement strand
TAATTAAGTTAATCGATGATAAAACTATTTCATCTAAACAAGGTAAAGAAGTATTTGCAAAATGCTTAGAACAACAAAAAGAACCTGTTCAAATTGTTAAAGATGAAGGTATGATGCAAATAACTGATGAATCATCTATTGAAGCTATAGTAGATGAAGTATTAGCAGAACAAGCAGAAGCCATAAAAACTTATGACCCTGAAAATCCTAAAGCTCTTGATTACTTTATTGGACAAGTAATGAAGAAAACTAGAGGAAAAGCTAATCCATCAACTGCTTATAAGATGATGAAGGAAAAATTAGATAATATGACAAAATAGACTAGTAAAAACTAGTCTTTTTTGTTATAATTTTGGTATATAAAAAAGGGTGCGTATTATGAATGATAATATAACAAGAGATGAGATCAATGGTATTATTAGTGAAAATAATAAACTAAGAACTCTTATTAAAATTTTTATTATTGTTTTGTTAGTATTATTAATATTTTTATTCTATTTTAAAAAGAATATAGTAGATGTTAATTTTAAATTAAACGGATCTGATACTGTTGTAGTAAATGTATTTGATGAATATAAAGAAGAGGGAGCTACTGCAGTTATTCATGGTGTTGATAAAACTGATGAAATAATTATTAATTCTAATAAAGTTAATACTAATAAACTAGGAACTTATAAAGTAACTTATAAACTTAAAATTGGTATTTTAAATATATCTAAGAGACTTGTTAGAAAAGTAGAAGTAGTAGATATTAAAGCTCCTGAAATAGAAGTTGATACTGAAAGTATATTCTTAGATGTTAATGAGGAATTAGTTATTCCTAAAGCAACAGTTAAAGATAATTATGATGGTGATTTAACTGATAAACTTGAAGTAACTAATAATATAGATGTTACTAAAATAGGTGAATATAATATTACTTATAAAGTTAAAGATTCATCTAATAATAAAGCTAAAAAAGAAATTAAAGTTTATGTTAGAGATCATAAAGATAACTGTAAAATAGTTATTAATATAGCAGAGCAAAAACTTAGATTCTATCAAAAAGGTAAAGTAGTATATGAAACAGATATAGTATCTGGTCAAAATGATAGAACTCCAAGAGGAACTTTTTCTATCTTAGATAAAGCTAGAAATGCAAGATTAGTTGGAGATGATTATGATACTATAGTTAGATATTGGATGCCATTTGTTGGTAGAAGTTATGGTATTCATGATGCATCTTGGAGAAGTAGATTTGGTGGAACTATTTATAAATATAATGGTTCTCATGGATGTGTAAATGTTAGCTCTAAAGCAGCTGCAGAACTATATAATATGGTAGAAATAGGAACACCAGTTATTATTGAATAGAAGGCACTTATATAAGTGCTTTTTTTAGTTATTTCCTTGTTTATTTTAGTAAAAAATGTTATACTAATTTATAGAATAAGAATTGAAAGGGGAGAAATAGTATGAATAAGACAATTACTATTACTAATGACAAAGGTCAAAAGGTAATTGCAGATATTGTTTCAATCGTTAATATTAGTTCTTTAGATACTGAATATATCATTTATACATTTAATAAAAAAGATGAATCAGGAAATATAAAAGATTATGTTTCTAGAATTAAAGAAGAAAATGGTAAATATGTTCTAGAACAAATCGAAGATCAAGAGGAATGGAATAAAGTAAAAGAAATGATACTTAATTCTGTTAAGGAGGCTTAATATGAAAGAAGAGACTCCTAATAAAATATCTTGGACTAATCCATCTATTGGAGTTACTAGTAATAGTAACTTAAATGAAAAATTAAATGAAAGTAATAAAATAATAAATGAATTACAAAATGAAGTAAAAGTATTACAAGATAAAATAACTAAATTAACTAGTGAAGATGTTCCTACTGAAACTAAAGAAGTAAGTATGGATTTACCTTTCGAATCTCCATTCACAGAATTTACATATTCTGAACCTAAAAAGAAAAAGGAAGATGCAGTTCAATCAATACTGGAATCTGTTAAAGAAGAAGTAAAAGATGAACCTAAAGAAGAGCAAAAAACTGATATGCCTACATTTAGTCAATTACTTGAGGCTGAATCAAAAGAAGATAGATTATCAATTGTAGTTAATAGATATAATACTGATATAGAAGCTATTACTAAAGGTAAGGGTGCTAAGTTTATATCTTTATCTGAAGCAGAACACACTAAACTACAAACAGGAAAGATTAATTAGTTAGAGGTGAATTATGAAACTTAGAAAAAGAGAAAATAAGAAAGAAGATTTAACTGATATAGTTGATAAGATTACTGAAAACTTTAATGAAGAATTAGATGAAGAAGTTAAAGAAGTAGAAGAATTCATTAATGATGAAACTGAAGAAGTTGAAGTTAAAGAAATCAAAAAAGAATCAGTAAAACCTATTAAGAAAGAAAAGGAAGAACCTATGAAAAGAAGAACTAGAAAGAAATTTAAAATTGATATATCAATAATAGTTTTTATAGCAGTTTTATTATTAGCTGCTGGAATAGTAATTTTCTTAACTATCGGTAATGGTGGTAGTAAGTATGGTGAAAGACTTAAAGGTATAGAAAAGATTTCATTTACTAAGAAAGAAAAGAATAAATTAGTTGATGAACTTAAGAAAAATGAAAATGTTACTAGTGCTTCATTAGATATTCAAGGAAAAATAATTTACATTATATTTAATGTAAAAGAAGAAGTATCTTTAGATGATGCTAAGAATATTGGTAATGAATCATTAAATAATTTAAGTGATGCTATTAAAGGTTACTATGATATTAATGTATTAATAACTAAGAAAAATGAAAAAGGAACTGAAGAAAGTAAATTAGATGCTGATGGAAATGAAAAGAAAGTTATTCATAAAGAATTTCCAATATCAGGATATAAGAAAAATTCGTCTGACCATATAGTTTGGTAATATAGGAGAAATATATGAAAAGAAAGAAAAATATTAAAAGAAAGAGAATAATAGTAGTATCGTCCATTATTATAGGTGTATTACTTATAGGACTTATTATTTTCTTAGTTAATAGAAATAATAAGAATAATGGAGTATTTACTGTATTAGAACAAAGATGGATAGAAAAGAATTCATCTCAAGTAGTAGATATTTCAGTATTAAATGATGTTCCTATCTTTGGTTATGAAGGATCTGGAGTATTCTTCGATTTTATGGAAGACTTTAGTGATGAAACTGGAATTAAGTTTAATATGATTCCATATAGAGTAGAATCACCTGATGGATTAAGAGATTATGCTTTTGTTACAAGTAATAATACAAGAGTAGGAGAAAATGAAGTATTATTCTATACTGATAACTATGTTTTAGTTAGTAAAGATAATACAAGTATTAAAAATTTATCTAATTTAAATAATGCTACTATTGGTGTACTTGATACTGATTTAAATAAGATTAAAGATTATTTAGATGATAATTCAAGTGTTATATATAATACATATAATAATATTGATTCTTTAGTAGAAGCTATGAACAATAATGGTATTTTATATGCTATTATTCCAAAGACACAAAACATTAGTTATATATTTAAAAATAATTATTATATAGCTTATAACTTTAATGAACTTGTTACTAACTATAACTTAGTTATTAATGGTAACGAAAAGATGCTTAATAGAATTATTTCTAAGTATTATACTAGATGGAAAAAAGATAAATTAAGTAAAGCTTATAATACTAGATTACTTACTGAATACTTTGAGGATAAGAGTGTTGATGATGCATCAATAGCTAAATTCTCTGGTAAAGAATATGTTTATGGTTATGTTAAAAACTTACCATATGATTCAAAAATAAATGATGATTTCATTGGTTATAATAGCCAAGTATTAGAAGAATTTGCTGAAAGTATGAATATTACTTTCAAGATTAAAGAATATAATTCAGTTAAAGAGTTAGTTAAAAACATGAATGAAGGAAAAGTAGATATAGTATTTGATTATTATGACTTTTCTGATTTAACTGAAGAGTATGATACAACATCTATTATGTTTGATACTAAGGTAGTTGCTTTATCATCTATTAATGATATAACTACTATAGTTCCATCACTTAAATCATTACAAAATAGTGATGTAATAATGTTAGAAGATAAATTATCTAATTACTTTAAAAATACAGTAGGAGCTAATCCTAAGACATATAAGAAAGTTGGATCATTATTTAATGCTATTGATGATGATAGTTTAGTTATTCTAGATTACAATGTTTATAACTATTATAGAAACTCTAAATTAGATGATTATAAAGTTATATATGAAACTAGAATTGAAGGCGTTGACTATGATTATTTAATTCTTAATAACTCTGAAAATAGAGCGTTTAATGGATTATTTAAATTCTATATATCTTCTATTAACCAAGATATATATATGTCTAGAGCTATGCTTAAATTAAGCAAAGATAGTAAGAAATTATATTTAACATTAGTTTATATTTTAATTGGTTTAGGAGTTCTATTAGTTATTGGATTCATATATTTAAAATATAAGAGTGGTAAATATAGAATTACTAAAACAGATAGATTAAAATATGTTGATAGTTTAACATCTCTAAAGAATAGACATTACTTAAATAAGAACTATGAAAAATGGCAACAAAATAAAATATATCCACAAGCAGTTATAATTGTTGATGTTAATAAGATTGGTCATATTAATGATGTTTATGGACATCAAGAAGGTGATAACACTATTAAGAAAGCTGCTAATGTTTTAATTAATAATCAATTAGAACAAAGTGATATAGTTAGAACTAATGGTGATGAATTCTTAATTTATATGGTTGGATATGCAGAGAATAAAGTAATTGCATATATTAGAAAACTTCATAAAGAATTTAAAAATTTACCATATGGTTATGGTGCTACATTAGGATATAGTATGATTGAAGATGATGTTAAAACTATTGATGATGCTATTAATGAAGCAGTATTAGAAGTTAAAACTAATAAAGAAATGAATATAGAGGAAAAATAAATAGGTGTAAAATGAAAAGCAAATTTCAAAATTTTAAAAAATTTTGTTTAGATATTTTTAAGCTTTTAAGAAAGCCAGTTGTTTCAGTATTATCTGGAAACCTTGCTTTCTTTTTCCTGCTTTCAGCAATTCCAATTATTCTTTTAATAGGAATAGCTGCTAATACATTTTCTTTCTCAATAGATAGTTTTATTAGTTTCTTACAACAATCTCTTCCTGCTAGTACTAGTGAACTAGTTATTCCATTATTCTCAGGAAGAGCATTAAATATAAATATAGTATTTCTATTAATATGTGCTTTATATTTAATATCTTGTGGTACTAATTCAATTATTATGGTTGCATCTAATGTATATGATATTAAAACAAATGCATATAAGAATTATATTAAGTCGTTTTTAATAACAGTATTATTATTTTTCTTATTTATATTCTTAATAATAGTTTTAATAGTAGGTAGTAAGTTCTTACTAATACTATCAGAATTACCTAATTTGAATATAATATCTGATAATAGTGTTAAGATATTTAATTTCTTAAAATGGCCTGTATCAATAATAGTTATATATTTCACATTAAAGATAATATATGTGTTAACACCTAATAAATCTATTAGTTTTAAAAGTGTTACTAAAGGAGCTTTATTTACTACAGTATTTTGGGTTATATTTACTGCAATATATTCTTTATATTCAATGAATATATCTCCATATACTACATATTTTGGTAGTGCTGCTTCTATAGTAGTATTAATGATTTGGATTTATTTCATGGCATATATATTTGTTATTGGTATGATTATAAATGCTGTTGAAGATCAAAATAATTATGTTGATTTAGAAAAGACTTTAACAAGTATTATGAAATAAAAAAGAAGGAGTAATCCTTCTTTTTACATTTTATGTAAAATAGCAGTCTTTATATCAGAAAATAGGTATAAAAATATGGTATAATAATTATGTTAGAATGCGAGGTGTCGATTATGAAAAAGATTAGTAAAATAATTATGTCTTTAATTATTGCTTTTTCCATGTTTACACCTGTAATAAATAAAGTAGAAGCATTAGATTCTACATATACTTATGCTTATATAGATGCTACTGAATTAAGTGTTAGATCTGGTCCTGGAACTAATTATTCTAGAATTAAGCATGATGAAGGTAGAGATATATATCTTGATAGACCAAGAGCAGTTGAAGTAATAGGAACTTCTGGAGAATGGTCTAAGATTAGATTTAATTATTGGGGATTTACTTATGAAGGCTATGTTTATACTAAGTATTTAGGAGCTAAATATACTCATACAATAGATCAAAACTATGCTAATACATTAAGACAAAAAGGATTCCCTGAATCATATGTTGAAAAGTTAGTTAAATTACATGCTCAACATCCAAACTGGAACTTTGAAGTTTCTAAAACTAATATGACTTTAGATCAAGCTGTAGATGGTGAATATTCACCAATTAATAAGAACTTAATTAGTACATCTAATAAAGCTCAATTATCTACAGATCCAGGTGCTTATTCAAATGGAGTATATACTCAATTTGAACCTGGTTGGTATGCACCAAATAAACAAACATTAAAATATTATCTAGATCCAAGAAACTTCTTAGATGATAATAGTGTATTTATGTTTGAACAATTATCATTTAGTGAAAGCCAAACTACTGCTGTTGTTCAAAATATATTAAATGGTTCATTTATGTCTGGAACATATCCATATAATGGTGGACAAAAATCATATGCTGAAACATTTGTTGAAGCAGGTAGAAAATATGGAGTTAGTCCTGTTCACTTAGCTGCTAGAGTTTTACAAGAACAAGGTAATAAAGGATCTGCTACTACAGAAATGGATGGCGGAGATGGTAAAAAATATTACAATTACTTTAACTTTGGAGCTTCTGGTTCAACACTAGAACAAATAGTTTCCGGAGCATTAAATTATGCTAAGAATAGAAACTGGGATAGTCCTTATGCTTCTATTATGGGTGGAGCATCAGGAATTGCTAATGGTTATATAACTAGTGGTCAAGATACTATATTCTATGAAAAATTTAATTTGGTAGGATCATCTACTTATTGGCATCAATATATGGCTAATATTCAAGCTCCATATAAAGAAAGTTATACAACTTATACTTCATATTGGAAAGCCGGTTTAATGGATTTACAATTCACATTTAAGATACCAGTATATTCTGATATGGGAGCAGGTACAGTTATTCCTACTCAAAGTAATAATGCCAACTTAAAGAGTTTAACTGCAAGTACTGGAACATTATATCCAAAATTTGATTCTTCAGTATCAGATTATACTTTAGAAGTATCAAGTAATACTATTAAAGTAAATATAACTGCTACTAAAGATCATGATAAAGCTAAAGTTGAAGGTGGAGGAGAAATAACTCTATCTAGTAATCCAACTAATATAGTTATTAAAGTAACAGCAGAAGATGGAAAATCAATTAGAAAATATAATATTTCTATAACTAAGAAAGATTCTATTCAAGAAAATGCAGATGATGTTGCAAATTATGCAGGATTAACTGTTGATGAAACATATATCTCTGGATTTACTATAGGTTCATCTGTTACTGATAATATAAATAATATTAAGAATAAATATCCAACAGCAGAAGTAAAAATATTTAATTCTTCTAATGAAGAAATAAATAGTGGAAAAGTAGCTACTGGTAATAAGATTTCTATAAAAGTAAATGGTATAGAAAAGAAATATGACATAGTAGTATATGGAGATACTAATGGTGATGGAGAAATCCAAATAGGAGATTATTCTAAAGTAAAAGCACATTTAAAAGGAAAAGTAAAAATGACAGGATGCTATTTAGAAGCAGCTGATACAACTAAAGATGGACAAGTTCAAATAGGAGACTATTCTAAAATAAAAGCATTCTTAAAAGGAAAAATTAATAATTTTTAGGGTGATAAAATGAAAAAGAAAATATTATTATTAATTGCATTAATTGGAATAATATTATTACCTAAAGAAGTATATGCATTTTCATCAAATCTATACTGTTCTCCTGGTAATAAAACTGTTACAGTAGGTGAATCATTTACTGTAACTATTTCTGGTAGTGCAAGTGAAGCAACTGACTGGATTTCAGCAGGAACTGTTTATTATAGTTCAAACTTAAGATTAACTAGTGATAGTGGTGATAGACTAGATTATGATGATGTAGCTAGTTTTTCAAAGAACTATACATTTACTGCATTAAGTGAAGGAACTGCTACTATTAATCAAAAGTTCAGTGTTACTAACCAAGATGATTTTTCATCTCCAACTAAGACTTCTAGTAATTGTACTATAACAATAGTTAAAGCAACTTCATCAAATACAAATACTAGTAGACCATCAACAAATAATAATAACAATAGAAAACCAGATCCAAATAAGAGTTCTAATAATAATCTTAAGAGTATTTCAATTGAAGGAGTAGAATTAAATCCTGAATTTAATAAAGATACTCTTGAGTATAGTGCTATTGTTCCTGGTTCTACTGAAAAAATTACTGTTAATGCTGAAGCAGAAGATGGCAAATCAAATATTGATGGACTTGGTGAAAAAGAATTACAAGAAGGTTTAAATGAAATTTCTTTATATGTTACTGCAGAAAATGGTGATGTTAAAGAATATAAATTAAATATTACTAGAGAAGAAAAGAATCCTATAGTAGTTACTATTGATGGTAAGAAATATACAGTAGTTAAAAAAGAAACTGAAATGGAATTACCTGAAGGATATACTAAAGAAACTATTATGATTGGTGAAGAAGAAGTAACTGTTTATACTAATGAAAAAGTTGGTAGAACTTTAGTAGTTTTAATAGATGAAGAAGGTAACAAAGGTTTCTATATTTATGATAGTAAAAAAGAAACTTATACTGAATTTAAAGAATTTGATTCTAAAAAGATTAAGATTTTAATTATAAATACTCCAGAAGAAGAAATTCCTTTTGGATTTAAAAAAATAACATTTACTATTAATGGACAAAAAGTAAATGGATATTATTATAAAACTAGTGATAAATTTAGATTAGTATATGGTGTTGATTTAGATAATGGAGATGAAGGTTTCTATCAATATGATATGAAACAAAAGACTTTCCAAAGATACTATGGAAAACAATTAAAAGAGTATACTAAATATGGTAAATATGCTTTATACTGTGCTGGTGGTCTTGTTTTACTTGTATTAATTCTATTTATTTCAACTATTTCTTTATTAATTAAAAATAAGAAATTAAAGAAAAATGGTAATGTTGAAATAAAAGAAGAAAAGAAGAAAAAAGAAGTAAAAGAAGAAGTTAAACCAAAGGAAGAAGTAAAAGAGGAACCTAAGGTTTTAACTAGAGCAGAAAGACTTAGATTAAAAGAAGAAGCTGCTAGAGAGCTTGCTAGAAATGAAGAAACTGAAGAAGATGAAGAAATAATGGAACCATCTAAAAGAGAACTAAGAAAGCAAGCTAAAGAAAAGAAAAAAGAAGAAAAAAGATTAGCTAAAGAAGCTAAACTTAAAGAAAAAGAAGTTCTAAAAGAAGAACCAAAAGAATCTAAAACTGAAGAAATAGAAAAAACTGAAGAATTAGATAAAAAAGAACTTAAGAGACTTCAAAAAGAAAAAGAAAGAAAACTTAAAGAAGAAGCAGACGAATTCTTAAGATAATAAAGGAAGAAATATCTTCCTTTTTCTTTTTTTGTATGATATAATTAGGTAAACAAGCGATGATAAGGGCATAGTAATATAACTAGTTTTAAAGAGAGTTAGTGTTTGGTGGAAACTAATAAATGATGTTATATGAATTCACCCTTTAAGCTTATAAGTAATGTTATACGTTTATTCGCGTTAAGAATTTAAGAGCATAGATATCTATGAAGTAAGGTGGTACCGCTATTATTAGTCCTTACATCATAGATATTTTTTATTTTATAGGAGGAATAAAATGAAAGAAAAAGTAGAAAGTATAAGAACTAGTTTAAATGAAGATATTAAATCAGTTAATACTATTCAAGATGTAGTAGAAATAAAAGCTAAATATACTGGTAAAAATGGTTTAGTAACAGAACTTACTAAAGGTATGTCAGAATTATCTATAGAAGAGAAAAAAGAATTCGGAAAGATAATTAATGAACTTAGAGATGAAGCTTTTAAACTAATACTTGGAAAAGAAGAAGAAATTAATACTGCTTTATTAAACGAAAAATTAAGTAAAGAAGCAATAGATATTTCATTACCTAGCAAAAAGATTAAAAGAGGATCACTTAATCCAATGACTAGAATAACTGAAGAGTTTGAAGATTTATTCGTATCTATGGGTTATACAGTATATGATGGACCAGAATTAGAAACTGATGAAAACTGTTTTAGAAAATTAAATTTACCATTAGGTCATCCTGCAAGAGATACACAAGATACATTCTATTTAAAAGATGAAGTAGATGAATACTTACTTAGAAGTCAAACTTCTACAGCACAAGTACATGCTATGGAAGAAAATATAGATAAAGGACCTATTAGAATAGTTTGTCCTGGTAAAGTTTATAGAAGAGATGAAGATGCTACTCATTCACATCAATTTATGCAAATTGAAGGACTTGTAATAGATAAGAATATTTCTATGGCTGATTTAAAAGGTACTCTAGAAACTATGATGAAACATGTTCTTGGAGAAAAAACTAAAGTTAGATTTAGACCTAGTTATTTCCCATTTACAGAGCCATCAGTAGAAGTTGATGTAACATGTTTTAAATGTGGTGGTAAAGGATGTAATCTTTGTAAAGATACTGGTTGGATAGAAGTTTTAGGAGCTGGTATGGTACATCCTGATGTACTTACTATGAGTGGATATGATCCAAAAGTATATCAAGGATTTGCATTTGGTACTGGACTAGATAGAATGGCAATGTTTAAATATGGTATTCCAGATATTAGAACTATATATGGAAACGATATGAGATTTATAAATCAATTTGATAGAAAGGATGAAGAGTAATGTTATTAAGTAAGAAATTTGTATCTGATTATATAGATTTAGATGAAAATTTATCTATTACTGATATAGCAGAAAGTATGACTTCTGTTGGTAATGAATATGACTATGCAGGGCCTCTTATTAATGCTACTAAGCTTATTACTGGTGAAGTAATAGAATGCGAAGATCATCCTGATTCTGATCATTTACATGTATGTAAAGTTAATATTGGTAGTGAAGTATTAGATATAGTATGCGGAGCTCCAAATGTAAGAAAAGGTTTAAAAGTAATAGTAGCACTTGATGGTGCTAAACTTCCTGGTGGAGAAATTAAAAAAGGTGTTATTAGAGGCTGTGAATCAAATGGTATGATTTGTTCTATAGCAGAACTAGGACTTGATAATAAATTCTTAAAACCAGAAGATAAAGAAGGTATTCATGAACTTCCATTAGATACTGAAATAGGTATTGATGGAATTAAAGCACTAGGATTTGATGATGAGGTTATTGATTTTGAACTTACATCAAATAGAGGAGACCTACTAAGTATAATTGGTATGGCTTATGAACTAGGTGCTATATATGATAAGAAAGTAAAAGATATTGATTTATCTTATAACTCTAATAGTGACGATATTAATAAATCATTTAAAGTAGATATTAAGACTGATGATTGTACATTATTCTTAGCTAAGAAAGCTATTAATGTAACAATTAAAGAAAGTCCAGAATTCATTAAAAATAGACTTATTGCATCAGGTATTAGACCAATAAATAATGTAGTAGATATTTCTAACTATGTAATGCTTGAAACTGGTCAACCACTTCATTATTATGATGCTGATAGATTAGGAGATACTCTAATTGTTAGAAATGCTAACGATGGAGAAAAGTTAGTAACACTTGATTCTCAAGAAAGAGAATTAACAAGTGATGATATAGTTATTTCTGATAAAGAAAAAGCTATTGGACTTGCTGGTGTTATGGGTGGACTATCTACTGAAGTAGAAGAAGATACTAAAAATATAATTATAGAATCTGCTATATTTGATGCTGTTAAGATTAGAAAAACATCTAAGAAAATTCTTAGATCTGAAGCATCTAATAGATTTGAAAAAGGATTAGATCCAAAAAGAACATATATGGCTATTGAAAGAAGCTGTGCATTACTTGAAAAGTATGCTGATGCTACTATAGTTGGTGGTATATGTGAATATAATAAAACTGATATGAATGATACAGTTATAGATATTAAACTAGATAAGATTAAGAAAGTTCTTGGTATAGAAATTTCTAAAGATGAAGTTATATCTATATTTGAAAGACTAGGATTCACTGTTAAAGATAATGGTGATGAATTAAATGTAACTGTACCATCTAGAAGAAGAGATATTAAAATAGTTGAAGACTTAATCGAAGAAGTTGGTAGAATTTATGGTATGGATAAGATTGAAGGTAAATTACCTGAACTTCCTACTATTAAGGGTACTTATGATAAAACTAAGAGAGCTATTAAACATAAATTATGTGATTTAGGTTTAAACGAAACTATTAGTTATACATTAATACCTTTAGCAGATGCTCATAAGTTTACTAAAGATGAATTTACTGAAGTAAGTTTAAATGACCCAATGAGTGAAGATAGAAATACTCTTAGATATAGTTTATTATCTTCATTATATGAAGTATATAAATATAATAAGGATAGAAATATTCCTGATGTATCTATATTTGAAATTGGTAAAGGATTCATGAAATTAGAAGACGGATATACTGAAGAATTAAAACTAGCAGTATTAATGTCTGGTGATTATGAACTTGGTATTCAAAATACTAAAGTAGATTTCTATCATATTAAAGGTGTTATGGAAGAACTTCTATATTTCCTAGGTTATGATAATAGATATAGTTTACTAGTTAATGATTTAATTCCAAATGAATTACATCCTGGTGTTAGTGCATCTATTAATGTAAATGGAACTAATGTAGGTGTTATTGGTAAATTACATCCAAATGTAACTAAAGATAATGTTTATGTAATGGAAATCAACCTAACTAAATTATTAAATATTAGAACAGGCTCAATGAAATACAAAGACTTCTCTAAGTTCCCAAGTATTTATAAAGATGCTGCATTCATATTTGATAATAAAGTAACTAATAAAGAAGTATTAGATGTTATTAAAAAAGCTGGTGGAAGATTACTTGTATCTTCACAAATATTCGATGTTTATGAAAATATTGAATCGGGTAAAAAATCAATGGCATATAATATGGTATTTAGTGATCCATCTAAGACTTTATCTGATGAAGAAGTTATGGAAGTATTCAATAAGATAATATTTGAAGTAGAAACTAAATTAAATGCTAAATTAAGAGGATAACATCCTCTTTTTTTATGCTATAATAAATTTAACGGAGGATTTGGTTATGTTAACATATAAGGAATATCATGTAATTGATGCTGCTATTGATGGAGAAATAAGCGAAGAATTTGGAAAATTATATGATGATAGAGACAGATTAAGACATATAGATGGCAAAAAGAAATTAAAACAAGAAGGTTATAAAGAAAGAATAGAAAAGTATAATGGCAATAGATTAATGCTAGATTACCTAAAAAATGTTGATAGATTAAAACGTATGGGTGTAACTTTTGAAACAGCTGTAACAAAATGGCTTGTATGTAAAAAAGGTGATGAAGAGTTTCAAGAATGGGCTACTAATGAAAGAGAAAAGTACTACTTTAATAGAGTTAGAGATATATTAGCTTTCTATTTACAATATTATAAAGGAAGAACTGGCGGTTCATTCTATGATTATACTGATGATGGAAGATTAATAATATGTAACGGATATAGTATAGTTATTCTTGATTCGGATGAAATTTTAGCTGAAAATGTTTTTGATGCAGAATATGTCAAGAGTACTAGAAATTACGATAAAAAATTTAGAGATAGAATTCTTGAATTAATGGATAAATATGAACAAACTTGTAATGATTATGTTGCAACTACTGAACATGGTGAAGTTAATGGAATAAAAACTACTTCTTTTGTATCTGATCAATCTAGATTAGATTATGAAAGAGCATTAGAAGAGGGTAATGTAAATGAAGGGGATAAGCCTTATTCTGTATCATTTGATGCAAGGGTATTAGGTTACTCAGAAAAATTTTTAGGTGATCCTGATGAACTACATTATGAAATGTCTAATGATAATCCTGCTTGTTTAATTACATCATCTAAAGGTAAAGCACTAGTCCTTGGAGTAAGAAAATAGGTTTATATATGAAAGTAATCACATTAAAACAACCTTGGGCTACTTTAATAGCAGAAGGTTTAAAAGAATATGAATTTAGATTATGGAAACTAAATTATAGAGGAGAACTTCTTATACATGCTGGAGTAGGAGAAGATAAAGAGGCAATGGAAAAGTATAAACATTTAGGTTTAGAATTTCCACATAAAAGAATAATTGCTAAAGTTGTAGTAGAAGACTGTATTAAGTTAACTCCTGAAATAAATAATGAAATTAATAAATTAAATCCACTTGTATATGGAAACTATAAAAGAGATGGTTATGCTTGGAAACTTACTAACATAACTAAACTTAATATAGATAAAGAAGTATCTGGTCAACAAGGTTTATGGAATTATAATGAATAATTACGTATATCATGGAAGTAGCATTAGAGGGCTAAAGTCTCTTAAACCAAGTAAAAGTACTCACAATAAACTTTGGGTATATGCATCTAAAACTAGAGAGGCTGCTGTTATTTTTATTAGTAATAAGGGTAGTGATTTATATTATGACCTTAGTTCTAATAATGACATAATAGAATTAACTGAAAGAAAAGAAGGTATGTTTGAAGATATCTTTAATATGTCTGGTTCAGTTTATTATCTTGATTCAAATGATTTTATAGATAATCAAACTAGATGGAGTATGGAAGTAGTTAGTGATAAAGAAGTAAACATTATTAAAGAAGAACATATAGATAATGTTTATGATGAAATTATTAAATTAAATAATGAAGGAAAAATAAAATTATATTTATATCCTGATAGACCAAATAGAATACCTCTTGATAATAGTGATCTTATTCCTAGAGTTAAAAGATGGGAACGAAATGGATATAATGTTCAAAAGTTTTTTGATTTATATCCAGAATTAGTAGATAAATATAAAGAATAATCAATAGATTATTCTTTTTATGTTATAATTATAGTAGGGTGGTAAATATGAAAAAAGTAATATTAGTTGATGGTAATAATTTACTATTTAGAAGTTATTATGCAACTGCTTATTCAGGTAATTTAATGAATAATTCTAAGGGATTTCCTACTAATGGATTATATGGTCTTGTTAATATGCTTAATAAGATTATTAAAGAAGAAAAACCTGAATATATGTTAGTAGCTTTTGATAAAGGTAAAACTTTTAGACATGAGAAATATAAAAGTTATAAAGAAGGAAGAATTAAGACTCCAGATGATTTATTAAAACAATTTGAAGTAGCTAAAAAACTAGTTCCATTAATGGGAATTAAAATGTATGAAATAGATAATTATGAAGCTGATGATATTATTGGTACTTATTCAAGATTAGTAAGTGAAGATAAAGACTTTGATTCGTTAATAGTAAGTAGTGATAAAGATTTACTTCAATTAATTAATAAAGAAAATACTGTTAAATTACTTAAGAGTAAAGATTATATCATGATGGATGAAAAGACATTCTTTTCAGAATATGGTATTACACCAGACAAAATGATAGACCTTAAAGGGTTAATGGGAGATTCATCTGATAATATACCTGGTGTTAAAGGAATAGGCGAAAAAACAGCCTTAAAATTACTTCAAGACTATGGTTCTATTGAAGGTATCTATGAAAATATAGATAGTATTTCTGGAAAGACTAAAGAAAAACTTCTAGAGGATAAAGAAAATGCATTTATGTCTAAAGATATAGCTACTATTTATAAAGAAGTACCACTAGAATATTCTTTAGAAGATCTAAAATATACTGGTGAAAAACCAGGTTTAATAGAATTATATAAAGAATTAGAATTCTATAGTTTTGTTAAAAATGTAAAAGTTAAAAGTGATGAAAAACTAGATTATAAAATAGTATCTGACCCTGATGAGTTAGAACTAGTAAAAGATATTTCTATATTTGTAGAAACTGATAAAGATAATTATCATGATGCAACAATACTTGGCATTAGTATCTATGATGGAACTAATTTATATTATCTAGATAATGCTAATGATTTATCTTTCTTAAAAGGGCATAATATAAGTTCATATGATATTAAAAAGAATATAGTATTAGGACTTGATTATAAATATGATTTTGATACTATGATAGCAGCTTATATTCTTAACTATAATCTTAAAGATGATATATCTTATTTAGCATCAGAATTTTCATGTTATATAACTCCTTATGCTGAACTTAAGAAAGATAAGAATCTAACAGTTGAAAAGATAGCAGAGGAATCTGTTAAGAAGGTTAAATTTATATTTGATACTAAAGAAGATCTTGTTAATAAATTAAAAGAAGAAGATCAATATAAATTATTTGATGATATAGAAATGAAGTTAGCTCATGTACTTGCATCTATGGAAATAGAAGGTATTAGAGTAGACTCTAAAGTATTAGATAAGATTGGCGAAAAGCTAGAAAATAGACTAGAAGAATTAACTAATGAAATATATTCTATGGCAGGAGAAGAATTCAACATTCAATCTCCAAAGCAATTAGGTGATATCTTGTTTGTTAAGATGGGAATACCTTATCCAAAGAAGAATCCAAGTAGTTTTTCTACTTCTAGAGAAATACTAGATAAGATAGCACCACTTAATCCAATTGTTGAAAAAATAATAGATTATAGAACTTTAGCTAAACTATATAACACATATATAATAGGTATTAAGGCTCAAATAAAAGAAGATGGTAAATTACATACTATTTATACACAAACATTAACTAGAACAGGTAGATTATCATCAATCGAACCTAATTTACAAAATATTCCTATTAGATATGAAGAAGGTAAATTAATTAGAAAAGCCTTTGTTCCTGAAGAAAATAGTGTATTCATATCATCAGATTATTCTCAAATAGAACTTAGAGTATTTGCTCATTTATCTAATGAAAAGAATATGATTGATGCCTTTAATAAAGGCTTAGATATACATACTAAGACTGCTATGGATATATTCCATAAGAGTGAATCAGAAGTAACTAAAAATGATAGAAGATGTGCTAAAGCAGTTAATTTTGGTATTCTTTATGGAATTAGTACATTTGGATTAGCATCTGATATTGGAATTAACCTTAGAGAAGCCAAAGAATTCATGGAAGAATATTTAACTGCTTATCCAGGTATACGTGATTATCAACAAAGATTAATAGATGAAGCATATAAAAATGGCTATGTAACAACAATTATGAACCGTAAGAGAAACATAGAAGAACTAAACAATACAAACTATATAATACGTAGTCAAGGTGAAAGAATAGCTCAAAATACACCAATTCAAGGATCTGCTTCAGATATATTAAAGAAAGCTATGATTGATATATATGAAGAATTTAATAAAGAAGGATTAAAATCTAAAATGCTTCTTCAAATACACGATGAACTTGTATTTAACGTAGTTGATGGTGAAAAAACTAAAGTAAAAGCAATAATTAAAGATAAAATGGAAAATGTTTATAAACTTAGTGTTCCTTTAGTAGTAGATATCGAAGAAGGAACTAACTGGTATGACGCTAAATAATTGTAAAATGTAGTAAATATCTTATGTAAAGGTATTTACTACGTTTTTTCTTTATATTATAATATATATAAGATAGATAAAAATCTAATAGGAGGATAAATATGGATACATATATTTTTGAATATCTTAATGAACCAGAATTTAAAAAATGTGAACGTTCAGTTAAAAAATATAATATGTTTGCGTTTAAAAAACTTATATTTGATTTTTATCCTGAATTAAAGGAAGGTAACTTCCTTGGTACAAAAGTAGAAGAGGATAAAGAAAAAGGTATTACTTCATATGAATTAACTCTTCCTACAGATGCTTTATTTGTAAAAGTACATGGTGAAATAGTACTACATTATGATGTATATAATAATAAGAATATTATTCTTCTTAAGAAAATAACTCCAGAGGATTTATTAATAGAAGGACATAATAGAGAACTTAGTGCTTATAAGGGTGTTATGATCAGTAAAGAAAATGCTGAGAAAGATAAGTTTAAGATTGATTTATTAAATATGTTAAATGGAAACAAATAATATGTTATAATGGTATAGGGAGATTTGTGTATGAAATTTATAAGAGAAAATATACTTAAGATATTATTAGTAGTTGGAGTTTTAATAATTATAATTGTTATTTTAATTGCATGCTCAAGTAGTGGTTCTACTGGAAGGGCTACATCTTATTCTAAGATGGAAGATAATCTAAAGAATGCTGCTACTAGATATTTAAAATCACATAGTGAATTATTACCAACTGAAGAAGGTAGAATTGAACAAGTTCAAATGGATTCAATTTATACTAAAAAACAAATGGATAAAATGACTGCTATTGATGATTCATCAGTTAAATGTGATGGATATGTTAATGTAAGTTATAGATTAAATGAAAATGATGAAAAAGTTTATAGAGTTGTGCCACATGTTAAATGTGCTGACAAATATGAAACTGAAGATTTATATATTCATATTCTAAAGAATGAAGAACTAGTTACTGAATTAGATGGATTATATAAAATAGGAAATGAATATATATTTAGAGGAGAGAATCCTAATAATTATCTACAAATTGGTGAACGTCTATATAGAATTATGTCTATAGATGAAAATGGATATATTAAGATTGTTACTAACAAAAAACCATATGTTAATGGTGTTTGGGATGATAGATATAATGTTAATACTGGTAAAGAAGATGGTATTAATAATTATAATGTAAGTAGAATTAGAGAATCTTTAAAAGAATATTATGATGATAAAGATTCATATTCTAGTCTTGAAAAAGATGTATTTATTAAGCATAGTATTTGTATTGGTAAAAGAAGTGAAAATAATAAAGAGATAAATAAAACTGAAGAATGTAGTATGACATTAGATGAAGATTATTTATCATTACCTATATTATATGATTACTTTATTACTAGTGTTGATAAGAATTGTAAAGATATTTATTCTGAGTCTTGTAAGAATTATAACTACATGGCTCCATTAACAATTATGCCAACATTAACAGCTTCTAAAGATCGTACAAATATGGTATTTGAAATTGGAGATACTGCAATGCTTACTAAAGCATCACGTAATAGAAAGGCTGCAATAGTTACTTATATAACTAATGTAACTTATACATCTGGTAAAGGAACACTTGAAAGTCCATATATGATTAAATAAAAGAGTGTTTAAATTATTTTAAACACCTTTTTTTGGAATAAAATTGGTTTTATAGGGAGGTAAATTATGGAAGAAACTAAATTTTACACAGTAAAAGAATTAATGCAGATGGGAGGCATTAATAAAAGAGAAAGCAAAGACGAATTAAAGCATATTACAAAGGATGACAAAGAACAACTAGCATTTGCAGAAGCAACTAGTTCTAAGATGTTAGTAAATTTAGTTGAGATCCCCTCAAGTAAAAAAGATGAAGAAATTAGAGCTGTAAAAGGACAAATAAGTATATTTTCTTTAGGAAAAAAGAAAAATGGAAAAAGAAATAAATAGTTTTATTGACTATTTAAAGAATCAAAGAAATTATTCTGACTATACAATTAATAACTATTATAAGGATTTAATTGACTATAGTCTTTTTTTAGATAGTCATAACTTACAATTTGATAAGATGGATTATAAGAAGTGTGTTGAATACTTAAGATATTTGGATGGTAAAGACCTAAAAAGAACTAGTATATCTAGAAAGCTTAGTTCTCTTAGAACTTTTTATAAGTATCTTGTATTAAATAATAAATCTGATAATAATCCATTTATGTTAGTATCATCTCCTAAGAAAGAGAAAAGAATACCTAAATTCATTAATTATGAAAATATTGAAGAAATATTTAAGATGCCAGATATTAATACTGAGGTAGGTCAAAGAGAAAGAGTTATACTTGAAATATTATATTCATCAGGTGTCAGAGTATCTGAACTTGTTAATATTAAAATAAAGGATATAGATTTCTCTGAGAAAACTATAGTTATAACTGGTAAAGGTAATAAAGAGAGAATGGTATCTTTTGGAGATTATGCTGAGGAAGCAATTAATATATATATTAAGGATGGAAGAAAGAAACTTCTTGGGGATATAGATAGTGAATATTTAATAGTAGGTCATAATAAAGAATCATTAACTACTAGAAGAGTAGAACAGATAATAGATGACATTATTAAACATACTAGTATTAAATTAAACATTACTCCGCACGTATTTAGACATACATTTGCAACTCATTTATTAGATCAAGGATGTGATTTAATAGTAGTTCAAGAATTACTTGGTCATGCATCATTATCTAGTACAGAAATATATACGCATGTTAGTAATGAACAAATTAGAAATGTATATTTAAATGCACATCCAAGAAGTAAGAGGAATATGAAATGAATTTTGATGCAATATATCCTTCGATAGACCTACATGGTGAAGATAGAGTTAGTGCAACATTAAGAACTAAAGAGTTTATAGAAGACTCAGTTAGACTTAGAAGAAAGAAGATAATAGTTATTCATGGTAAAGGTACAGGGGTAGTAAAAGAAGCAGTATTTAAAGAACTTAAAACTAATAAAAATGTAGATAGTTTTCATTTAAATATGAACCTTGGTTCTACTACTGTAATACTTAAAGAAATTAAATAGCCAAAGGGCTATTTTTTTGTATTTTAAAAACCTCAAAAAAATTTGACATATTAAACCTCATGTGTTATTATAGAAACCGTTTATTTCAAAGGGGGATGAAATATAATGGAAAGAAAAGGTACATTTATTAGAGATTTACTAGTAAAAATACTATTAATAGCTTTATTCCTATTCCTATTAATGTATTTATTTCCAATGCCAAATTTAACACCATTTTATAGTGCAATCTTTAATAATAATATCCAATCAATGAAAGATGCAGCTGAAGATTATTACACAGTAAGTAGAATGCCAACTGAAGATGGTAAATCTGAAAAAATGACTTTAAAGGAAATGGAACAAAGGAAATTAATTATTCCTTTTGTAGACAAGAATGGTAAGTCATGTGATAAGAATAAGTCTTATGTTAAGGTAACTAAAGACGGTGATGAATACGTTTTAAAAGTTTCATTAACATGTTCAGATGAATCTAATTACATTATTGAAAGAATAGGTTGTCATGATTTCTGTGGTAACGGAATCTGTAAGAAAGAAGAAGTAAAAGAAGAAAAGAAGGAAGAACCTAAGAAACCAGTTGTAGTAACTGATGATGAAGGTACTATTACAGTTAAAGTTCCAACAGGAAAATATGTAAAGGAATATGAGTATAAGAGAGATCTTAAGAAAGATACTTGGGTTTTAGGTCAATGGACTGATACTAAAGTAACTGAATCTAATACAGTTAAGTTAGCTGAAACAAGAACTCTATATACAGGTCAAAAGAAGGTTACTTCTGATGATAGAGAATATAAACATATTAAATATGGTTATAAAGAAAACTGGACTATAGGTGAATGGGTTAACACAACTGAAAAAGAAACTGAAACTCATAGATTATATTCTAAGAGAACTCTATATACAGGTGAAAAACTTGAAGTTATTAAAACTCCAAGATATGAATATGCTAAGACTAAATATGTTTTAACTAAAACTATTAAGTCTTCAGAAACTGTATGTTCTGATTGGAAGAAGGATACTACTTGGAGATCAAGTAAACCTTCAAATACTACTTCTAAAAAATGGGGAAGCAGTTATAATTCAAAAACAACTTCAACATATAACTTAATTCAAAGTTCATATAAGTCTACTACAGTTATGCCAACAATCGTTGAAACTGGTGGTACTAAATATAAATATGAATTAGTAAGTAAAGTTGATAACTATAATTGTGGAACTAACTGTTCTTCAAACAGTATAATTTATTATTATAATGTTTATAAAGAAAGTAAGAGTACACAATATCAATATTATTATCAAGATTGTAAAAATGAATCTACTTCTAAAGTAGATACTAAAACAGTTTACAAGAAAGCTGATAAAGATAGTTTAGTTAAAGATGGTTATACATTAAAGAGTACAACAGTTGAAGATAAGATGTGGTCAGATAGTGCTACTGCTCCAGCTAATTATGAAAAAACTGGTGAAACTGGTACTAGAACTACAAATAAATATACTTCATTAGGTAAGTGGGTAACTTCTAAAGAAAAGCTTGGTGAATATACATATAATATTTCAACAGCTGTTCAATATAAGTATGCTGATTTAACTAGAACTAAATATATTGAAGATACTAAATGGACTAAATCTAGTACACCTGAAACAGGTTATGAATATACTGGTGAAACTAGAGGATCATCTACAGTTAAATACATTGATTTTGGTAAATGGGTATTAAGTAAAGATTTACTTGGTGAATATACTTATAATATTAAAACTAAAACTCAATATAGATATAAGTATTTAAATACTGAATCTAAAACTGAATATATGTGGTCTGAAACTAATCCAGGTGAAGATTGGGTAGCTACTGGTAAGAGTAGAGAAAAATATATCCAAACTGGTTATAAAGAAGAAACTAGAACAGTTCAAAGAAACAGACAAAAGTAAGAGATTATCTCTTACTTTTTTTGTGTTATAATTTAAGTAAGGAGGCAAATATGGTTATATCAGTATTAGTAGAAATAAATATAGATAAAGTATTTGATTATAATGTACCTGAGAATCTAAAGGGTAGTATTTGCCTAGGGAAAAGAGTATTAGTTCCTTTTGGAAAACAAACTTTAGAGGGTTTTATAATTAATATTAAAAATGAAAGTGACTATGATTTAAAAGATATTATTGAAGTTATAGACTCTGAAGTAATACTTAATAAGGAATTATTAGAACTTGGTAAAGAAATAAGTAAGAATAATATATGCAATTTAACTTCTGTATATCAAAGTATGTTACCAGTAGGATACAAAGCTAGTAATAAAAGAAAAGTATCTATTAGAACTAAGAATTATATTAGATTAGTTAGTGATGATGTAGTAGAGTTTATTAGTACATCTAGATCTGAAAAGCAAAAAGAAATAGTATCTTACTTACTTAAGAATAAGAGTAGTTTAACTACTAAATTTGATAATGCATCTATTAATGCATTAATTAAAAAGGGTATTATTGAGAAATATTCAGAGGAATATTATAGATTAAATGATAATAATGAAATAGAGGATTTAGTTAAATTAAATCCATCACAAGTAAATGCATATAATCAAATTAATGATAGTGATAAAGATGTTATTTTATTAAATGGTATTACAGGATCTGGTAAAACAGAAATATATATGCATTTGATTAAAGATACTATTGATAAGGGTAAAGAGGCTATATTACTTGTTCCAGAAATAAGTTTAACTCCTCAAATTATTAATAGATTTAAAAAGCATTTTAATAAAATAGCAGTTCTTCATAGTGGACTATCCCAAGGGGAAAAATACGACGAATATAGAAAGATTTTAAATAAAGAAGTAAATATAGTTATTGGAGCTAGATCTGCTATATTTGCCCCTTTAAATAACCTAGGAATAATAATTATAGATGAAGAACATTCTGATTCTTATAAACAAGATCATAATCCTAGATATAATGCTATAGATGTGGCTATTTTAAGAGGTAAAACTCATAATTGTAAGGTTATACTAGGAAGTGCTACACCAACTATAGAAGACTATGCTAGGGCTAAAAAAGGATACTATGAATTAGTTAAATTAGATAAAAGAGCTAAAGATGCATCACTTCCACTTGTTAATATAGTAGATATGACTAAGGAAGTTAAAAAAGGTAATAAGATATTCTCAGAAGAATTACTTTTATCTATAGAAGATAGATTAAATAAACATGAACAAGTAATGCTTTTACTTAATAAAAGAGGTTATTCTAATTATTTAATGTGTTCTAATTGTGGAGAAGTAACTAAGTGTCCTAATTGCGATATTACTCTTACTTATCATAAAACTAGTGATATGAATAGATGTCATTATTGCGGGTATGCTGATAATAATAAGAAGGTATGTTCTAAATGCGGTGGACCTCTTAATAATGTAGGTCTTGGAACAGAAAAAGTAGAAGAAGAAATAAATAAGTTATTTCCAGATGCTAAGGTTCTTAGAATGGATATAGATACTACAAGTAATAAAGGTTCTCATAATAAAATAATAGATAAATTTATGAATCATGAAGCAGATATTCTTGTTGGAACTCAAATGATATCTAAAGGTCTTGATTTTCCATTAGTAACATTAGTTGGAGTCATAAATGCAGATACTATTCTTAATTTACCTGACTTTAGATCATCAGAAAAAACATATGATTTAATAAGTCAAGTATCAGGTAGAGCAGGTAGATCTAATTTAAAAGGTAAAGTAGTTATCCAGACATATAATAAAGATAATTATGCTATTAAATTAACATCATCTAATAACTATGAAGACTTCTATAATGAAGAAATAGCTATTAGAAAGAAATTATATTATCCACCATATTCATTTATTGCTTTAATAAAAGTAGGTGGTAAAGACTTTAATAATACATTAAAGGAAGCTAATAAAATAGGAGACTATCTAAGAAGTAATATAGATAAAGAAATAGTACTTGGTCCTTCTATTGGATCACTTTCAAGAATTAATAATATATATTACTTTGAAATTATTATTAAATACAGAGATAAAGAAAACATAATTAAACTATTAAATGATGTTAGAAATATAACTATTACTAATAGTATAATCAATGTCCAATTCGATATTAATCCTAATGCTTTTTAGGTTTAATTATGTTATAGTATATATATGCAAATAGGAGGTATTTATTATGGTTTGCAATAATTGTGGAAAAGAAATTGAAGCTGGTACTAAATTTTGCTCTAGTTGTGGAACTAAAGTAGAAGCAAAGAAGGCTCCAAAAAAAGTTGAAAAGAAAGAAGAAGCTAAAGAAGTAAAGAAAGAAACTGTAAAAGTTGAACCTGTTAATAACAGTAATCAAGGATCAAGTGCTCTTGGAATAGTAAGTATGGTTCTTGGTATTGTTTCATTTATTTTATCTTGGTTCTTAACTGTATTTATTATAGTTTTCCCAATCGCAGGTTTAATTCTAGGAATCTGTGCTAAAGGTAAAAAAGGATTTAAGATTACAGGTATTATCTTAAATGCTTTATCAATTGTTATAGCTATTATTATGTTTATAGCTGGTTTAGCTGCTATTGGAAGAGGTGTTAAAGAATCTATTCCTGAAATTAAAGAAGGCGTTAGAGAAGTTCAAAAAACAGTTAAGAGTGGTTATCCATATGGAACTTGGACTTGTGTAAGTTATTATAGTACAGAAGCTACTCAATATTCTGATGATGTAACTAAAGCTCCATCAGATAAGAAAACTGTATTAAATCTTTATACAGATAATTCATTTAGATATGGTCCTTATTCAGAAAGTTATAAGAACTACTATAAAGGAACATTTACTTATACTATTGAAACTGATAAGAATGAAAAGTATAAGAATCAAGGAGAAGCATTTATCGATGTTAAAGGTACTATTACTGATGCTATGATAGATGGAGTAGCTGCTCCTGATAAGACAAATATGAACTTAGAAATGGGATTATTAGAAACTGATAATTATGATACTGCAGTAATATTATTCTATAGTTCATATAATACATATTATTGTCAAAGATAAGAAGGTTAATAAACCTTCTTTTTTTATGTAAAATACCCTTGTCAAATAAAGAAAAAATGTGCTATAATATCCTTGCTTTTAGAAAAAAATGCACAAATATTGATTTGTGAACCGTGTGCTAGTAATAGTGGGGAGCAAAGAAGAGATATTTGGAAGATGAAACAAAAGGAGGAATTTATTTATGACAGTAGTTTCAATGAGCTATTTATTAGAAGCAGGTGTTCATTTTGGACATCAAACAAAAAGATGGAATCCTAAGATGAAGGAATACATTTATACATCTAGAGATGACATTTATATTATCGATCTTCAAAAGACAGTTAAGAAGATTGAAGAAGCATATGATGCTTTAAAGAAAATTGCAGAAGATGGTGGAAAAGTTATCTTTGTTGGTACAAAGAAACAAGCACAAGAAGCTGCAAAAGAAGAAGCTTTAAGATCAGAAAGCTACTATATGGTAGAAAGATGGTTAGGAGGAACTCTTACTAACTTTAGAACTATCAAGAGAAGAATTAGTAGAATAGAACAAATCGAAAAGATGGAAGAAAATGGTACTTTCGAAATGTTACCTAAGAAAGAAGTTATCAAAATCAGAAAAGAATATGATAAGTTAAAACTTTATTTCGAAGGTGTTAGAGAAATGAAGAAAATGCCAGATGCTATGATTATAGTAGATCCTAAGAAAGAAATTAATGCTATAAGAGAAGCTAGAAAATTAAACATTCCAGTATTTGGTATTGTTGATACAAACTGTGATCCAGATCTAGTTGATTATGTTATTCCGGCTAATGATGATGCTGTAAGATCTATAAAAGTAGTTCTTGGAGTTTTAAATAACGCTATTTGTGAAGCAACAAATAAAGAATTAGTAGACTATGTTACTGAAGACGATAAAGTTAATATGGCTGACGTAGTTGAAGATATTAAAGTAGTTGAAAAAGAAGATAAAGTAGAAGCTAAAGAAGAAAAGAAACCAGCTAAGAAAGAAACTAAAAAAGAAGTAGTTAAAGAAGAAAAAGTTGAAGAAAAGAAAGAAACTAAGAAAGTAGCTAAGAAAGTAGAAAAGAAAGAAGAAGTTAAAGAAGAAAAGAAAACTACTAAGAAAGCTGCTACTAAAAAAGAAGAAAAAGTAGATTTATCTACATTAACTGTTGCTGAATTAAAAGAAATGGCTAAAGCTAAAGGTATCGAAGGATACACTAAATTAAAAAAAGCTGAATTAATTGATGCTTTAAAATAATAAAAGGAGAATAAAAAATGGATGCAAGTTTAGTTAAAAAGTTAAAAGATATGACTAATGCTGGTTTAATGGATTGTAAAAAAGCATTAGAAGAAAATAATGAAAATATTGATGAAGCTGTTAAATGGCTTCGTGAAAAAGGTATTGCTAAGGCTGCTAAGAAACAAGATAGAATTGCAGCTGAAGGACTTTCTACTGTATTAGTAGATGGTAATAATGCAGTTATCTTAGAAGTAAACTGTGAAACAGATTTCGTTGCTAAAAACGAAAGATTTACTACATTACTAAATAAGATTGCTACTGCTTTAGTTAACAGTGATGCTACTACTATGGAAGAAGCTATGGCTGTTGCTACTGATGAAGGAACTATTAATGATTCAGTTATTAACTTAACTGCTACATTAGGAGAAAAAATCTCATTCAGAAGATTTACTAAATTAACTAAGTCTGATGATCAAGTATTTGGTAAATATATTCATATGGGTGGTAAAATTTCTGCATTAACAGTTGTTAATGGAGATAATGAAACTGTAGCTAATGATGTTGCTATGCATTTAGCTGCTATGAATCCTAAATATATTTCTAAAGATTTAGTTCCAGAAAAAGATATAGAAGAAGAAAAAGAAGTATTAAAAGAAAAAGCAATTAATGAAGGTAAACCTGAAGCAATTGCTGAAAAGATTGTTATGGGTGGTATTTCTAAATTCTTTAAAGAAAACTGTATAGTTGAACAAGAATATGTTAAAGATCCATCTAAGACAGTTGGTGTATATCTTTCTTCAAATAACTGTTCATTAGTTAACATGGTTAGATATGAAGTTGGAGAAGGTATCGAAAAGAGAGAAGAAAACTTCGCTGAAGAAGTTATGGCTCAAATGAAGTAATGATTTAATCATTACTTTTTTTATGCTATAATTTAACTAGGTGATAATATGAATAATATATATGTAAGAAAAGAAAATGATAAGGTAGTATTAATATATAAAGATTTAAAGGTAACTGCTTATATAGGTAAAAATGGTTTTACCAAAGATAAAACTGAAGGGGATTGGAAAACTCCTATCGGTGAATTTGAATTGGGGGTAGCGTTTGGAAAATATGATAGTATTGATACTAAGTTACCATATATAAAAATAGAAGATGATATGTACTGGGTAGATGATGTTAATTCAGATGAATATAATGAATTAATTAAGACATCTATTAAGCCTATGTTTAGCGTAGAACATCTAATAGATTATGTAGAGAATGCTTATGAGTATGCTATTGAAATAAAAACTAATCCTGATAATATTAAGGGTAAAGGTAGTGCAATATTCTTACATTGTAAAAGAAAAGATTATACTGCAGGATGCGTAGCTATAGAAAAAGAAGATATGGAAAAACTTATCGGAATGATAGATTCTGATACAAAAATTATAATTGAAGGTTAATAATATAAAGTTTTACTTTATTAATGTTTTTTATGATATAATTATATTTAGAAATGAGGTATGAATATGTTAGATGATATTCTTTTAGAAGTTGAAGAAAAAATGACAAAGTCTATTGAATCTTTAAAGGATAGACTTACAAATATAAGAGCAGGTAGAGCTAATCCTGCTATGCTTGATTCAGTTAAAGTTAATTATTATGGAACTGATACACCATTAAACCAAGTAGCTAATATTTCTGTTCCAGAAGCAAGAAAATTACAAATTAAACCATATGATAAATCTTGTTTATCAGATATAGAAAAAGCTATTTATGAAGCTGATCTTGGTTTAACTCCTAATAATACTGGAGAAGTAATATTTATTTCTATTCCAGAACTTACAGAAGACAGAAGAAGAGAACTTGTTAAACAAGCTAAAGCTATGAGTGAAGAAGCTAAAATAGCTTTAAGAAATATTAGACAAGATGCTAATAATGATATTAAGAGACTTGAATTAAATGAAGATGAAGAAAAATATGGACAAAATGAAGTTCAAGAACTAATCAATAAATATAATAAACAAGTTGAAGATATTGCAGCAGAAAAAGAAAAAGAATTAATGACTATATAGGAGGGTAATTATGTTTTGCGGAAATTGTGGTACTAAATTAAAAGATGGTAAATGTCCTAAATGTGATAAAACTGAAACTAAGAAAGTTACTAAAGCTACTAAAGTAGAAGAACCAAAGAATGAAAAAGTTAATTCATTTGGATGGGGAGTTTTAGGATTCTTCTTTCCAATAGCAGGTTTAATCTTATTTATAGTATTCTTTAATAAGAAAAAGGGAATATCTAAGGCATCTGGTATTGGTGCATTAATTAGTGTTGGAGTAGACATTATTACTACTTTCTCATTATTTATTGGTTTACCTGCTGTATATAGAAGTATTTCAAACTATATGATTTGTGGTGAATATAATTCGAGTTATAATGCTTGTAAGCGTTCTATTGAGGATATATTTGATGATGATCTTTGGGACGATGAAGATGAAGACGAAGACGAAGATGACGATATAATTAAAAAGGATGATGGAATTCATACTATTGAAATGACTGATATTAATACAAATATAGGTTTAGATAAAAAGACTTATGAAGTTAAATCATTAAAAGAGTTATCTGCAAATAAAACTTATGATGATAGAACATACAGTCTTAATTTTAGTAATAATAAATTTGTATTATCTACTGTTGATACAAAAGAAATATTAAAAGTATTTGATAATGTTAAAAAGGTTTATTATAATACTCATGATTGTAGTGGTCTTGAATTTATAGTAGTAGTAACTGATACAAAAGCATATTATATTAACACTTATGTTCATGTAACAGAATTAATGAAATTTGTTGAACTTAAAGGTAACTATGTTGATTTCTATGCTGCTCCAAATCATGGATATACTTGTGGTGGATCTTCTATAGCACTTGGTAAAACAGCATCTGGCGCATATGTGGATTTAAATGGAGAACAAGAAATTGATTTAAATGTTATTCATTATTATGATAGTCCAATTAGTTATATAGCTGCTACTAGAGAATACAGAGTAGGTTATAGTACTGGTTCTGCTAAAGTTCTTATTACAGCTTCTGAAACTGATACAGTTTTAGGAATAGTAGATGTAAATAATAAAGCATATAAATATAGTTATGATAATGGAGGACAAGAAGAAACTGCTCTTCTAGATCCAATATCTAATATTGATATAACTCCAGCAAATGTAGTAACTAAAATAGTTTATGATGAAAATAAGAATACTGTTAGTTTAGTATTTGATAATGGTAAAGATTATACATTTGAATATGCTGCATTAGATTATTAATTAATAAATGTCAACTAAAAAGGTTGACATTTATTTTTATATGTTATAATATATATGTAGTTAAAAAAAGGAGGAACGAAAATGGCTGTTAAAATTAGATTAAAAAGAATGGGTGCTAAGAAAAGACCATTCTATAGATTAGTAGCTGCTGATTCAAGAAGTCCTAGAGATGGTAAATTTATTGAAACTTTAGGAACTTATAATCCATTAGATGGACAAGTAGATATTAAAGAAGAAGAAACTTTAAAATGGTTAAGAACTGGAGCTATTCCTACTGATACTGCTAGAAACTTATTATCTAGAGTAGGTATTATGGAAAAATTCCATGTTGAAAAAAATAGTAAAAAAGAGAGTAAATAATTATGAGTTTAGTAGAATTAACAGAAATGATTATTAAATCTTTAGTTAGTGATCCTGATTCAGTTTCAGTTAAAGAATTTGAAGAAGAAGATGGAATTCTAATTGAAGTAGTAGTTAATGAAGACGAAGCTGGAGCTATCATTGGTAAATCTGGAAAGATTGCTAATTCTATTAGAACTATAGTTCAAGCTAGTTCTAATTTAAAAGATAGAAAGAAAGTTAAAATAAACATTACAACTTTGTAATGTTTTTTTAGGCCCAAAAATTGGACAAAATAGAGGTTTTATGGTAATATATTAGGCATTCAAAAAGGGGGGTGTAATATATGACAAAGAGTATATCAAAGAGAACATTAGATTTTATATCTTTTATTCCATTTGGTGTTGCTATAAGTGCGTTTATATTATATTTAAGATATTCGTTACCTATAATTATGCATGAAAAGATAGCTGTTACTGGTTTAATATTAAACTATGCTAATAGATTTAGAAATATAGCTATATTCTCAGGTATAATTGGAATAGTATTTTTGATAATAACATCTATCATATATTATTCCACTGGTAATAGAGAAGTATATAAACCTACAGTATCAGATTTAAAAATAATGCTTTTAAAAGCTAAATCTAATATTACTAAAGCTATAAATATTATTGCTATACTTCTATGTATTATCTTAATATTACTATTAGGATTACAAATAAATAAACAAAGTAATATAAATAAACAAAACTTAAATATAAAAGCAGTAGAGCTATTCAATTAGTTCTACTGCTTTTTTATATGCTTCAATTTCTAAATAATAATTATCTTCTTTTATATTTTCTGTATTTAACAATCTCTTAATATATTCTTCTAAGAAATATGGATTTCTTATTAATAGAGGTCCTATTAAATAAGTTCCAATAAAGTTATTATAAACAACTCCATATTTATTATCATCTTTATATAAGAAGTTCTTTTCTTTAGATATTATATGACCTCTATGGTTTTCAAAACCAATTATATTCTTACTAGATTGCGTACAAGAATAATTAATATCATTTACTATTCTAGAATCATTATATTCAGTATAGTAGTTAAGTATATCTAGGGCTTCTAATTTTTCTTCTCCTTTTTGAATATATTTTCCAAATAGTTCTACTGAGTTACCAGTAGCTAAGAAAAATTTATTACCATTAATATATCTTTTAATATCACTTTTATATTCTTTTAAGTAATCAAGTGCAATAAGTAAATTATCATCTGTTCCAGATCCAATATAAACAATATCATATTTAGCAAAGTTTATTATGTCTCCTAAAGATATATAATCTATATTTACTTTAACTCCTTGATTAGTTAATCTTTGTTTTAATGCTTTTACGTTACCATCATCACCATAAAGGTTTAGTAAATCATAATATATATAACCAATATTCATTATTTACCTCCTTTAGTTTCTTTGATAAATGGTTCAACATAATCAAAGTTTAATATTCCATAGATATTTCCACTAGTTTGATTTTCAATTATTTCTTTCATACCATTAGTGTTTTCCATAATGATAATATTTTTTTCATCAAACCCAGCATATTTAACTCTAACAGCTATATCATATCTATATGGACCAGCACATATTATTTTATCTATATTATTATCTTTTAATATTTCAAAGTTAATATCCCATAACCAAGATAAATCAAAGTGATCATATCTTCTTGAGATTTGTCTAAGACCTATTACTAATGTTTTTCTATCTTTATCTTTTAAAACATGAAGTAGGTTTAAATTATATGTTGCATTATTTTCTGCTTTACAATTTAAAATAGTATATTTTCTATCATTAATAGTATATTCATTAAATAGTTTCCTCATTGTCTTATCATGATTTAATGCATTAACTATTTTTTCATCACTCATATTAATTGTTTTACATACTGCATAAGTACTAACAATATTATATAGATTAAATAGAGTATCATTATCAATAGTTATTTTAACATCATTATTAATAGTAACAACATTATCTTTAATAGAATCTATTTCATAGTTTATTTTACCTCTATCAAAATCACATTTAGGACATTCAAAGTCTCCAACTGAAGAATAGTGGTAATAGTCATAAACAAGTTTAGTATGACATTTAGGACAATAAGCTGTGTTTTTAATGTCATCTAATTCTTTAAAACTATATTGATTTTTATCTATACCATAGTAAACTATCTTTCCATCAAACACATCTTCAAATCTCTTTAATAGAGGATCATCAGCATTTAATACTAAAGTATCAGTATTTAATCCTTTACAGATTTCTCCAAATACTTCTTCGTAGTTACCTTGTCTTGGAGGTTGATCTCTAGTTATATTATTAATAGCTATAATATTTGCTTTAATATATTTAGTTACAAATTTTAAATATCTTTCATCAACTTCAAGTACTAGGGCATCAGCTTTAACAGTTTTACCTTTAGTAACTCTAATTATAGCAGTAGCTATACCATCTAGTAGATTTGAACCATATACATTATGACCTACAGTCATATTATTCTTTTTAAGTATATCTGCAATATATTTAGTAGTAGATCCTTTACCAGAGGAACCAGTTACCATAATAACTAGTTTTGGATATTTTAATTTCTTTAAATAATTTGGAAATAACTTTAAAACAACTCTTCCTGGAAAAGAGGAAGCGTTGAATTTAAATATATTTTCTACAAAAATAATTGTCTTTCCTAAGACTGTTCCTAACATTATTATCACCTAATAAAATTATAACATAATTTTAAAATTTTAAGTTGCTTTTTTAGCTATTATTATAGTAAAATATTCAAAGAAAAGAGGGTATAAATATGGGAAGAGCATATGAAGTAAGAAAAGCTGCTATTCAAAAGAATGGTGCTGCAAAAGCTAAAATTTATTCGAACTTTGCAAAAGAAATATATATAGCTGCTAAGAACGGTGGAACTAGTATTGAAGCTAATGATAAATTAAAACAATTAGTTGAAAAAGCTAAAAGAAGTCAAGTTCCTAGTGATATTATTAATAGAGCTATTGATAAAGTTAATTCTGGTGTAGATGAAAACTATCAAAGTTTAAGATATGAAGGTTTTGGACCTGGTGCATCTAACCTAATAGTAGATTGTTTAACAGATAATGTTAATAGAACTGTTGGTATGGTTAGACCTGCTTTTACTAAATGTAATGGTAAATTAGGTGTTGAAAACTCAGTATCACATTTCTATGAAAATTTAGCTATATTTGCTGTTAAAGGATATACTGAAGAAGAAATGTTAGATCTATTAATGGAACAAGGAGCAGACATTAAAGATATTGAAGCAGATGAAGATACAATAGTTATTACTGGTGATGCTAAAGAATATAATAATATTAAGAAAGCATTACTTGCTATTAATCCTAATATGGAATTTGAAGTAGATGAAGTATCTATGGTTTCTTTAGATAAAGTTAAACTTGAAGGTGAAGACCTAGAAATGTTTAATAAATTATTAAATATGTTAGATGAAATTGAAGATGTACAAAATGTATATCATAATGTAGAATTATAGGAAGATTTATCTTCCTTTTTATTTTGAATAAAATGTGTTATAATGATAGTAGAGGTATAGGCTAATGAGAAGAAGGAAAAGAAGACTTAGAATTGATAGAGTTTTAATTTGTCTTTTAATTTTAGTGGGGTTAATTTGTATAGTAAGATTTACTATATATACTATTTACGGCTTTAAGATACTAAATCAAGCTAAAAAAGGAGAGACTGTTAAACTATACCATGATAATGCAAATCTTTGGAAATCTACCGTTAAATACATTAATGAGAATATGGATGAAATAACATATACATATAGAAATTATACTGTTACTATGGACTCTTCATATTTTAAGAAAAACATGAACGTTAAGCCTAGTACTGAAAATAAAAAAATAACTAATACAGAATTTTTAAAACAAAAAGGATTATATATTAAGAATAACAATATAATGGGAATAGCTTCTAAGATTAAATTAAAGTTACCTCATTATTTATATAAGAATGGTTATGTAGATCTTTATGGTATTGATGAAAATGGTAATTATTTATTACTTGAATCAAGAAAGAAAGTTGATGATAAATATTTCACTTTAAATATTTATGAGAACTATAGTAATTACTTTATTACTTATGTTAAATTAGAGTCTATTAAAACTACTCAAAGTTATACATTAACTGAAGGTGAAACAAAAGAAATTAAGGTAGAATTTAATCCTAGTAATGCTACTAATAAGAAGGTAACTTATAGTGGATATGATGAAAGTGTTATTACTGTAGAACATGGTCTAATTAAAGCTTTAAAAGCAGGTAAAACTACTGTTAAAATTAAAGGTAATGATATGTCTATTGCTAAGGTTAAAGTAATAGTAGAAAAGAAGAAAGAAAAGAAAGAAGAGAAAAAGGAAGAAAAACCAAAAGTAACTCAAGGTGAAGATGGTATATATTATATAGATGGAATAATGATTGTTAATAAGAGTTATCCATTACCAGATACTTATAATCCTGGAGGATTACTTCCTGAGTTTATGAATGCATTTAATGAAATGTTAGGAGATGCAACATCTGATGGAATTAAGTTATGGATTCAATCAGGATATAGATCATATGATTATCAAGTAGGTTTATATGATATGTATGTAAGACAAGATGGTAGAGATACAGCAGATACATATTCTGCAAGACCTGGTTATTCAGAGCATCAATCAGGACTAGCAGCAGATATTAATAATCCATCTAGTTCATTTAATGGTACATCTGAAGCAATATGGCTTAAAGAAAATTGTTATAAATATGGATTTATAATAAGATTTCCAGAAGGTGAAGAAGAATATACTGGATATAAATATGAATCATGGCATATAAGATATGTTGGTAAAGAATTATCTAATAAAATACATGAAGCTGGAGATATTTCTTTAGAAAAATATTATGGAATTGAAAGTAAATATTCAAATTAATGTAAAACCTTGTAAAGAATGAAATCAATTAATTGATTTCATTTTTTTATATTTTTATAATTAAAATAGGTGATACATATGGATATATTTAATACTGTTTCTATTATAGAAATTTTAATATTTATAACTATTATTGTATGTTCTATTTTACTTATAAAAATGATAATAAATAGAAAAAAGATGGAAAAGTTAGCAGAAGAACTTTCTCATATTAGAAAAATCAATAATATTATTAATGATGAAGCACGCCTTGAGATGACTTTACCATTCAATCCATTTATGTAAACGTAAAAAGTAATTGTTATAATTACTTTTTTTGTGCTATAATTCTATTATAGAGGTGAATAACATATGTATATATTAGCTAAATCAGTTTTAGCTTTAACAGCAGGTTTTTTAGTAGCATTAGTTTTAGGAGCTATTATAGTACCTTTCTTAAGAAAGAAAAAAATGGGACAAATAACTAGTAAGTTTGTAAAGGAACATGCAGCGAAAGCAGGGACTCCTGTTATGGGTGGATTAATTTTTATATTATCTACTGTTATTGTTCTAGCAATATTATTAGTAACTAAAAAGATAACTTATACAAGTAATCTTACAATTGTATTATTTGTATTCTTATCATATGCATTACTTGGGTTTATTGATGATTATAGAATTATCAAATATAAATCTAATGAAAAAGGATTAACAAGACTTCAAAAGTTTATAGGGCAAGTAATTATAGCAGTTGGATTCTTCTTATTATATGTAAAGAATGGTATGGATCCAACAATTGAAATATATTTATTTGATATTAAATTAAACCTTGGAATGTTCTATGTAATATTTATATTATTCATGTTAGTAGGAGCATCTAATGCAGTTAATTTAACAGATGGACTTGATGGTCTAGCTGGTGGACTTTCAGTAATAGCATTTATAGTATATGGAATGATTGCATGGAATACAGGATGGCTAGCAGGTTATGATAATATTGCAATATTCTGTTTTATATTAGTAGGAGGACTTCTTGGATTCCTAGTATTTAATGGATATCCTGCTAAAGTATTTATGGGTGATACTGGATCACTTGCTCTTGGAGCAACACTTGCAACAGTTGCAATACTTACACATAGAGAATTATCTTTAGCTATAGTAGGTGGAGTATTTGTAATTGAATGTTTATCTGTTATAATACAAATAGCATCAGTAAAAATAACTGGTAAGAGAGTATTTCCAAAAACTCCAATACACCATTCATTCCAAATAAAAGGATGGCAAGAACCAAACATAGTAAAAGCATTCTATGTAGCTGGATTCTTACTTGGAATAGTTGGTATATTATACGGAGTATGGTTTTAATAAAGGAGAAAATAAATGAGTAAAGAAGTTAAAGAAACTAAAAAGGTTGTTAAAGAAGAACCTAAAAAAGAAGAAAAGGTTGAAGTTAAAGAAGAAGTAAAAGAAGAAAAGATTTCTAAAAAAGAAATTAAACAAAAGGCTGAAGAAGGTATGACTTTAGACGAAATTAAAAAAGAAAATAAAAGAATTAAAAGAAGAAGTTCTACTAATAGATTCTTCGCTACATTATTCTTATTAATCTTATTCTTTATATTTGGTGTAGTAACTGGTGTTTATTTAGCAGATAAATATAATGTTACTTTATTTGTTAAAGATAAAAAAGTTGAACCTACTAATAGTAAAGTAGATCCTATTAAAGAAGAATGTACTATTATTAACTGTGAAAAAATTACTTATTCAGGAATATATACTGGAGCAGTTAATGAAAAAGAAGATGGAACTGGAGCTACTTTAGAAGTTAAACTAGAATTAGATGAAAATGGATATGCTTCATTAAAATCTACATTAAATGGTGAAATAGTAGAAGTTAGTAGTGGTACTTATGATGTTAAAGATAATAAACTAACTTATAATAGAATTTATGCTAAAGGTGGATATGATCAAAATGATAATACTTATTTTATAAAGATAAGTTCAACATCTAATGGATCATATAAATATAGCGCATTATTTGATAATGGTAGAACTACTGAAACATTCACTATAACAGAAAATGGATTTAATCTAGGAAGTTATGCTAAAGCAATTATTTCAGTAGATAAGTTTATTGATTTAAGTAAATAAATCTGGTTACCCAGATTTTTTTATTTGTAAAAATTGTTTTACTTTTTATTAATTTTTTGTTATAATTTTACTATGATAAGGGGTACCCGGAAAGAAGGATAAAGAGGTATGAAAAGATTTAAATCGTTATTTTTTATTATGCTTTTAACGTTAATATTAGTTCCAGTAAAAGTATTTGCTGCATCAGATGTTGAATTTAAAGTTGGTGGTGCAGACGTTAAGGAAGGACAAGAGTTTACTGTAGATGTATCTATTAGTAAGGCATCTGCTCAAAATACTTTACATGGTTATAGTATTACAGTAAAATTTGATAAAAATATTATTGAGTATAAAGAAGCTCCAAATTCAAATGGAACTGTATCTCCTGGAGATGGACAAGTAACTATATCTTCAAAATCTCAAATTAGTTCAGATATTACAGTAGCTACTTTAAAATTTAAAGGAATTAAAGCTGGTAATTCAACATTACAAATATCTAACAGCTGTAATATTAATGGAGAAGATACTACATGTAAGGCTTCAAATGGTAATGCTAAAGTTAATGCATTAGGAACTGATGCATCACTTAGTAAGTTATCTATTCCAAATACACCACTTAGTCCTGCATTTAATAAAAACGTAAGAGATTATACTGCTAATGTAAAAGATGTTACACAATTAACTGTTAATGCCACTGCAACAGACGGTTATGCATCTATTCAAATTAGTGATAATCGTAATAACTTACAAAAAGGAGAAAATACTATTAAAATAGTATGTACTTCTGAAAATGGAAAGAATGAAACAACTTATACTATTAAAGTTAATCTTGAATTAACTCCTACTGAAGAAGAGTTAAAACTTATGAATACTAAGTTAACTGAATTAAAAATTAAAGGACAAAAGATTGACTTTAATGTAGAAGAAGTTAAATATTATTTAGATGTTACATATGATGTTAAATCATTAGAAATAACTGCTACTCCTGAAAATGAAGCTGCACAAGTTCAAATTACTGGTGCTGATAAATTAGTAGTAGGTAAGAATACTGTTAATATTTTAGTAACAGCAGAAGATGGAACTACTACTAAAACATATTCTATTTTAGTTACTAGATTAGCAGAAAATAAAAAGATTGTTCCAACTTGTCCAGATACTACATCTGTTAAAGAATGGATTATATTCTCAGTTGGATTATTCTTAACATTTACTTTAGGAATTGTTCTTGGATATATACTTGGAAAGAAAGATGTTTTAAGTAAAATATTTAAGAAAAAAGAAGTAGCTGAAGAAGCAGTTGAGATTCAAACTTTATCTGATACAATTGATTTAAGTGATGTTGTAGAAGAAATAAAAGATGAAAATGTGTAAAAAAGCTTAATTTTTAAGCTTTTTTTATTTTTTTAGGGGAATTTTCTTTATTTATGGCGAATAAAATAAATGTCGGGAGTTTTTTATGAATAAAATAACATTTGAAGAAGTACTTAGTATTCAAAGAAAAGTAAATATCGTAGATGTTATTAAAAATTATATTTCACTTACTCCAAGGGGAAAGAATTATTTTGGAGTATGTCCATTTCATGATGATCATAATCCATCAATGAGTGTATCTGAAGAAAAGCAAATGTATAAATGCTTTGTATGCGGTGCATCTGGAAATGTATTTAACTTTGTTAAAGAATATGAAAAGATTCCATATTATGCTGCTGTTAAAAAGATTGCTGATCAAATTGGTGTTAATTTTGAATATCATGAAAAGAAAGAATTTATAGATGAAACTGAAAAGAAGATGTATGACATATATGATTATGCATCTAAGTATTATCAAAATAATTTAAATACTAATTTAGGTAAAGAAGCTAAAGAGTATTTAAGTAAAAGATCTATAGATGAAGATATAATTAATGCATTTGGTATAGGACTATCTTTTGATGATGATAAACTATCTAAGTTACTTTTAAAAAAGTATATTGAAAATGATTTAGTAGATTCTGGTATTAGTATTGGTACAGGTAATAATGTATATGATATTTTTAAAAACAGAATTATGTTTCCTTTATGGGATATAAATGGAAGAGTAGTAGGATTCTCAGGAAGAATATATAATAATACTTCTGAAAGTAAGTATATAAATTCTAAAGAGACTAAGATATTTAAAAAGGGATCTCTTCTATATAACTATCATAATGCAAGGGAATATGCTATTAAAGAAGATAATATAATAATAGTTGAAGGTTTTATGGATGTAATTAGACTTTATTCTATTGGAGTAAAGAATGTAGTTGCTACTATGGGAACTGCTATTACTAAAGAACACGTATCTTTAATAAAAAGATTAAGTAATAATGTAACTTTATTATTTGATGGAGATACAGCTGGTGAAAAGGCTACTAATGCTTGTATTACTATGATGAAAGATTCTGATTTTAATATCAAAATAGTAAGACTAGAAGAAGACCTAGATCCAGATGATTACATACTTAAAAAAGGTAAAGATAAAATGCTTAGTCATTTATCACATGCTAAATCTTTAATTGATTATAAGAGTGATATTTATAAATCTAAATTAAACTTTAGTGATAGTAATGATTTATCAAAGTATTTATCACTTGTTAAAGAAGATTTAGAAAAGATGAATGATGATACTGCAAGACTCATAGAAATAGATAAAATATCTAAAGAAACTGGTATTAGTAAAGATATAATACTTGGTACTATTAAAGTAGAAAAGAAAGAAATTAAAAAACCAATAGAGATTAAAAAAGCTCCAGTATTAAATAAATATGAAAAAGCTTCTGAATATATATTATTTCATATGGTTAAGAATTCTAATGTAATTCAGTATTACTTTAATAATTTAAGTTATTTACCAAATGAATTAGATAGAAATTTAGCTAGTAAAATAGTTTTATATTATAAGAAATATAAAAACTTTAATTTATCAGATTTTATTAGTTATTTAGAAGATGATAATGAACTAATTAAAAGAGTTATGTATATAGATGAACTTGAGTTTAATAAAAACTATACTCTAGATGAAATAGATACATACTTTAATACAGTTAGAGAATATATTAATAAAGAAGAAATAAGAAAATTACAAAATAAAATGAAAACAGAAACTAATGAAGTTGTTAGAAGAGAACTAGCAGCTAAAATTATAGAATTAAAAGTGAAGGGTGAAGAATAATGAGCGATATATTAGAAAAAGAGAAAAAGAATTTATTAAAAATAAATAAGAAAAAGGGATATGTAACAGCAGATGATTTAAATAAAATATTTGAAAACGAAGATATTTCTGCAGAAGAAATAGATAATATTTATACATTTATTTCTGAAAATAATATAGATATAGTTGAAGAAGAAATGGATGAACCAAAATTACCAAAGGGTAAGAAAAAGGTTGATGAATATCATGAAATTAAAACATTAGAAGATAGAAAGAAAGACCTTTTAGAACTTGGTACATCTGTAGGATATTTAACATTTGAACAATTAGCTACTGCCTTAAAAGGCTTAGAAATGGATGCTGAAAGTTTAGATGACTTATATAACTTCCTAAGAGATAACAATATTGAAGTTATCGAAGAAGGAGAAGATGATGAAGATCCTGAAGGTGGAGCAGCACTTGGTTTAGATGATGAAGACTTACCAAAGAATTTAAACATCAATGACCCAGTTAGAATGTACCTTAAGGAAATAGGTAAAATATCACTTCTTTCATTAGATGAAGAATTAGAATTATCTAAAAGAATAGAAGAGGGAGATGAAGAAGCTAAGAAGAGACTTGCTGAATCAAACCTTCGTCTAGTTGTATCTATTGCTAAAAGATATGTAGGTAGAAACTTATCATTCCTTGATTTAATTCAAGAAGGTAATATAGGTTTAATGAAGGCTGTTGATAAATTTGATTCCTCTAAAGGATACAAATTCTCAACATATGCAACATGGTGGATTAGACAAGCTATTACAAGAGCAATAGCTGACCAAGCTAAAACAATCAGAGTTCCAGTTCATATGGTTGAAACTATCAACAAGTTAAAGAAAGTTCAAAGACAATTAACTCTAGAACTTAATAGAGAACCAACTGAAAAAGAACTTGCTCAAAAGTTACATATAACTGAGGATAAAGTTAGAGAAATAATTCAAATCTCATTAGATCCTCTATCACTAGAAACTCCAATAGGTGAAGAAGAAGACTCTCATTTAGGAGATTTCGTATCAGATAAAAATAATCTTACTCCAGAAGAGTATGCTATTAACGAAGTATTAAAAGATGAAATTCAAGAAGTACTTCTTACACTTACTGAAAGAGAAGAACAAGTACTTAAACTAAGATTTGGTCTAGTAGATGGAACTTGTAGAACTCTAGAAGAAGTAGGTACAATCTTTGGAGTAACAAGAGAACGTATTAGACAAATAGAAGCTAAAGCTTTAAGAAAACTTAGACACCCATCTAGAAGTAAAAAACTTAAGGATTATTTAGTAGACTAATATGAAGTTATCAAATAGATTAAGTGCTATAACGGATTACGTCGCCCCGGAGGACAAAATAATTGATATTGGGTGTGATCATGCCCTCCTAGACGTATATATAGCTAAAGAATTAGGTAAAAGATTAATAGCATCAGATATTCATGAAGGAGCTGTTAATAATGCTGCTAAGAATATTGAAAAATATGATGCATTAAAAGAAATAGATTTAAGACTAGGTAATGGACTAAACGTAGTTAATCCTGAAGAAATAAATACTATTATTATTGCAGGTATGGGATTTCATACTATAAAAGATATTCTTTCTAATAAAGAAAAATTAACGAATGTTAATAAGATAATAGTTCAATCAAATACTGATGTAATTAAACTAAGAAAGTTTGTTATTAGTCTTGGATTTAAAATAAATAGAGAAAAGTTAGTTAAAGATTCAGATATAATTTATACTGTTATAGAATTTGTAAGAGGGGAAGAAAAATATTCTTATGAAGCAATATATTTTGGACCTAGAATTCTAGAAAATAAAGATGAATTATTTACTGAATATTACACTAAAAAACTTCTTAAATATGAGAATTTATTACTTCAACTTCCTTCACATGAAATAAGAAGTATTCTTCACCATAAGAAGTTAATTAGAATTATTAAAAAAGAATTAGACATAGAATAATATGTCTTTTTTTTGTAAATAATATTTGTATAAGTATATAATAATGATATAATTTAAATAATAGGAGATGAGGGGCATGTTAGTAGTATACATAAGCATACTTTTCATTATTGGTTTATTACTTGGTCATGTATATACTAAACTAGGATATACCTTAGGTAAGAAAGAAAGTATTACTAAGATTAATCCTGGTTGTGATTCGTGTGGTCATTCTCTTAAACTATATGAAAGATTATATTTATTTAGATTAATATTTAATAAAGGTAGATGTAAATACTGTAATGAGAAGATATATACAAGTAGTGCATTCTTTGAATTATTATCAGGTATCTTATTTGCTTTATCATATTTTGTTAATAAAGATTCTGATACAGTATTAATTAGTACTTTGTTTTATATATTAGTATTTTCTATATTAATAATTATATTAATAAGTGATTATCATCATATGATAATACCTGATATTACTTTAATAATATTATCTATAATAATAATTGTATTTAAAGTTATACTTGCATTTGAAAATGAAGAAGTAACTGGTTTTATGGATGCAGGTTATAAAGTTATATTTATGTTAATAGAAGCTGCAATAATATTTATTATTATGTTTGTTCTTCAAAAGATTAGTAACTTTGCTTTTAAATCTAATTCACTTGGATTTGGAGATGTTAAGTTAATGGCAGTTTTAGCATTAATCCTAGGTTATAAGATGGCTCTAGTATGTTTATTTATATCATGTTTTATGGCACTTCCTATAGCTATTTATAACTTACAAAAGAATGATAAGAAACTACTTCCATTTGGCCCTTATTTAGCCTTTGGAACTATTATAATAATGTTATTTAATATAAACTTTGATATGATTATAGATTTTATAAAAAAATAAAAGAGTCATTAAGACTCTTTTTTTATATACTTTCATTTATTATAATTGTGTAATATGTATATCCATCTTCTTCTATTTCATTATAACCAATTATCATAGTTATATTATTAGGACAAGCTATTTTATATCCACCTTCATAAGATCCATATGCATCATATTCTTCAACTTGAGCACCAGGTGAATATAAATCAACAAAGGCTTTTAATATTTCTTTAACTCTTTCTTCAGTATATACATTTATTTCCATTTTAGTTTCAATAACATTATCGCCCTTATAAGCAGTAACTGCTATATATGTAATTGCATCTTTTTTATCAGCAGGTTTATAACTAGTATATAATGCTTCAAAATCAGTTTCATCTACTGTAATTTTACTAGCTTCTAATTTTAATTTAGATTTATATGCATCAAAGTTACCTTTAGTCAACTCTTTAGCTTGAATTCTATAATTATCATATTCTGCTATTATTTGATTACCTGTTGCAGTATCTACTGGATAATATTTTTCAGGTAGTTTTTCTTCTTCCTCTTCTTCTATAGGAGTAGGTTCAGGTGCTTTATTACTAAAATACTTTATTCCAAAGAATATACCTGTACCAATTACTAACATAGCTACAACAAATACTATTAATGGCATAGCACCACTTTTCTTTTTTTCTATTGGTTGTGAACTAGTTACTGTTCCTGTTAATGGAGCTTCAGTTACTGGAGTTTCTACTGTTGGAGCACTATTAATAACAGGTTCAGTAGGAGTAACTGGAGTAGGTTCTACTACTTCTGCTGTAGGAACTACTGGTTCACTAGGATTTGGTGTTTCAATGAAAGGTGATTCCTGAGTAGTAGGAATACTTTCTTGTATAGTTGTATTTTCTACCTTTTCAGGTACATCTTGCATAACAACTTCATTATGTGATAGAGCAGTTAACGGCTCTCCACAATTAGGACATACTTGGTCATTCTCATTAATAAGAAAACCACACTTATTACAATTCATAATTATTTCTCCTTTTTATCTTTTTATTATTACTTATATTATATCAAAAAATCCCTAATTATATTGTATTTTTAAATAATTATACAGTTATTTACTTTTTATTATGTTATAATAATTTTTAAGGTGAATAAGTATGCATATAGATGACGTAGATTTAACTAAGATATCCCCAATGATGAAACAGTATATTGATATCAAAAAAGAGAATGAAGATAATATACTATTTTTTAGACTTGGTGATTTCTATGAAATGTTTTTTGAGGATGCAATAAATGTATCTAATTTACTAGAACTTACTTTAACAGGTAAGAACTGTGGATTAGATGAAAGAGTACCTATGTGTGGTATTCCTTTTCATGCTGCGGAAGGTTATATAAATAAACTTATTGAAATGGGTTATAAAGTAGCTATTTGTGAACAAGTAGAGGATCCAAAACTTGCTAAAGGTTTAGTAAAAAGAGATATTATTCAAGTTGTTTCATCAGGAACAAAAATGAACTCAGAATCTCTTGATGAAAAAGAAAATAACTATATAGGTTATATTCTTGATTTAGGATATGCTTATTCAATTGCTTATTCAGATATAACTACTGGAGAATTAAATGCATTTATAATAGAAAAAGATGAAGAAAAACTAAGAAATGAAATTCTTCAAAGAAATATAAAAGAGATTGTAATTAAATCTGATTTTGATAGATTAGTATTAGATAAAATAAGAAAAACTTATAACTTAACTATATCTATTTATAATAATGAGAATTTAGAAAATGATTATTCTAAGCTTTATTCATCTATAGAAGACGAAAGAGTAATAAAGGCTGTTAATAACTTAATTAGTTATCTAGAAACTAGTCAAAAAAGATCATTAGATTATTTAAGACCAGTTAATATAGTAAATGAAAATTCATTTATGCAAATGGATATTAATACTAAAAGAAATCTAGAATTAACAGAGAATATAAGAACTAAAGAAAGAAGATATTCACTTCTTTGGTTACTTGATAAAACTAAGACTGCTATGGGTTCTAGAAAACTAAAGAGTTTTATATTAAATCCATTAACAGATAAAAAAGAAATAGAAAAAAGATATGATAAAATTGAAGTTCTTATGAAAGAATTTCTTCTTAAAGATGAACTAAGAGAAAATTTATCATCTATTTATGACTTAGAAAGATTAGTAGGTAGAATAGGTTTCTCATCTGCTAATGCAAGAGATCTACTTTGGCTTAAAACATCTTTATCAGTATTACCTGATATAAATGATATTTTAAAGAAACTAGGTTTTGAAGAAATAAATACATTTACTGATCTTTATGAATTATTAGATAAATCTATTTATGAAGATGCACCAATATCTTTAAAAGAAGGTTATCTAATTAAAGAAGGTTATAATCCTGAATTAGATGAGATAAAAGATGCTAGAAAGAATAATAAAGACTTTATATCTAAGCTAGAAAATGAAGAAAGACAAAGAACAGGTATTAAGACACTTAAACTTGGATTTAATAAGGTATTTGGATACTACATAGAAGTATCTAAGGGTGCTATTAAAGATATAAAAGAAGAATATGGTTATGAAAGAAAACAAACTTTAGCTAATGCTGAAAGATTTGTTACACCTTTATTAAAAGAAAAAGAAGCTTTAATCTTAGGAGCAGAAGAAAAGATTATAAATATGGAATATGAAATGTTTATAGAAATCAGAAATAAAGTAAAAGAATATATTCCTGCACTTCAAGGTTTATCTTCAGTTCTATCTGAAATAGATGTACTTTCATCACTAGCTTTAGTATCTGAAGGAAATAATTATGTAAGACCAGTTCTTAATGAAGAACATATTATAGATATTAAAGAAGGAAGACATCCTGTAATAGAAAAAGTATTAGATAGTGAGTTTATATCTAACGATATATACTTTGATCAAGATGATCTAGTTATGCTTATAACAGGTCCTAATATGGCTGGTAAATCAACTTATATGAGACAAATGGCTATTATATCTATAATGGCTCAAATGGGATGTTTTGTTCCTGCAACTTCTGCTAATATTCCAATATTTGATAAGATATTTACTCGTATTGGAGCATCAGATGACCTTGTATCTGGTGAATCAACATTCATGGTAGAAATGAGTGAAGCTAATAGAGCATTAAAACATGCTACTAAAGATAGTTTAATATTATTTGATGAACTTGGAAGAGGAACTGCTACATTTGATGGTATGAGTTTAGCAGCAGCTATCATAGAATATATCCATAATAATGTAAAAGCAAAAACATTCTTCTCAACACATTATCATGAATTAACAGACCTTGAAACTACATTACCACATTTAAAAAATGTACATGTATCTGCTAGCTTAGAAAATGGTAATTTAGTATTCCTTCATAAGATTAAAGAGGGATCTATAGATAAATCATATGGTATACATGTTGCTAAACTTGCACATTTACCAGAAAGTTTAATAGAAAGAGCTAATGAAATACTTAAAACTTATGAAGATAATGATAAATCAAATTCAATTAAACCATCACAGTTAGAATTAAACTTAGATTTCTCTAAAGAATCTAAAATCGAAGAAGAAATCAAAAACATGGATATTCTTAAATTAACACCAATAGATGCTTTAAATGAATTATATAGAATGAAAAAGGAGTTAGAAAATGAAGAGAATAATTAATATAGTTTTATATGTTATATGTATTATATTTTTAGTTATGACATTTATTACAAATCCATATATAAATGATTTATATAATAAAAAAGAAATAACTAGTGTTAAATCATTTAATAAATATTATGATAATCAAAGATTTGTATGTATTGATTTAAAAGATTCTAAAATGACTAGGTTTAAAGAAGATAAAACAGATTCTATTGTTTATGTATCTACTTATGGAGATAATAACTTTATATCAGTATTAACTAAAGGAACTTCTTTATCTGATAAAGTATGTGGAATTATTAAAGATGAAGATACAATGTCTAAGGAATTAAAAACATCTATTGAAGAAGAAAACAAGATTAAAGTAAGTAATAAATACTTTACTAACTATAATATTAAAAAAGAAAAAACTTCAATATATTTATTGATGGCACTACTAGGAGTCCTAACATTCCTATTTGTATGTGCAATAATATCAAATATTGTTTCATTAATAAGAAAAGAATTCTAATAATATAGAATTTTTTTTTGATTTATGTTAAAATTTCTTTAGGTGATGAAAGATGAACAGATCTGAATTAAGAAGAAAAATAATGACTATTTTATATCAAATTTTCTTATACGAAGAAGATAAGATTAATTATGATATAAAAGATGTAATTAAAGAAAACATGGAAATAGAAAATGAATTTGTTAATGAAATAGTATTTGGTGTATTAGATAATAAAAATGATATAGATAAAATAGCTAATAAGAATTTAAAAGATTGGACTATTGATAGATTTTCTAAAGTAGACCAAGCTATTCTTAGAATTGGTATTTATGAACTATGTTATACAGATACTCCTGAAGTAGTAGCTATTAATGAAGCTGTAGAACTTGCTAAAGAATATTCTGATGAAAAAGTTAAAAATATGATTAATGCAGTTTTAGATAGTATTTATCACGAGGATAATAAAAATGAATGAGTATATAACAGTTGGTGCTTTAACTCGTTATATTAAATATAGATTAGATAATGACCCAAATCTTCAAGAAGTATGTTTAAAGGGAGAAATATCTAACTTTAAAAAACATACTAGGGGTCATTTTTATTTCACTATTAAAGATGAAGAAAGTAGAATAAATGCTATTATGTTTGCATCTAATGCTTCAAAAGTTAATTTTGAAATTCAAGATGGAATGAAGGTATTAGTTAAAGGTAAAGTATCAGTATTTGAACAAACTGGAAATTATCAAATATATGTTAGTGAAATAAAAGAAGATGGAATAGGTAATCTATTTGAGTTATATGAAAAGCTAAAAAAAGATTTAGAAAAAGAAGGTTTATTTAAACCTGAACATAAAAAACCTATACCAAGAATACCTAAAAGAGTAGGTGTTATAACTGCTCCTACAGGAGCTGCTGTAAGAGATATAATGTCTACTATCAATAGAAGATATCCTCTATGTGAAGTAATATTATTTCCTTCACTAGTTCAAGGTAAAGATGCTAAAGATGATATAGTTAAAAATATTAAATTAGCAGATACTTATAATCTTGATGTAATTATATGTGGTAGAGGTGGAGGTTCTATTGAAGACCTTTGGGCATTTAATGAAGAAATAGTTGCAAGAGCAATATATGCTTGTGAAACTCCAATTATTAGTGCAGTAGGTCATGAAATAGATTTCACTATAGCAGACTTTGTTGCAGATAGAAGAGCAGAAACTCCTACTGCAGCAGCAGAAATGTGTGTTCCAAATAAAACTGATTTAATAAGTGTTATTAATCAAATGGAAAAAAGATTAAATAAGAATATACTTTCTTTAATAGACAGTAATAGACTTAAACTAAATAAATTAAAAGAAAGTTATATACTTAAAAATCCAATGTCTATTTATCAAATAAAAGAAGAAAAATTATCTAATGATATAGATAGATTAAATACATTTATAAAAGTAGTACTTGATAAGAAAACTATAAAATATGATCATATAGTTGAAAAACTAGAAGTATTAAATCCATTAAATACTCTAAAAAGAGGATACTCAGTAACTAAAAAAGATAATAAAGTTATATCATCTATTAAAGATGTTAAAGTTAATGATGAAATTAGAGTAGATATTAAAGATGGATATTTAATTAGTAATATTAAAGAAGTAAAGGAGAATTAATATGGCTACTAAAGAAAAGAGTTTTGAAGAAAAATTAGAAGAATTAGAATTAATAGTTAGAGAACTTGAAAATGGTGAAGTAGATCTTGATGATGCTATTAATAAATATACTGAAGCTATGAAAATAGCTAAAGAATGCAGCGTTAAATTAGATAGTGCTACTAAAGCTGTTAATAAGATTCTAAAAGAAAACGGAGAACTTGAAGAATTCAAAGGTTTAGAAGAAGAATAATTCTTCTTTTTTATTTGACAAAAATGATTATAAATAGTAATATATCTATGCTTTGAAAGAGGGGTAAATTATGATACGACTTGTGGAAAGAAGAAAACCTAGAAGTTATTATTTTGCAGACATTTATGCTTTAGATTATAGAAATAAAGATAAAGATATTCAAGAAAGAGTTAAATTAGTTGGAAAATATTTAGTTAGTCCAACTTCAATGAATGATTCTTACATTGAATTATCAACTTCTAAAAGAATGGGGTCTATAGATAGAAACAAATTAGAATCTATGGATTTGCGTAATGGTTTTGATTATCCTAATTTGTTTGTTGATATTAATAGTTTAGTAAAAGCTACTAAAGAAGAAATAGTTACATATGTTAAGTCACAAGATAGTACTCAAAATGAATTAAATTTTATAAGAAATACTGTTTTAAATGGTTGTTTACCTCATAATAAATTTTTTATAAAGCTAGTATTAAACATTTAAAAGAAGGCTATGAAAAAGAGTTTAAAAAATTGAAAGGTGAAAGAAATCTAGATGACTATTCAGTTGATTTAGGTAGTTATTTATTTACTGATATAAATGATATGCCATTTGTAGAAGTAATTACAGGTACACCATTTAGTTGTTATTTTACTAAAGAAAGTCACAATCAAATGGGTGTCCCTTTTCTTAAACTTGTAATGGATATATGTGTTAAAGGTCATGATACTTTACTAGTGGATGAAGATCATCAAATAAAACTATTTGGTAACGATATATATGAAGAATTTAATAGACAAAATTCTATAGGTTTTGAAGAATTATCTAATCGTTTTGCTTCATTAGAGAAAGAATATAAACCAGAGGGTGATTCATCAGATGTAAAAGGTGGTTTAACTAAAAAACCAAGTACAAAAAAAGGAGAAAAAGAGTAGTTTAAAAACTATTCTTTTTCTTTGTAAAATAAGGAAAAATCATTGACAATAGCACCCTTTAGTGATAAAATTACTTATGTTTGTAATGACTTCCTTCGTTACAACCGCACGAAACATGGTTTTAAAGCTTAGCTACCATCTATAGGCGAGTCTTAAGGAAATAAAAAAAGGAGGTACTAAATGAAAGCAATTATTGAAACTGGTGGTAAACAATATACTGTTACTGAAGGAACTGAAATCTTTGTTGAAAAACTAGAAGGTAAAGAAAAAGATAAAGTTACATTTGATAAAGTTCTTATGATTGATGATAAAATTGGTCATCCATATGTTGATGGAGCTAAAGTAACTGCAGAAATAGTTAAACAAGGTAAACAAAGAAAAGTAACTATATTTAAATATAGACAAAAATGTAACTACCACAAAACTCAAGGTCATAGACAACCTTATACTAAAGTTGTTATTAAAACAATTTCAGTAAAATAAGAGAGTTAAAATGATTAAGGTAGATTTAACTAAAGAAAATGTTATAACAATTAGTGGACATGCTAATTATGATGAAAAAGGAAAAGACATTGTATGTGCTTCTGTATCATCAATAGTTATAACTACTATAAATGCTATTATTGAAATAGATAATGATGCAATTGATTATAGTGATTTAGATAATAAAATTGAAATTAGAGTTATAAAACAAGATGAAATAGTTTTAAAACTTATTAATAATATGATTCTTCTAATTGGAGAATTAGAAAACGATTATAGTGATTATATAAAAATAATAAGGAGGTAACAGCGTTATGTTAAGAATGCTTTTAAATATACAAAAGTTTGCGCACGTTAAAGCTCAAGGTTCTACTCACAACGGACGTGATTCTGAAGGTAGAAGACTAGGTGCTAAAGCAGCAGACGGAGAATTTGTTACTGCTGGTTCTATTTTATATCGTCAAAGAGGAACTAAAATTTATCCAGCTAAAAATGTAGGTATGGGTGTTGATCATACTTTATTTGCTAAAATTGATGGTTATGTAAAATTTGAATCAAAAGGTAGAAATAAAAAACAAGTTAGTGTATATAAAGAAATATAATATCATCATTTTGATGATATTTTTTCACTTATAAGGGAGGAATAAATATGCGTTATAATATAGTAAAAAATGCAGATGAAATATTAAAATCTAGTAGTTATGTAGTTAAAAATCCTGAAAAGTATAAAGGTAAATGGAGTGAAGTATTTGGTAATAATAATCCAATTATGCTTGAACTTGGTATGGGTAGAGGTTCATTTATTATAGGTATGGCACTCGCTCATCCAACAGTTAACTACATTGGTATTGAATTAGATAAGAATCAAGCTGCTTATGCTGCTAATAATATTAAAGGTAATATTAAAAACTTAAAGATTATTAACTGCGATGCAAAAGATATTATTGAAATATTTGGTAAAGAAATAAATACTATATATTTAACTTTTTCTGAACCTTGGCCAAAAAAACAAGATGAAAGAAAAAGATTTACTCATGAATCATACTTAAGAGCATACGATAGAGTATTTAAAAAGAATAAGCATATTATTCTTAAGACAGATAATAAGATATTATTTGCTTCAGCCCTTGAAAGTTTAAGTAAATATTGGTATTCATTTGAAACAGTTTCTATGGATCTTCATAAAGATGAAAGAAGAATAGAAAATATAATGACAGATTTTGAAAAAGAATATTATAAGGAACATAGACAAATCTATTATTTAGATGCATATTTTAAGAACTAATTAGTTCTTTCAGGGGAGAGTTATGGAAATTAATCAAGAATTAGTAGACATGTATAAAATGATTAGAACTTATGATCCAGATATGGAATGTGAAAAATCAAGAAGATTTGCAACAGATATATTTAATTTGGATATTGATACAGTTGTTCCTTTAACAAAGGAAGAAACATTTCTATATAGATGTTTAATAGGTGTATTTAAAGTTAAAAATAATGCACATATAGCAAAAGAAATGCATAAGCATAGATTTGGTATTAGAAAAATGAAATTAGTTGTTCATAAGACATTAAGATTATATTTCTTAGATGTTCTTAGAAATGCACCTGATTATCCACCTGAAGTTAATGATAGTAATTCTAATATTACTATTACTAATATAGGATTATCATATAGAGGAATATGTACTTTAAGAAATTTTAGATGCTATCATTTAATTGATGCAGCATGTCTTAATACTGAATTCATTAGAGATTTTTTAGGTAAAGAAGATTATGAAATATTAATAAATGCACTAGCAAGTGCAAAATTACCACTTGACTGGTATCAAAAGAGAGAAAGACTAGTCATGTGTTGTCCACATTTGTGGTAATAAAATTGTAAGAAGAAAAGAGGTGATATTTATGTTCGTCGATGAAGTTGTAATGGACGTTAAAGCAGGTAATGGCGGAGATGGATGTACAAGTTTTAGAAGAGAAAAATACGTTCCAGATGGAGGACCTAATGGAGGAAACGGTGGTAAAGGATCTAGTATTATATTTAAAGTAGATACTAATCTAAGTACTTTATTAGATTTAAAATACATGCACGAGATTAAAGGTAAAAAAGGTGCTAATGGTATGGGTAAAAATATGAACGGTAAAAATGCCGAGGATATTATTATTAAAGTACCACAAGGAACAGTAGTAGAAGACGTTAATACTGGACTTATAATTGCTGATTTAACTAAAGTAGGAGATGAAGCAGTTATAGCTACAGGTGGTAGAGGTGGAAGAGGTAATTATGCCTTTAAGACTCATAATAATACTGCTCCTAATTTTTCTGAGAATGGTGAACCTGGTGAAGAAAGAAGAATTAAGGTAGAATTAAAACTTCTTGCTGATGTTGGACTTGTTGGTATGCCATCAGTTGGTAAATCAACAATTATTTCTAAGATATCTGCTTGTAAAGCTAAAATAGCAGATTATCATTTTACAACATTAGTTCCTAATTTAGGAGTTGTTAAAACTATTGATGGTAGAGTGTTTACAGTAGCAGATCTTCCTGGATTAATTGAAGGAGCTTCTAAAGGAGAAGGTCTTGGAGATAAGTTCTTAAAGCATATTGAAAGAACTAGAGTTATTGTTCATGTTATTGATATGGCTTCAATTGAAGGAAGAGATCCTTATGAAGACTATATGGTTATTAGAAAAGAACTAGAAGACTTTGATAAGAAACTATTAAAGAAACCTGAAATAATAGTTGCTAATAAGATGGACATGGATAGCGCTAAAGAGAACCTTGAAGAATTTAAAAAGAAAGTAGATTCTGAGATATTTGAGATATCTGCTATTAAAGGTGAAGGACTTGATCAAGTACTAGTTAGAGTAGCAGATATACTTGATACTATAGATAAAGAAGAATTATATGAAGATGAAGTCTTTGAAAGTCATATTCTATATAAATTTAAAGAAGAAAAACCATTTGAAATAGTAAGAGATGGAAATGCTTTTGTTATTAAGAGTGATCAAATTGAAAAATTATTTAAAATGACAAAGTTTACTGATGAGGGTGTTAGAAGATTTTCTAATAAACTTAGAAGAATGGGTGTAGATGATGAACTTAAAGCAATGGGTGCTAAAGAGGGAGACATCGTTAGAATTCTAGACTTTGAATTTGAATATCAAGAATAATGCCAAATGGCATTATTTTTTATTGCCTATAATTTCTATTTTTGGTATAATTAAATTTGTAATAATAGAGGTGTTATATATGATTAAAAGTAATAAAAAAATAGAAATTATATCAATAGTTTTACTAATTATATTAATTGTAGCATTAGGTTTAACAGTATATTTAAGAAGAAATACTATTACTAATGTTAATAAAGTTTTATCAGATAAATATGATGAAATTAAGTGTATAGATGAAGACTGTGATTTTATTACAGTTTATGATGAATCAAAAGGAAAGATATATGTTTACGATTCTTATGGAAATAAGATTAGTAAATATAATAAAACTAGTTCTAAATCATTATATGATGTAACTCCAACATATTTATTATTTAAAAATATTAATAAGAAGGGTGAAATAGTTGAATATTATGTTACTAAAGTAAATGGTAAGAAAGTATATTCTAGTAAGAATGAACTTACTGTTTTATCTGATTATTTAGTTGAAGAACTAGATGGAGAAAAGAGTAATATTATTAACTATAAAGATGATGTATTATACTCAAATATAGAAAAAGTAAAAAGATATAAGAGTGTATCTGCTATTAAAGTATTAGATGAAGAATATTTAATAAGTGAAAGAGGAGATAGAACTTTATCTGATTATGTAATCGACAGAGAAGTATTAGATGATGAAGGTGAAACTCTATATTTAGTATTACAAGATTCATCTAAAGCATATTATTATTTTGATGCTAAAACTGAAAAGTTTAAAGGTGATAGTTTTAACTCATATGAATTTAATGAAGATAAGAAAACTATAAAAGCTTATAAAGAATCTAATGGAGAAACTACTGTATTAGATATTGATAAAAAAGGTGTACAAAAAGAAGCTGAAGAAGAATCACAAGTTAAGGTTCTTAAGAAAATTAAACCTCTAATTGATGAAGAAAAATATAGATTATATCAAAAAGGATTATATAGTAATTTACAAGATAAAGTATTAGTAGATAGTTTAGAAGATAATTCTTTTGGTATATATGATTTAAAAGAAAAGACATATAAAGAATTATATAAATATACTAGTGAAAATGGATCATCTATTATTATGAACTTTAAATCATATGATGATAATAAATATTTCCAAGTTAATTGCACTGAAGGTATGTGTGGCGAACAAAAGATATTAGTATATGATGCTAAAGAAGGTAAAGTATTATTTGATTATGTTTATGGTGAAAATAAAATTAAGAACTTTACTGGTATTAAAGGTGGATATAAGTTAGTTAAATATACTGCTGATTCTACTGAAGAATTTAGTAATAAATATGTTTTATATAATAAGAAAAATGAAGTAGTTGTTTCATCTAAGAATATGATTACTGTAGTAGATAAAGATATTATATTTGGTAAGAAATATGATGAAGAAATGTCTATTATTTATTCTGCTAAACTAAAGAAAGCATTTAATACTGATGATAACTTAGCTAGAATGGAAAAGATAGGTAAAGATAAGGTATATGAATATTCTGATGAGAAAAATACTTATGTAGTATCTACTAATGGTAAAGAATTATTTAAAGTAGATAATTCTAAATCAAATTTAGTATATTCTAAAGATTTAGTATTAAATGTTACTGATAAAAAAGTTAGTTTAATTAACGCTAAAAATAATAAACTTGGAGAATATAAATTTGAAAAGAACGAAAGTCTTCTTTCAGAAGATGGACAAGTAAATCTATCTTATAAGAAATCAATATTCGTTAATAATACTGTCGATAAATATGGTAAGATTGTTTACTATAATGGATCTAAGATTAGAAAACTAAAGAAAACAAATATTGCTAGTGTTAGTCAAAGTAAAGCATCAAAGAATGTTGTTATAATTACTACTAACGGTAAAAAATATGGCTTTGTTATAGCAAAATAAAAATCTAGTTTAAAACTAGATTTTTTTGTGTTATAATTTTTATAGGTGATAACATATGTTCGAGTATATTAAAGGTATAGTAACAGAGATAAACTCTGGTTATATAGTAGTAGAAAATAATGGCATTGGATATTTAGTATATGTATCTAATCCATATTCATTTACTGAAAATAAAAATTATAAAATATATTTATATCAAAAGGTAGCAGAAGATGAAAACTCTTTATATGGATTTAAAACTAAAGAAGATAAAGATATGTTTTTAAGATTAATTAGTGTTAAAGGTTTAGGGCCTAAAACTGCTTTATCATTATTCTCTGTAGGATCATTAGATACTTTAGTAGAAGCTATAGAAAAAGAAGATATAAACTATATTAAGAAGTTCCCTAAAATAGGAGATAAAGTTGCTAGACAAATAATATTAGATCTTAAGGGAAAATTAGTTTCTAAAGAGAATAATATAGTAGAGGATACTGAACTAGTTGAAGCTTTAAAAGCTTTAGGATATAAAGCATCTGATATTAAGTCAGTACTTCCTAAAATAGATAATAGTTTAACTATAGAGGAAAAGATTAAACAAGGATTAAAACTATTATTAAAATAGAAAGGAATTAATTATGGACGAAAGAATAGAAGATCCTAATATTATATTAGGTGATGATGAAGAAAGATTAAGACCTAGAACATTAAAAGAATATATTGGACAAAGAGATGTTAAAGATAATTTAAAGGTATTTATAGAGGCTGCTAAGATGAGAAATGAACCTCTTGACCATACTTTATTATATGGTCCTCCAGGACTAGGTAAAACTACTTTAGCATACATAATAGCTAATGAACTAGGAACTAATATTAAGACTGCTTCTGGACCATCTATAGAAAAGTCTGGGGATTTAGCAGCAATACTATCTTCTTTAGAAGAAGGAGATGTATTATTTATAGATGAAATACATAGAATGCCTAGGTTTATAGAAGAAATATTATATCCTGCTATGGAAGATTTTACTTTAGATATAGTAGTAGGTTCTGATGGATCATCTAGAAGTATTAAAATAGATTTACCTCCATTTACTTTAGTAGGAGCTACTACTAGAGCAGGAGATTTATCATCTCCACTTAGAGATAGATTTGGAATAATATCTAAACTAGATTATTATTCAATTAATGATTTATGTACTATAGTTAAAAGAACTGCTTCAGTATTTGATATTGAAATAGAAGATGATGCTGCTTATGAAGTTGCTAAAAGAAGTAGAGGTACTCCAAGAATAGCAAATAGACTTTTAAAAAGAATTAGAGATTTTGCTTTAGTAGAAGGATCAGGTAAAATTGATTTGGAAATTACAGAATCATCTTTAAGAAAACTTAAAGTGGATTCTGAAGGTTTAGATGTAACTGATCATAACTTACTTAAATCAATTATTTATAAATTTAATGGTGGTCCTGTTGGTATTGATGCACTTGCTTCATCTATAGGAGAAGAAGTATCTACAATCGAAGATGTATATGAACCATATTTACTTCAAAATGGATATTTAAAAAGAACATCAAGAGGAAGAATGGTTACTGAAAAAGCATATAAACAATTAGGTATAGATTACCAAAAGAACTTATTTGAAGAATAATAAAAAACATATAATTATATATGTTTTTTTATTGTTTTATATAGTATAATATCTTTGGTGATTTAAATGAAAACTTCAGATTTTGATTACTATTTACCAGAAGAGTTAATTGCTCAAACTCCATTAAAAGAAAGAGATGAAGCAAGACTACTAGTATTACATAAAAAAACTGGTGAAATAGAACATAAAGTTTTTAAAGATATATTAGATTATTTAAACCCTGGAGATGCATTAGTTATTAATGATACTAAAGTTATACCAGCTAGAATAATAGGAGTTAAAGCAGATACTGGGGCAGTAATAGAATTATTACTACTTAAAGATCATGGAGAAGATACATGGGAGTGTTTATCTAAACCACAAAAAAGATTAAAGATAGGTACTATTATTTCATTTGGTGATGGATCATTAAAAGCGGAAGTAACTAAACTTGATAACGATGGTATTACATTTGTTAAGTTACTTTATAATGGTATTTTACTTGAAATATTAGAAAGACTAGGAACAATGCCACTTCCTCCATATATACATGAGAAGTTAGAAGATGGTAGCATGTATCAAACTGTGTATGCTAAAGATTATGGATCAGCTGCTGCTCCAACAGCAGGATTACATTTTACTGAAGAGTTACTAGAAAAGATAAAAGAAAAGGGTATAGAAATAATACCAGTAACATTACATGTAGGTCTTGGAACATTTAGACCTGTTATGGTAGAAGATGTAACAAATCATAAAATGCATACTGAAAGTTATATATTAACTAGTGATTCTGCTGATAGATTAAATAAAGTAAGAGAAAGAGGTAATAAGATATTTGTAGTAGGTACAACATCAACAAGAGTACTTGAAACTAATTTATCTAGATATCCTAAGTTTACTTCAGAAGTATCAGATACTGATATATTTATATATCCAGGATATGAATTTAAAGCTGTTGATAATTTAATAACAAACTTTCATTTACCTAAGAGTACTCTAGTAATGCTAGTTAGTGCTTTAGCAGGTAAAGATAATATTATGAAAGCATATAAAGAAGCAGTAAATGAAAAATATAGATTTTTTTCATTTGGTGATGCTATGCTAATAATAGATTAGAGGTCAATATGAAAATAAAATATGAATTAATTAAAGGAGAAAAAAACACTAAAGCTAGACATGGTAAGTTAATAACTAATCATGGTACTTTTGAAACACCAATGTTTATGCCTGTTGGTACTCAAGCTACAGTTAAAACATTATCTGTTGAAGAACTATATGATGTTAATGCTGGTATAATACTTGCTAATACTTATCATTTATGGCTAAGACCTGGTGAAGATATAGTAGCTAAAGCAGGTGGACTACATAAGTTTATGAACTATAAAGGTCCTATACTTACAGACTCAGGTGGATTCCAAGTATTTAGTTTAGCTAAACCAAAAGATATAACTGAAGAAGGAGTTATGTTTAAGAGTCATTTAAATGGTGATAAATTATTGCTTACTCCAGAAAAGTCTATAGAGATTCAAAATAAATTAGATAGTGATATAGCTATGAGTTTTGATGAATGTGTAGGTTTTCCTCATACTAGAAAGTACGTTGAAGAATCAGTTGAAAGAACACTTAGATGGGCAAAAAGAGGTAAGGATGTATTTAATAACGAGAATCAAAGTTTATTTGGTATAGTACAAGGTGCTGAATATGAAGATTTAAGAAAGCACTGCGTAGAAGAACTAGTTAAAATGGATTTTGATGGTTATTCAATTGGTGGAACTGCTGTTGGTGAACCAAAAGATGTTCAGTATCAGCAAGTTGAATACTCTTGTAAATATTTACCTGAAGATAAAGTAAGATATTTAATGGGAGTAGGAGATCCAATAGATATTATTGAAAACGTAATTAGAGGCGTTGATATATTTGACTGTGTTATGCCAACAAGACTAGCTAGACACGGTCATGCATATACTAAATACGGTAAGATTAATCTTAAAAATAAAAAGTTTGAAGAAGATTTTACTCCAATAGAAGAACATTGTGACTGCTATGCATGTAAGAGTTATACTAAAGCATATATACATCATTTAATTAAAGCAGAAGAAACATTAGGTGCTAGACTTTTATCAATTCACAACATTAGATATTTAACAAGATTAACAGAAGACCTAAGAAAAGCAATTGATGAGGATAAAATCCTTGAATATAAAGAAGAATTCTTAAAAAATTACAAGTTTTAGGTTTTAAAACTTGTATTTTTTTTGTATAATTAATATTAGAGAAAAGAATATTAAAGGAATATAGAAGTAGGAGATGGATTTATGGACACTTTAATTATTTGCGGAATTATATTAGCAGTTTATTTAGTATATTCTTTTGCAATATCAAAAATACTTAGAAAGGTTAATAAAAAGTGGTATTTAGGGTTTATACCAGTTATTAATTTTATTGAGCTATTAAATGTAGCAGAATATAAATGGTATAACATTTTTAAGTTTATTATTCCTCTTGGAATAATTGCTATTTGTTACTTTGGTGGATTTAAAGAACAATTAGTATTTTTACTTGAAGGTTTCTCAGCATTATGCTTAGTTTGGTATACGTTAATGCTTAAATTTAGACTTTCAAATAAATTTAATAAAGGTTTATTATTTACTGTTATTGCTATGGTATTTCCATTAGTAACATTTATTGTTTTAGGTTTTGATAAATCTAAATATGATTACAAATTAGAATTTACTTCTAGTAAGTTAAAATTCTTAACAGTATTTTTAACAGTATTCTCTTTAGTAGCATCATTTACAATACTTATTCCAACAGTATTTGATAATATTACTAAAGGTCTTGATTTAGCTGGAGGATTTGAAATATTATATAAAGTTTCACCAGCAGAAAAAGATGTTAAATTAACTGAATCTATGGTAGAAGATACATATAGAACAATGCTTAGAAGAATAGATGCTCTAGGTGTATCTGAACCAGAAATTACTATTGAAGGTAAAGATAAAATAAGAGTTAAACTTGCAGGTATTTCTGATGTAGATACTGCAAGAAATTATATTACTTTAGCAGGTGAATTAACATTTAGAGATTCATCTGATAGAAAGTTAATGGGTAAGGAAGTACTTAGTAGTTCAATGGCTGCTAAAGTATCACAAGATGAAAGTGGTAGACCAGCTGTATCACTTAGTGTAAAAGATAATGATACATTCTATAATGTAACATCTGAAATATCTAAAACAAGTGATAAGTTAATTGTTATTTGGTTAGATTATAATCCTGAAACAGATAGTTATAAAAATGCTAATTGTGGTGAGTTTGAAAATTTAGTAGAAGCTAAATGTTTATCAGCTGCTACAGTATCTCAAGGATTTAGTAGTGACGTTATTATTCAAGGTAACTTTACTGAAGAACAAGTTCAAAACTTAGTAGACTTAATTAACTCAGGATCTAATAATGTTAAATTTAAAGAGATTTCTTCACAAACAGTAGGTTCTGCTTTTGGAGAAAATTCATTAGATAAAACTAAGATTGCAGGAGTAATTGGAATTGCATGTATTATTGTATTCATGATTTTAATTTATAACTTTGAAGGATTTATTTCTTCAAGTGTTATTCTTATCTATGCATTCTTTACATTCTTAATTTATTACTTAATTGATGGAGTATTAACACTTCCTGGTATTGCAGCTTTAGTACTTGGTGTAGGTATGGCTGTTGATGCTAATGTTATTACTGCTGAAAGAATTAAAGAAGAGCTTAGAAAAGGTAAACCACTTAAAGAAGCTTATAAGAATGGTGTTAAGAATTCATTTAGTTCAATACTAGATTCAAATGTAACAACATTTATAGTAGCAGTTATTCTATTTATATTTGGTACAAGTTCTGTTAAAGGATTTGCTACAATGTTAATGATTAACATTGCTATGACTATGCTTATTGTAGTATTAGTTACAAGACTAATTACATATGCATTTATTAATACAGGATTCTTTAATAATAGACTTAGATTATTTATTAATCAAAATAAGAAAGAAATAGTTAAATCTACTGAAAGAGTAGATTCTAGATTTGAAAAGAAAATTAAATTTAACTTTACTAAGAACTTTAAGAAGTTAATTATTATACCTGCAATTATATTATTAGTAGGTATTGGATTTGCTATATTTAAAGGATTTAACTTTGGTATAGACTTTACTGGTGGTACTGATATTACAGTTTCATCACAAAAAGCTTCATTAAAGAAGATTAATAAAACAGTTTCTGATTTAGGATATCATGTTATTGAAAGTAGTGAATCAGATGATAACTATTATGTAAAAGTTTCTGAAATTTTAACTGATGATGATGTTACTAATACTAAGAATACTATTAGTGATAAATATGAAGCATCAGTAGATATTTCTGTAGTATCAAATTTAGTTAAGAAGGATTTAATTAAGAATGCAATTAAAGCATTATTAATAGCTTTAGTAGGTATAATCCTATATATTACTATTAGATACAAGTTTAGTTATGCTTTAGCAGCTATAATTGCTTTATTACATGACTCTGTTATGGTAATTATGTTATTCTCGATCTTTAGAATTGAAATTAACTCAATCTTTGTAGCAGCTATTCTAACTATTATTGGTTACTCAATCAATAACACAATAGTTATATTTGATAGATTAAGAGAAAACATCAAGAAACGTTATATGGCTAAAGATTTTGATGAAGTTAAATTAAAAGAAATAGCTAATGCAAGTATTAAAGAAACTATACTTAGATCTATTAATACTACAATTACAACATTACTTCCAATTATTTGTTTAATAGTATTTGGTTCAAGAGAAATTATTGAATTTAATATTGCTATCGTTATTGGTTTAATTGTTGGATTATTCTCATCAGTATTTTTATCATGTTCATTTATGATAATTATTGAAAGAATGATTAATATTAATAAAAAGAAACAAGCAAAGAAAACACCTAAGAAAGATAATAAAAAAGAAACTAAAAGAAAGGTTCAAGAATTAAGCGTAAAAGGAATTAATGCTTAATTCTTTTTTCTCAAAAAGAGAGGAGAATAAAAATGGAAAAAAGACTCGAAATAGATGATATTTCTGAGCTCGTTGAAGCCGTTAAAGAATATATAGATGATGATGAAGTAATTAAGAATATTTGCAAGGCTTATGATTATGCATCAATAGTTCATAAAAACGATATTAGACTTAGTGGTGAAAGTTATATGCATCATCCACTTAATGTTGCATATACTTTAACTAAGTTAAATGCAGATCCTGATACTTTATGTGCAGCATTACTTCATGATACTTTATATATTGGTAATGCAACACTTGAAGATATTAAAGAAAAATTTGGTGATGATATAGCAGACCTTGTTAATGGTATTACTAAGATAAATAAATTAAATTTATCTGCTGATACAGAAGACCATATTAATTATTACAAAAAGATAATAGTAGGTCTTTCAGAAGACGTTCGTATTATCATTATTAAACTTGCTGAAAGATGTCAAAATATGAGAACTCTTTGGGCAATACCTGAAGATAAACGTAGAGAAAAATCTAAAGAAACTTTAGAAATATTAGTTCCTATTGCTCATAGATTAGGTCTTGGTGAATTAAAGACTGAACTTGAAGTTTTATCTTTAAAATACTATAAACCAAATGAATTTATTTCAGTTGAAGAACAATTAGATAATACTGAAGAAGAAAGACAACAAATAGTTGATAATATGATTAAAGAAGTATCTAAGATATTGGATGCTAATAACATAGAATATGAAATAAAGGGTAGAGCTAAGTCAATTTACTCAATATATAATAAGTTATCAAAGGGTAAGAAATTCTCTGAAATATACGATTTATATGCCCTTAGAATACTTGTTAATACAGTTCCTGAATGTTATCAAGTTATGGGTATAATACACTCAGTATTTAAACCTATGCCAAAGAGAATTAAGGACTATATTGCAAACCCTAAAACAAATATGTATCAATCAATTCACACAACAGTATTTGGTCCGTTTGATAAGTTATATGAGATTCAAATTAGAACATATGAAATGGATAGAATAGCAGAAAAAGGAATTGCTTCACACTGGTCTTATAAAGAAAAAGGTAAAGGCCTTCAAGATAATATGGAGCAAAAACTTCAAATGTTTAGAAACATTATGGAGATTAATGAAGAAAATGAATCTGCTAATGACTTTGTAAGTACTGTTAAGAATGAAGTTTTAGGTAATAGTATATATGTATATACTCCAAGAGGAGATGTATTTGAACTTCCAAAAGGTAGTACTCCAATAGACTTTGCATATAGAGTTCATACAGGTGTTGGAGAAAAGATGGTAGGTGCTTTAATAAATGATTCTATTGCTAAATTAGATCAAGAATTAGAGTCAGGAGATATAGTAAAAATTATTACTAATAAGAATGCTACTCCATCAATTGAATGGATTAACATGGCTAAGACTTCACAAGCTAAAAGTAAGATTAAAGCATACTTTACTAAGATGGATAAAGTTGAGGCTATTACTAAAGGTAAAGATTTATTCTTAAAAGAAATTAGAAGAAGAAAATGTTCTATTAATGATGTTATGGATAAGTTAGACATAATATTATCTAATTTAAAACTTGAAAGTGAAGATGATTTATATTACTCAATTGGAGTAGGTAAATTTACATCTATTCAAACTGTTAATATTGCATTTAAAGAAGAAGAGACTAAAGAAGATTTTGTATTAGATAAAATACTTAATAAACAAGATACTGTTAGTGATTATAAGAATGATGTTTTAGTTAGTAATATAGCAGACATTAAAGTTACTTTAGCTAAAGGATGTAAGCCAATAAAAGGAGATCCTATTATTGGATATATATCTAGAGGTCAAGGTGTAGTAATTCATCATAAAGATTGTAAAAATGTATCTCATGATGAAAGAGTAATTGATGTTAAATGGAATCAAAATACTACAAGAAAGTATGATACTCAAATTAATATAATAGCTATTAATAAAGAAAACACTTTAGTAGATATTATTAATATGGCATCATCAAATAATATATCTGTTTCTAAAGTTAATACTATTTATAATCAAGATACAAATACTTATGAATTAAGTATTAAGGTTTCTGATTTAGAAACTCTTAATAAATTCTTTGCTAATTTAAAGAGAAATAGTGATATTAAATCAGTAGAAAGGGTATTTGTATGAGAGTAGTTATTCAAAGAGTTACGGAAGCATCAGTTAATATAAATAATTCATATATTGAAAAGATTAATAAAGGTTATATGATTCTTCTTGGTATTTGTAATAGTGATACTACTGATGATTTAGAATACCTAGTATCTAAAATAGAGAAACTTAGAATATTTGAAGATGAAAATGAAAAGATGAATCTTAGCATTAAAGATGTAAATGGTGAAATACTTTTAGTTAGTCAATTTACTTTATATGCTAATACTAAAGATGGTAATAGACCTTCATTTACTAATTCAATGAAATTTGATGAAGCAAATAAAATGTATGAAGTATTTAAAGAAAGATTAAAGAAGACTAATATACCATTTAAGACTGGTGAATTTGGAGCTAATATGAAAGTTAGTTTAATAAATGATGGACCAGTTACTATAATAATTGACTCTAAGGATCGTTAAGATATAGACAATTAATATAAAAATGTTATAATAATAAATGTGGAAAGGGAAAGATTTAAATGAAAAAAGAAACAATAACAGGTATTAGTAAACAATATGAACCAATACTTATTTATCTTGTAAGTTTACTTGGATTCATATTCTCATTCTTAAAGGATGAAGTTGATAAAGAAGTAAGATGGGTTTATAACCAAGCTGGAGCTATATTTATAGTTTATATGGGAGTAGGAGTTATTTCTTCTTCTGTAGTTATTCCAGTAATTGGATGGGTAATTGGTATATGTGCTTGGATGGTAGAAGTAGCAGTACTTGTATTTGCTATTATTGCTATAGTTAAAGCTTGCCAAGGTGAACATTATGAAATTCCTCTAATTGCAGATTTAGCTAAAGCTATCTGGAAATGGGAAGAACCTGTTAAAAAAGATAACAAAAAAATTAAAGATGCAGAAATTAAATCAGAAAAGAAAACTGCAAAGAAATAATAAAGTAAGAAGATAATTATATCTTCTTTTTTTGTGCTATGGTATAATTAAAGTGGTGATAATATGAAAGTTATAATATCTGCTGGAGGTACAGGAGGACATATATATCCTGCACTAGCAATTGTTGATAAGATTATTGAAAAAGATAAGAATGCAGAATTTTTATATATTGGAACTACTAATAGAATGGAAAAAGATATTATTCCTGAAAGAGGATTACCATTCTTTGGTATAGAAGTATATGGATTAAAACGAAGTTTTAAACCAAAAGATATAGTATTTAATATTAAAGCAGTATTTAAATATTTAAATAGTATGTCTATTGTTAAAAAGAAAATAAAAGAGTTTAATCCTGATATAGTTATTGGAGCAGGTGGCTATGTTACTGCACCTGTTATTAAGATGGCTAAAAAACTAGGATATAAAACTCTAGTTCATGAACAAAATAGTATTCTTGGATTATCTAATAAGATGAATTTAAAGTATACAGATACTTTATGTACTTCTTTTAAGAATATGAAAGTAGATAAGTGTAATTATGTTTATACTGGTAATCCTACTTCAGATAGGGCTAAAATGGCTCCTAAATTAGATTTAAAAGAGTTAGGTATTAAAGATACTAATAAGAAAACTGTAATAATAGTTATGGGATCACTTGGATCTATGACTGTTAGTAATGTGTTAAAAGAATCTTTAACTAAGTTTGATAATAGTTATAATACTATTATTATTACAGGTAAAGATTATTATGAATCTTATTTAGGTTTAGAAAAGGGAGAAAATGTATATTTATTCCCATATATGAATAATTTTTCATCTGTTATGAAATCATGTGATTTAATGGTAACAAGAGCTGGAGCATCTACTATTTCTGAAATAGTATCTACTTTAACTCCCGTAGTATTTGTACCAAGTCCATATGTAACAGAAAACCATCAATATAAGAATGCTATGTCACTTGTTAATGAAGGAGCAGCATTAATTCTCGAAGAAAAAGACTTAACAGTAGATTCACTTGTTAAAATTATTAATGATACTTTAAGTAATGAAGATACTATTAAGAATATTAAAAAGAACTTATCTAAGTTTGAAATAGATAGTTCATCAGAAAAAATATATAACGAAATAATTAAATTAATAAAGGAATAATTATGAATAACGTAATAGCTAAATTAGATGATAGTTATAAAATTTTAGATAATGAACTTTTAAGTAAATATACTACTTATAAAGTAGGTGGAGTAGCTAAATATATTATTTATCCTTCATCTATAGAAAAGTTAGTAGAGTTAGTTAAATTACTTAGAGAAAATAATATTAAGTTTAAAGTAATTGGTAATGGTTCTAATTTAATATTTTCATCTAAAGAATATGATGGTGTGATAATTAAATTAAATGAGTTAAATAAAGTTATTTATGAAGATAATATAGTTACAGTAGAAGCTGGATATTCTGCTATTAAACTAGCTATAGAAACAGCTAATATGGGTCTTTCTGGACTTGAGTTTGCATCCGGTATACCAGGAGCAATAGGAGGACTTACATATATGAATGCTGGAGCTTATTTAAGTGATATGTCACGTATTGTAGATGAAGTAACAGTATTAGATAAAGATAATAATGTAGTTACTTTAAAGAATGAAGATATGGGATTTGCTTATAGACGTAGTATATGTTCTGAAAAAGAATATATTGTTTTAAAAGTTAAACTTATATTAGAACACGGTAATAAAGATGAAATACTAGCTTTAATAGATAATAGAAGAAATAGAAGATTAAATGAACAACCATTAGAGTATCCATCAGCAGGTTCAGTATTTAGAAACCCTGAAGGATTATATTCTGGTAAATTAATCGAAGATCTTGGATTAAAGGGTTATTCTATTGGAGGAGCTACTGTTTCTACTAAACATGCAAACTTTATAATAAATGAAAATAATGCTACAGCAGAAGATATAAGAGAATTAATATTATATGTTAAACAAAGAGTTAAAGAAGAGTATGGTATAGATTTAATCTGTGAACAAGAATTTGTTAACTGGGAGTAATTATGAAAAAAAAGAAAAAAAGGAAATTAAAAAAAGTATTTGTGTTTCTTCTTTTTATAATTATAGTAGGTATTACTATATTCCTTTTATCTTTAATAAAAGTAAGAGGATACTATGTTTTAGGTAATAGTTATGTAGATGAAGATACTGTTCTTGAAACATGTGACTTAGACGAAGAAACATCATTCTTTTTAACTTGGTCTTATTTAACTAATAAGAAATGTAAGCATAATAGTATGATTAAGTCTGTTAAAGTAGATCATACTAAAACATTTGAAATAAGACTTATAGTAGAAGAATACAAAGTATTATTTAAATATAATAATTATGCTATTAATGAACTAGGTAAGAAGATAGATTCTCCTAATGAAGATGCACCAGTTCTTATTAATAAAGTTAGTGATAAAGAAATATATAATAGATTTATTAAGAAAATGAATAAAGTTGATGATGAAATATTAAGTATAATATCAGATATTAAATATGATCCTAATGACGTTGATAATGAAAGATTTCTATTCTTTATGAACGATGGAAATATGGTATATGTTACTCTTAGTAAGATAACTAAGATTAATTCTTATCCATCTATTACAAAAACTATTGAAAATAAAAAGGGAGTTTTATATTTAGACTATGGGAATTATTTTGTTCCTATGGAATAAAACTCTTTTTTTTTATTAAAAAAAATGGTATAATATTACTAATAATAGAGAGGTATTCTTTATGAGAAAAATATATACTGCAATTGACATTGGTTCAGATACTTTTAAGATAGTAGTAGTAGAAAAAACTAATGATAAATTAAATGTATTAGCATCTAATATATATCCTTCTTTAGGTATTGAAAAGGGTGTTATAGTTGATGAAAATGAAGCTTTAGCAACACTTAAAGAAGCACTAAAGAAGATTAATAATACTCTTAATTTAGAGATTAAAAAGGCATTAATAAATGTTCCTATGGATGAAGCTAATTATAAAATAGTAGATGGATATACTACTATTACTTCAGAAGAATCTATTATTTCTTCTGATGATATATTAAATTCACTTCAAGCATCTATTTATAATAAGATACCTGAAGATGAAGAATTAGTTACTGTTATGCCTATTAAATACTTATTAGATGATAGAACTGAAGTTAAAAATCCAAGGGGATTAAAGGCTAATAAACTTAGTACTTTAGTTATGATGGTAACTGCTCCTAAAGCTAATCTATATAGAAACTTATCTTTATTTGATAAAGCAGGTATAGAAGTAGTAGATATACTATTTGGTAATATAGGAGACTATTATACATTTAAAGATGATAACTATGATAAAAGTACTACTGCAGTTATTAATATTGGTTTAAATAAAACTGATATTGCTATATTTAATAAAGGAATTATAACTACATCTAAAGTTTTACCAATTGGATCATTTAACATAGATGAAGATATTTCATATGTTTATAATATTCCACTTGATAAAGCTAGAAAAATAAAAGAAATATTTGTTAATTTAGATAAAAAAGAAACTTCTAAAGATGATTATTATGATATGAAAGATAAATCTGGTATAAAAATCAGTATAAATCAAAAAGAAGTTAGTGAAATTGTTTATAATAACTTATTAGAAATAATAAAAAAAGCAAAAAAAGAACTAAATAACTTAACAAAAAAAGAAATTCATTATATAATTATAACAGGTGGAATAAGCAATATTCCTGGTTTTGATACTATTTGCTCTGAGGTATATAATGAAGTTGTATCTCACAGATTAAATGTAATTGGTATTAGAGATAATATGTATTCTTCAAGTTATGGAACAATTAAATATTTCATAAATAAACTAGAACTTAGAGGTAGAGAATACTCTATGTTTAGTGATGAAGAAGCTACTAAAATAGTTAGTAACTGGGCTAAGAACGAAGATACTAAAGTATTTAGTAAGTTCTTTAGTCGTTTATTTGAGAAGGAGGACTAATCATGGCATTAGAAATTGATCAATTAGCTAAAATAAAAGTTATTGGTGTTGGTGGCGGTGGAAATAACGCTATTAATAGAATGATTGAATCTGGTATTAAAGGTGTTGAATTCATTGTTGCAAATACTGATTCACAAGCGCTTAGAAATTCAAAAGCTGAAATAAAACTTCAATTAGGTAAAACTGGACTTGGAGCTGGAGCTATTCCTGAAGTAGGTAGACAAGCTGCTGAAGAAAGTAAAGATGAAATCAAAGAAGTTTTAAAAGGTGCTGACATGGTATTCGTTACATGTGGTATGGGAGGAGGAACTGGTACAGGAGCTGCTCCAGTTATCGCTGAAATATCACAAAGTTTAGGTGCTTTAACTGTAGGTATTGTTACTAAACCATTTAGTTGGGAAGGTAATAGAAGATCTGCTAATGCTGAAGAAGGATTAGAAAAATTAAAAGAACATGTTGATACATTAATTATTGTTCCTAATGATAGATTAAGAGAAATAATTGATAAGAATACTCCAATGCTTGCTGCATTTAAAGAAGTTGATAATGTACTTAGATTAGGTGTTCAATCAATCTCAGATTTAATTGCTGTTAATGGACTAGTTAACCTAGACTTTGCAGACGTTAAAACAGTTATGGAAAATAAAGGCGATGCTTTAATTGGTATAGGTGTTGCTTCTGGTGAAAATAGAGCTATTGAGGCTGCTAAACAATCTGTTAGTTCACCACTTCTTGAAACTGATATTAGAGGTGCTACAGATGCTATTGTTAATATTACAGGTGGAAATAGCTTAGGATTATTTGAAGTTCAAAATGCTGTTGAAGTTATTAGACAAGCTTCTGGAACAGATATCAATATTATCTTTGGTGCTGTTATTAATGAAAGTCTAGAAGACGATGTAATTGTTACAGTAGTAGCTACAGGATTTGATAAAGTAGGAGATGCTTACATGGATACTCTTCATGAACAAGTAATTGAAATGAATAATCCAGTATCAAATGATTCAGATGATGAAGATGATGGTTGGGATATACCAGACTTCATTAGAAACAGAAAAAATTTATAATGTAAAAAAGAAGTGTAAACTTCTTTTTTTTTGTCTTTTAATATTTACAAAATATCTATATAATTATATAATTGAATTAACCAGTGGGAGAAAGTGGTTGAATGTGGGGGATAAATATGTTAATGGGAGAGTTTCATCACAATTTAGATGATAAAAACAGACTTATCATTCCTTCTAAGTTTAGATATGAACTTGGTTCTAAGTTCATTGTCACTAGAGGTATTGAAAAATGTTTGTTTGTTTATCCTGTAGATGAGTGGAATAAGATAATTGAAAAACTTAACACACTTCCATTTACAAACAAAGATGCTCGTACATTCATGAGGATGTTCTTATCAGGGGCCACTGAGTGTGAACTTGATAATAATGGAAGAGTTCAAATTACTGGACCTTTAATGAATTATGCTTCTTTAAATAAAGAATGCGTTGTTATAGGTGTCGGTGATAGACTTGAAATTTGGGATCAAGATATGTTTAATAACTTCTTTAATGATAATATTGAAAACTTTAGTGATGTAGCGGAGAATTTATTCAGTGCATATTAGTGTTTTACTTAATGAATCAATAGAGAATTTAAATATTAAAGAAGACGGAATATATGTTGATGCTACTTTAGGATACGCTGGTCATAGTTCACAAATATTAAATCGAATAGCAAGGGGTTGCTTATTCGCCTTTGATCAAGATGGGGAAGCTATCGAATATAGTACAAAGATTCTTGATCAAATTAATGATAATTATGAAATTATTAATACTAATTTCGTAAATATAAAAGATGAACTTAATAAAAGAAATGTTAAGGGAGTCGATGGAATATTATTTGACTTAGGGGTATCTTCACCTCAATTAGATGAAGCAGAAAGAGGATTTAGTTTTCATAACGATGCTAAGCTTGATATGAGAATGAATCAAAAACAAGAATTATCTGCTTATGAAGTAGTCAATAATTATTCAAAAGATAAATTAATAAAGATATTCTATGAATATGGTGAAGAAAAGTTCTCTAAATCAATTGCAGAAGCAATATGTAAATATAGAGAAACTAAACCAATAGAAACAACCCTTGAATTAACTGAGATTATTAAATCTTCAGTCCCTGAAAAATATAGAAGACTTCATCATCCTGCTAGGAAAGTATTCCAAGCAATTAGAATAGAAGTTAATGATGAATTAAATGTTTTACAAAAAGCATTAAATGATTCACTTGAACTATTAAATCCTGGTGGAAGACTATGTGTTATAACATTCCATTCACTAGAAGATAGAATAGTTAAAAATACTTTTAAAGAAGTAACAAAAGAAAATGAACTTTATAAAGGTATGCCAAATATACCTGATGAATATAAAGCAAAATATAAATTAATAGGTAAATTTAAACCTACAAAAGAAGAATTAGAAAATAACAATAGATCTAGGAGTGCAATTCTTAGAGTTATTGAAAGAATATAAAGGAGAAAGATTATGGGAAAGAAACTTAGAGGCAAGAAAAAAACTTTTGAAAAAAATTTCATTACCTTTGGTGGAATATTCTTATTATGTTTATTTGCTATTTGTTTCTTTACTAACAATAGCTTATCTTCATTAAACGTAGATGTTGAAGAGTTAAAAACAAAAGTAAGAACTCAACAAGAATCAAACCAAGGATTATCTATGAAAATAAATGAACTTGCATCCTTAGAAAATGTAAACGAGGTTGCAAACAATACAGGATTAGCTTATAATAATAGTAATATTAGAATAGTTAATAGTAGATAGGAGAATTACAAATGAGAGAAAAAGTACCGAATAAAATAAACGTAAATAAATTTGTTATTTTATTTGGACTTTTTTTATTTGCTGTAATAATTGCAAGACTTATATTTTTAAATTTGTCTCCTAATATAGATGGTATTAACTTAAGTGATTTTGCAAAAAATAGAAATACAGTTAATAAAACATTAAAAGCTAATAGAGGAACTATATATGATTCTAATAATGAAGTATTAGCAGAAACAGTAGATTCATATACTTTAGTAGCTTTCTTAGATAAATCAAGAAGTAAGAATTCTACTAAACCAAGACACGTAGTAGATGTAGAAGCTACTGCTAAAGCATTAGCTCCTAAAATAAATATGACTGAAGAAAGACTTATAGAACTTATGAGTCAAAAAGGATTATACCAAGTAGAACTTGGACCTGGTGGTAAAGGATTATCTGAACTACAAAAAGAAGAAATAGAGAAGTTAGAATTACCTGGTATAGGATTTATATCTACTAAGAAAAGATATTATCCTAATCTAGACTTTGCTTCATATGTTATTGGTTATGTAAGAGAATATGATGATGGTGAAGTAAAAGGTGAAATGGGTATAGAAGCTAAATATGATAGTGAACTAACTGGAGTAGATGGTTCTGTTACATATCAGCAAGATGCTCTAGGATATAAACTTATTAATTCACCTGAAATAAGAATAGAAAAAGAAGATGGATATGATATTTATTTAACAATAGACTCTAATGTTCAATTAATGACAGAAAGAGCATTAAATGAAGCTTTTGGTAGATCATATGCAACTAAAGCAATATTTGTAGTAGCTGAAGCTAAAACAGGTAAGATAATAGCATCTGCTACTAAACCTTCATTTGATCCAAATATTAAAAATATTGAAAACTATCTAGATCCATTAGTATCTTATTCATATGAACCAGGATCTACTATGAAAACATTTACATATATGGCTACTATGGAAAAAGGTAACTATAATGGTCAAGATACTTATCAATCAGGTACTATTAAAATAGATGATTATACTATTAAAGACTGGAATACTTATGGTTGGGGTAATATTACATATGATTATGGATATGCTCAAAGTTCAAACTTAGGAGTAGTTAATTTAACTCAAAACTATTTAACTGGTCAAGAATTAAAAGATTATTTAAAGAAAATAGGCTTTGGTTCTAAAACTGGTATAGAGTTACCTGGAGAAGTATCAGGTAAAATAGATTTCCAATATAAAGTAGAAGTTGCTACTGCTTCATTTGGTCAAGGTATAACTATTACACCAGTTCAAATGATACAAGCATTAACTGCTATATCTAATGATGGTTATTTATTACAACCTACAATAGTAGAAAAAGTAGTATCTCCATCTACTGGAGAAGTTATCTATCAAAATAAACCTCAAAAAGGAACTAAAGTAGCTTCTAAAGAAACTGTTACTAAGATTAAATCGTTAATGAATGATGTTGTAACTATAGGAACAGGAACTAACTTTAATATGGATGGTTATGATATTATAGGTAAAACTGGTACAGCAGAAGTATATAATGCTAATACAGGAGGATACTATAATACTACATATAGAAATATAAGATCTTTTGCAGGTATGTATCCAAAAGACAATCCAAAATATATTATTTATATAGTATTTGAAAATGCTCCATCAAGTAATGAAATGGCTGATGCTGTTAAATCACTTATTCAAGATATAGAAGCTTATTATAATTTAACTAATGTAAGAGCAAATACTAACTCTGTTCAAAAAACAGAAAACTATTCTAATAAGAAAATTAATGATGTAAAAACTATACTTGAACAAAATGGTATTAAGTATGAAGTAATAGGAGACGGAGATGTTGTTATTAATCAATATCCAAAAGAGAATAACTATGTTGATGGTAAACTATTATTAAAAACAAATGGTAATATATCTGAAACTAATTTAAGTGGATATTCATCTAAACTATTAAAGAATTATTGTAAGCTTATTAATGCTGAATGTAATATATCTGGTAATGGTTATGTAACTAACTATAGTTATGAAAAAGATGAATCAGGTAAGATAATAAAAGTTAATGCAGAATTAGTATTACCTACAGTACAATAAAAAAGAGACGAATAATCGTCTCTTTTGTTTTTACAATTCGAAGGCGCCCCCCTGAAGTTGCGCCTTCTTAAAAAAGAATAAAAAGGGGTTGGCTAGTGTGATACTAGCAGCCAATTCGCCATTCGGGAATTGGTATCAATTATATTAATGATTTTAGGTTGTTTTGTCAACTATAAATTGAAAAAATATTAAAAAAAATGATATAATTTATCTAGGTGATAACATATGTTTGGTTTAGATACTATAAAAGGCATTGGGCCTTCTACAATTGATAAATTAAATAAGCTAGATATATATTCTGTTGAAGACTTAGTTTCTTATTATCCATATAAGTATAAGTTACTAAGAAAAACTTCTTTAGAAGAAGAAAAAGTAACAGTATCAGGTAAAATATTATCTATGCCAACAGTATCTTATTTTAAAAAGATGAATAGACTTTTATTTCAAATGGAAATAGATAATAAAGTAGTAACAGTTACTATATTTAATAGAGTATTCTTAAAAGATAAATTAACTATAGGTAAAGTAATAACAGTTATAGGTAAATATGAAAAGAATACTATTACAGCTTCAGATATAATTCTTTATGATATAGGAAATGGTACTACTGTTATTCCTGTATATCATTTAGTAAAGGGATTAACATCTAAGAAATTAAATACATATATTAATGATGCTTTAAAGTCATCATATGTATATGATTATATTCCAGAAGAACTATCTAACAAATATAACTTTATAACTAAGAAAGAAGCTATTTATAAAGCTAATAATCCTACATCAATGAAGGACCTAGATGATTCAAGAGATAGACTTAGATATGAAGAATTATTTCTTTATTCATTAAAAATGAATTATTTAAAAGATAAAAGAGATAACTCAGGAACTTCTATTAATGTAGATAGAAATAAAATACAAGATTTTATTTCATCACTAGAGTATTCTTTAACAAAAGATCAATTAAATGCTTTAGAGGACATATTCCAAGACATGTCTTCACCTGAACGTATGAACAGACTAGTAGAAGGCGATGTAGGCTCCGGTAAAACCATAGTCTCTTTAATAACAATGTATTCATATAAATTAAATAACTATCAATCAACTTTAATGGCTCCAACTGAGATACTTGCAATTCAACATTATAATACTATGACTAAGTTATTTAAAGATTTTAATGTAAATGTAGCATTAATAACTTCATCTACTAAGAAAAGTGAAAAGGATAAAATATATGAAGGCGTTAAAGATGGATCTATTGATATGGTTGTTGGAACTCATTCACTTTTAAATGAAGATTTAGAATTTAATAACCTTGGCCTAGTAGTAACAGATGAACAACATAGATTTGGTGTTAATCAAAGAAAGAATTTAAGAAATAAAGGTAGCAATGTAGATGTGTTATATCTTTCTGCGACACCAATACCTAGGACGTATGCTTTAACTCTTTTCGGTGATATGGATATATCTATTATTGAAAGCAAGATATCAGGTAGAAAAGAGATAATTACTAAGGTATTTAAGAATAATCAAACTGATGAATATCTAAATATGATATATAAAGAATTAAAGGAAGATCATCAAATATATATAGTATCTCCTTTAATAGAGTCAGAAGATGAAAAACTAGATATTAAAAAACTAAAAGATAAATTTTCTTTAGCATTTAAAAACTATAATATAGATATTCTTCATGGTAAGATGAAGTCTAAAGAAAAAGATGATATAATGAATAAGTATAAGAATCATGATATTGATATACTTATATCTACTACTGTAATAGAAGTAGGAGTAGACGTTAAGAATGCTACAATGATAGTTATATTTGATGCAGAGAGATTTGGACTTGCTACACTTCACCAATTAAGAGGAAGAGTAGGAAGAAATGATATGCAATCTTATTGTTTATTAGTATCTAATAAAGAAACAGAAAGACTTAAAATAATGGAATCTATCCATGATGGGTTTAAACTTTCAGAAGAAGACTTCCGCCTTCGTGGATCTGGAGATTTATTTGGAACGAGACAACATGGAGATATGAATTTCAAAGTGGCTAAACTTCCAAGAGATTTAGATATATTAAAGAAATCTAATGAAGATTCAAAAGAAATATTAAATAATATTTCTAATTATCCATTACTTCAAGGTATAATAAAAGAAACAATAAAACATGATTAGGAGGATATATGAAAGAAGAGTTTTTAAAACAAAAACTAGATAGAATGTCACTTCAAAATAAACTTGGTCAAATGTTATTTATCGATTATAGGGATACTAAAGAAATGACAGTAGATTTAGAAAAAGTATTAACTAAATATTCTCCTGGTGGTTTTATAGTTTTTAGAAGTAACATGAGTGATTATAATACTATGAGTAGATTCTTACATGATATAAAAGATATGGGAGAAGTTAAACCTATTATAGCTGCTGATCATGAAGGTGGTAGAGTACAAAAACTTGCTGATGTTGGATTAACTAGATTACCTTCAGCATTAGAAATTGCTGGGACTATGTCTGAAGAAGAAATATTTGAACTTGCTAAAAAAGTAGGAGAAGAATTAAAAACTTTTGGAGTAGATATGGATATGGCTCCTGTATTAGATATTGTTACTAATCCTGAAACATCTAGAGGAATAGGAGATAGATCATTTGGACCTAATCCTGAAGTTGTTAAAAGATTATCTATGGCTTTTGCAAAAGGCCTAAAAGAAGGAAATGTTATGGCTGTTGGAAAACATTTCCCAGGTCATGGCGCAGTATCAGGTAATACTCATATAGATTTACAATCAATAGAGAAAGATTTAAATGAACTAAGAGCATTTGATTTAATTCCTTTTGTTGAAGCAATTAATCAAAAGTTGCCAGGTATAATGATTGGTCATTTAGCAGTTCCAAAAGTAACTGGGAATAATACTCCTGCACCTATGTCTCAGTTTCTTATAAGTGATTTATTAAAGAAAGATTTAGGACATGAAGGTATAGTAGTAACAGATTCATTAAAGATGGGAGCATTAGCAAAAAACTTCACTGAAAGAGAAATATATTTAAGATGCGCAGAGGCGGGGAATGATATGTTATTAATGCCTCAAAATATAAATGTTGCTTATGAAACTTTATATAATGCTGTTAATGATGGACTAATAACTATGGATAGAATTGATGATGCAGTTTATAGAATTCTATCAATAAAATTTGATTATGGATTCTTTGATAATGAATACAAAGAATTTGTAAATTCTCATAATAAAGTAAGATAAACAAATTGACAAAAGTATTAAAATGTTTTACTATAAATATAGCATAACAAGATAAAAGTTATGCTCACTTTTACTGGTTTTTGTAAAAGTGAACCAAACCCCCTGAAGGACCCTTATGGGTCCGCTTTTTTTATGCTATAAAATAATTTTTGTATGATATAATAATTTACAGGAGTTGATTCTATATGTCTAAAACAAGTAACGTTATTCTTATGTTAGAATACTTAAGTACTGGTAAAAAATATAGTATTCAAGAATTATCTGACTTACTTGAAGTATCACCTAGAATGATACGAATTTATAAAGATGAACTTGAAAAATCTGGTATTTATATAGAGACTCTTAAAGGTATATATGGAGGTTATGTATTAAATCAACATATTAATATTCCTTATTTATTATTTGATAATAGTGATGTAAATATTATTAAAGAGTGTATTTTAAAAACTAAAGATTTTGAAATTAAAGAGAGATTAACTAGTATAGAAAAAAAGATTACATCAAATATTTTAAAAGGAGAAAATACTAATGATATCGTTATTACTGATGATAAAGAATTAAATGTTTATAATAAACTTAATAGAGCTACTAGAAATCATAGTAAAGTAAGAATAAGATATTATAATTTACAACATGGGGAATCAGTTAGAACAATTTATCCTTTAGGAATGTATTTATTTCAGGATGAATGGTGGTGTTCATCTTATTGGGAAGAAAAAGATGATATGAGACAATTTCATATAAAAAGAATTTTAGATTGTGAAATATTACCTGAAACTTTTGATCCTAAAAAAATAAATATAAAATTTTAAAACTGACGTATATATTGCCTCTTTCCTTGTTAGTATTAAAACAAGGAAGGAGGTATTTTTATGTTAGAAAATACAAAAACTAATTTTGATAAATTAGAAAGTAGGTTGCTTGCTATTAATTCAAGCCAAAAGAATGCAAATGATATGAGTGAATTAATATATAGTTTAGTTGTAGGAGATAGAACATCATTAATAATGGCTACTGGAGGTTCAAAAGTAGTAGCATATTATTTACAAATGTTAGTAGAGGCTTATGGAGGCAAAGGATTAATATCTCAAGTTATAGAACCAAGAGATTATTTTCATAGATATGATATTGATAGTTTTTCTAGATTAGCTGTAATATCTGCTAGTGGAAATACTAATGGTGTTAATGAGGCATTAGACAGTTTTAAAGGTGAAAAGTTTTTAGTATGTGAAAATAAACAAGATAGAGATTTTGATGTTATTACTTGGGGTAATGATTCATATGAAAAAGAAAATAGTTTTATATCAATTGCTTCAAGTTTAGGGCCAATAGTTCTTATGTTAGATACAATATTTGCTTTGGGCGGATATGAAAAAGGAATAATTAAAGAAGAAATGCAAGAAGTAGATAAATTAGTATCCCGTTTAATAAATCTTTGCAAAGATAAAATATCTAATTTACCATATTCGTTTAAAGACGAGAAAATAGTTCATATAATGAGTGGATATGATACTAGATGTGCTTGTAGTTCTTTAGAATCAAATTTAGTAGAAGCAGGATTATGTGCTCCTATTATTCATGATAAAGGATCATTTTGTCATGGAAGAAGTACACTAGTTAGTAGAGATACACCAGTGATATATTTATCACATAAAAAGAATGAACTTGATAAGTTATTATTGGATAATTTACCTAGAGAATGTGATAAGGTCTATGAATTTAATACTGATGATTTAGATGAATGTTATTTTGTAAAAGAATTTTACTTAATATTACAAATGTATTATTTATCTAAGAAAATTGCAGAAGATAATAATAAAGATTTAACTAAACCAAATTATAAAAAAGAACTAGTTCTACCTCTTTATAAATATAGAGGAAAACTATAATAAATGGAGCCGTGTGACTCCATTTTTTTATTCTTTAAAATAGTTTTTATGTTATAATTAACTTATGTAGGTGGATATATGAGTGATTTAGAAAAGAGAGTAAATGATTATATTAATAATGAATTACTTAATTTTAATAATATTAATACTAATCCTTTAGAGGGAGATACTTTAAAAGAAGGAATATTAAATAGACTATTTTCTAGAAAGTGGTCTCGTAAAGCACAATTTGATGCTGCTAAAGAATATACTGAAAATAAAGTAGATACTATATTAAATAATGATTTAGAATTCTTGTTTTGTTTTTGTTTTGGAGGATATAAACATTTCTGGGCTCCAACTTATCCTGAACCAGATTGGGCAGAAATATTTACAATTAAATATTTAATAGAATATGTTTTACCAATAGCTGAGTCACAAGATAAGAGAACTAAAATAGAATTTGAATCAGAAGAAGTTGCTTTAACATATATGAATAACACTCCTCAAGAGGGTATGGATAAATATAATAAAGCATTTAAATCTTTAATTGATTATATAAATGGTAAAGTAAATTATCCAATTGATTTAAGTGTAGTACTTGCTAGAGATTTTTATGATAAAGATGAACTGCTTAAAAAGATGTATGATTATTTGCCTGAAGTAAAAGCAAGATTTGATGCTTTACCAGAAGAAGAAAAAGAAATTAGATTAAAAAGAGCAGAAACTAATATAATGTGGAACGGTAAAGAAGATTTAACTAATATATCAGAAGAAGAAAGAAATAAGTTTACATATGAATCTATAACATTAAATGAATCTTTCTTAGATATAGATTATGAACTTAGAGGTAAAGAGTATTTTGAAAAAGATAATTTGATTCCTCTTCTTGGATCATTTGGTTTAGGAGCTGGCGGTGAAGCTTGGCTTCATCTAGCATCTAATTCATCATCAATGGTAGACTTCTGGGCAGGTATGGGAATACTAGAAGTTAGAGAAGATAAAATAATTCAAAAGACTATTTCTAAAAAACAATTTGATCAAATAAAGGAACAATTAATAAAAGTAAATCTTAGCAATGACTTAGTAAACATAAGTGATAATTATTCATGGATATATGTTTATGAAGGTAAATTACCATTTTAAAAATAGGAGGATTATATGAAAAAGATTGGTATATTATTTTTAGTTTTATTATCAGTATTTTTAATTACTGGTTGTGGAAGTACTAAAGGTGGTACAGGTAAGAAAAAGAGTATTTTTGATACTAAGAAAACTATGACTTGTACTAAAGAAGAAGTAGATGAAGATGGTTATAAGTCTACTAGCAAATATGTAATTACTTATACTTCTAAAAAAGTAAATAAAGTAGAATCAGAAGAAGTTATGGCAATGGATCCTACAATAGTAGACTGGGTATATTCATTTAGTTATTCTATAGTTGAAGAAATAGATAAACTAGATGGAATAGATGCAAGTTATGTTAAACAAGATGACAGTACACTTGTTATGAAAATAGCTGCAGACTTTGATAAAATTAATGAAGAACAAGTTAAAGAAGCTTTTGGTTCATTAAATGAAGATGGAGAAATCTACACAAAACGTAATGTAACTATTGATGAATTTGTTAGTGAAAACATGGAAGGATATACATGTAAATAAAAGAATAATCTAAGATTATTCTTTTTTTATGTAATATATTTGATATAATTATTTAGAGGTGTATAAAAAATGTTTGAAAATAAAAAAGTATTAATACTTGGTTTAGCTAGATCAGGGTTTGCTGCTGCTAAGTATTTAATTAGTCATAATAATGAAGTTATATTAAATGATAATAAAGATGAAGAAAAACAAGATAAGAATCAAGTAGAAGAATTAAGAAGTTTAGGAGTTAAACTAGTATTTGGTTCTCATCCTGATGAATTACTTGATGATTCATTTGATTATTTAATTAAGAATCCAGGTGTTCCTATAGATCATAAATATGTATTAAAAGCTAGAACTCTAGGAGTAGAAGTAATTAATGAAGCAGAAATGGCTTTTAGATTATTACCTGAAGGAGTAAATTTAATTAGTATTACTGGAACTAATGGTAAGACTACTACAACTACTTTAACTTACGAAATCATGAAAGAATACTATAAAGAAAAAGTATATTTAACAGGTAATATTGGTTATCCTATGATTGACTTAATTGGTAAAGTTAAAGCAGGAGATTATATAGTAATGGAAGTTAGTTGTCAGCAATTAGAAAATATGAGTCAATATAAACCAAATGTAGGGTTAATTACTAACTTTAGTCCTGCTCATATAGACTTTTTAAAGAGTTATGAAAACTATAAAAGAGTTAAAGCAAAAATATTTGCTAATCAAACAAGTGATGATATAGCAATACTTAATGCTGATAATGAAGATGTATTAAATGAAACTAAAGATATTAAGTCTACTAAGAAATATTTCTCGTCTAAAAAGAAAGTTGATGGAACTTATTTAGTAGGTAATGATATTTATTACTATGACGAATTTGTTTTAAGTAGATCAGATATTAAAATAGCAGGTATGCATAATGTTGAAAATGTTATGGCTGCTATTACTATAGTAAAAGAGTATAATGTTCCATCAGAAGTAATTAAAAAAGTAGTATCTTCATTTAATGGTGTTGAACATAGACTAGAATTCTGTGGTGAAGTAAATACTAGAAGATTCTATAATGATACAGAAGCTACCAATATTAAATGTACTCAAATAGCATTATCTTCATTTGATCAAGATACGTTTATTATTCTAGGTGGAATGGAAAGAGGACAAGAATTTGAAGACCTTATTCCATATATGAAAAATGTTAAAGGTATTCTAGCTATTGGAACATGTAGAAATAGAGTAAAAGAATTAGGAGACAAATTAGGTATTCCAACAATTGTATATGAATTTCAAAAAGATGGATTTAAACCATTATATGATATGACTACTCCAAATTCTGTAGTACTATTGTCTCCAGGATCAGCTTCATGGGATCAATATAAAGAATGTGAAGTAAGAGGAGCAGAGTTTAAACAACTAGTAAAAGAATTAGAAAAATCAGAGTAACCTCTGATTTTTTGCTTTTTTTGCGCTTTTATGGTATAATACTGCTACTTTTTAAGGGGGAAAAAATAATATGACTGAAGAAGAAAAAGAGATAAAAAGACATGAGAAATATCAAAATGCTTTAGCTGAAGCAACAACTATTTCAACACTACCATCTAAGATAACTACCAACAAATTAAAGAAAGTTTTATGTCAAGAACTTAATTTTGGGGTAGAGCCTATAGATGAAATAGGTATTGATAGTTTAAAAAATGAAATTGTTACAGCATTAATTTTAGACGAAAATTATATTAATACTGATAGCTTTAAAGCAGATTTAGACCATGAATTAAGATATTCAGGTGTTTCAACTGAAGGAATAAAAAGTAGAACAGAATTTACATTTACTAGTAGAAGACTTCATAATTACATAAAAGATATTAGAGACTATGATAAAAAGTTTAGAGAATTATCTAAACCTAATGCTTTAGCAAGACATAATATCGTTATGGAACAAATTAGAAAAGCAGATTCAACAAAGAAACTACCTAAGATTAATAATAGTAATCTTACTATTTTATTGATAAATGCATTAAAACCTGCGCTTAGAGGTAAACTATCAACTAATGATGTTAAACTTCTTGCTGAAAAATTAATTGAAGGTTATTCTTTTGATGATGAGGAAGTACTTTTAATATTAGAAGCAAAATTTTGGAATAATTCAAATTTAGTATATCCATTTTTTGCTAAAGGATATGATGTTAGAAGAAAATTTATTTTAGGTCTATTAGAAAAGGATTTTAATTTAAGATTATTAATAGAAGAATTAAGAGCAAAGAATGCCAGAACTTTAGAAATCTATAAAGAAGAACATGAAAGAATAATGGCTTCAATTGGAAGAGCTAATAGAATTAGTGAAATGCCTACAGGATTTTCTTTATCAAGAATTACAGGTTATTTATCAGGAAACTCTATTATTACAAAGAATGATAAAACAATGCCTGGGGAATGGTTTAATAATTTAACTTTATTATTATTAAATGGTGCAAGCTTAGATACACCTGAGGTTCAAGCAGAAATTAATAATATATCTCTTAAGTATTGCCTAGCAATTAGAGAGAGTGAAAGTAGTGATATTGCAAATATAAATGCATCTGTATATCAAGTGTTATATTATAAGATTGCAAAATTACCAAAACTTGCTTATTATGTTGAAGAAGTAAGATACGCATCAAAAAGACAAGAAGAATTTATTTCTAGAGAATCACAAAGTGTTAAAGTATATATATTACCAAGTGATAAATCTCCAATAGATGGTGGTAATTTCTATTGCATATATATAAGTAGAAAAGAGGGACCAAAATTAAATATTGAAGAAATATTTACTAAGGCTGGAGAAGTTAAGGATATTGAAAAATATATTAAAGAAAACTACGATCCTACATTCAAAAGAGCAGGCGGTATTATATTAAATAGAGATGAAAAAATAGATCGTAATGTATCAGTTTATGCTCCTGATGACGGAAGCATTGGAATATCTCCAGAAGATTCTGAAAATTATAAGAAATTAGAGGATTTAACTGCAAGATTAAATGTACTATATAATGCAAAAACTCAAGCAACAGAAGCATTTGAAAAACAACAAGAAGAATTTAATAAGCAATATGCAGAGTACAAACAACAACAAGAAAAGTCAAACAAAGAAATTGGAGAAATCCAAGGAGAAATGAATTCTTTAGTAAAGACTTTAAAAGCAAAAGAGAAAAAAGAAGATAATAAGGAAGAAGAAAAATAAAAACAGAGTTAAACTCTGTTTTTTTATTATCCTAAATATCCTCTATACTTTTTCATTCTAGGATTTTCTTTAATTTTCTTTAATGCTTTATCTTTAGTTGATTTAACTGTTCTTGGGTTCATACCTAATGCTATTCCGATTTCTTCAGCAGTATATGAATGTTCCATATTTCTATCAAACCAAAGAAGCATAACATCTCTTTCTTTTTTAGTTAAATCTAATAGACATGATTTATAATCACGTATGAATTGAGTTCTTTCACTAACTCTTTCTATATATTGATGGTCTGGCATTCTACCATGATCTATATTACCCATATATTTCACCCCTTCAAAAAACATGTAATATTATATCAGAATTCTTTAATTAGTCAAATTATATGATATAATCATAATAGGTGATGAATATGAAATATTATTGTATAGGAATAAAGGGTGCTGGTATGGCAACTTTAGCTTGTTTACTTAGTGATTTAGGATATGAAGTATCTGGTTATGATGATACTAAAGATTTTAAATTTACTGAAAAAGGATTAGATGCTAGAGGTATTAAAATCTATTATGATGGAACTAAAGAAATAGATAGTGATACTATTATTACTGCTTCTAAAGCATTTAGTGAAGACCATAAAGAAATTAAAAGAATTAAAGATTTAGGATTTAATATAACTGCATATAATGAAATAATAGGTGACTTAACAAATAAGTTTAGAACAGTTTCAGTATGTGGTACTCATGGTAAGACTACTACTACTTCTATGATTAGTCATATAGTTAATAATACTATTGGATGTAATTATTTTATAGGAGATGGAAGAGGTTATGCTATTCCTGAAAATGATTTATTTGTAATAGAGTCAGATGAATATAATAAACACTTTTTAAAATATCATCCATCTATATCAGTATGTACTAATATAGAATTAGAACATACCGAATGTTATGATGGATTAAGTGATATTATTAATTCATTTAGTATGTTTTTAAATAGTTCTAAAGAGTATTCAGTAGTATGTGGTGATAATGAAAATATAAGAAGTATTACATTTAATAATAAAGTAATTTATTATGGTGAAAATGATAATAATGAATATATTGTTAAGAATATAGAAGTTAAAGAAGATGGAACATATTTTGATTTATATCACCATAACGAGTTTATATCTAACATAATGGTTCCTGTATACGGTAAACATATGGCTTTAAATGCTTGTGCGGCTACTATAGTATCATTAAACCTTGGAATAGATATAGATAAGATTAAGTCTTTATTAAAAGAGTTTAAGAATGCTGAAAGAAGATTTCAAGAAGAAAGAGTAGGAGACTCAATTATTGTTGATGATTATGCTCATCATCCAACTGAAATTAGAGTTACTTTAGAAGCTGCTAAAGCTAAATATCCTAACAAAGATATTATTGCTATATTTAAACCAAATACATATTCTAGAACTGTAGAATTTACTGATGATTTTGCTAAAGCATTAGATGTAGCAGATTATGTATATATTACTAATATAGATTCTAATAGAGAAAAACAAGAAGATTATCCTGGTGTAACATCAAATATGATACTTGAAAAGACTAGAAATGGTAAGTTATTAGATGAAAAAGAAATTAGTGATTTAGTTAGTCATAAAGGTAATATTTATGTGTTTATGAGCTGCGCTTCTATATCACATTTAAAAGAAGATTTAATAAATGAAATTAAATAGTGAAGTTAATGAAAATTAACTTCATTTTTTATTGAAAAAAGCATATATTTTTAGTATAATGATTACATAATAGGAGACGATTGTATGAAGAAGAAATTAAGTTTATTAATTGTATTAATTTCAGTGTTATTTGTTCCTACTTTTGCAAATGCTAAAACAACTATAGATGTTCCTACGGATGAAATGTGTAGTAATGTGATTTATAACGGGGAAGAACAAATGATTACTGTGGAAGCGCCTGTAGGGTTTACTTGGCAAAATAATATGAAAACAGATGCAGGTGATTATGAAGTAACAGCTGTTTTAAATGAAGATTATGAATGGAATGATACTGAAGCAGAAAGTGATAAAACTATTACATGTTCTATTGCTAGAGCTAAAATATCTAAGCCTGCTTTAGTAAAATATACATATAATTGGACAGGTAGTGCTATTACGCCTACATTTACTGGTTTTGATGAAAATACTATGGCTATGCTTGGAAATACTAGTGAAACTGCTAAAGGTCAATATTCCATAAATATATCTCCGTTAGAGAATTATGAATGGCAAGATGGTGGAATAGAATCTGAAACATATATTTGGAGCATAATAAAAGGAATTCCTACTATTCCTACTGTAAATTCATATAACGGTATATATGATGGAGAAGAACATACAATCGAAGCAACTTGTGATGAAGGATTTACATTAGAATATTCTTTAGATCAAGTAGAATGGTCTGACACTAAACCTGCAAGCACAGAACTTGGTGTTACAGAAGTATATGTTAGAACAAAAGAAAATGAAAACTATTTTAGTTCTGAAATAATTTCTAGTGAAATTCGTATTTATAAATTAGTTGATGTACCAACAAGTAGTGATTGTGCAAATTTAACATACAATGGTCAAGAACAACAAATTGTATTTAATAATTCGGAAGGGTATCATTGGGCTGATCATGACTTATTTGCTAATGTTGCAAGAGATTATGGAATTACAGCGATATTAAATGAAAATTATAAATGGAGTGATGGTAATTCTGGAACTGAAAGATATATAACTTGTACTGTTAAAAAGGCAAAGGTACAAAAACCAAGATTAAAACAAGATAACTATACCTTTGCTGGTCATACAATATATCCAGACTATATTGGATATGATGAAACCAAGACTAATAGATGGGGTTATCTAGGTGCTACATCTGTTGGTGATTATAGTACAGAATTAAGACTTGTTTCTAATAATTACGAATGGAGCGATGGAACTAGCGATCCGATAGTATTTACATGGCATATTGTTAAAAAAACTCCTACAGATAATCCTGAAGTTAGACCTTATTATGGTAAATATGATGGTGAAGCGCATACTATAGATGCTGCATATCTTATTGATGGATTTACTTTAGAATATTCTATAGATGGAACTAATTGGTCAGAAGTTAAACCAACAAGAACTGAAGTTGGAACAACTATAGTATATGTTAGAACTGCAGAAAATGAAAATAATAATCCTTCTGATACAATTGAAAGTATTATTACTATAACTAGTAGTGATGTTCAAACAGGATGGCTTGATGATGGTCAAAACGTTTACTATATAGGCGAAGATGGTAGACCATTAACTGGAGTACAATATCTTGATAAGAGAAATGGTTCAAATGGTGAAAAAGCTTATTATTGTTTCTTCCCAGATGGAACTATGGTTATTGATTCTTTACTTGATACAGAATTTGGAAGATACTATTTTGGAATAGATGGTGCAGCCGTAACTGGATGGTTTGATTTTTCTAATTATAGATATCATGCTGGTGACGATGGAAAACTAACAATAGGATATTTTACTGATACTGATGATAGAATGTATTATTTTAGTGAAGATGAATCTTATTTAGGTCAATTACAAACTGGAGAAATAGTTATTAAAGATTCAGTTATAATGAGCCGTGAAGATGAAGGCAGTAGTCATACTATAGAGTATGTATATAATACTCATATAGCAGCTCCTGAAGATGATTTTGTTGATCCAGTTTCTGGTGAAACAAAGAAAAAAGGAGAAATTTATACAAGTGGACTTCAAGTATCAACAATTACATGGTTTGATTCTTCGAGTTCTATAATACCATCTGATGTACCTATAACTGGTTGGTATGATGATGGAGAACATAAATATTATATTGATAATAATGGTATTCCTAAAACAGGTTTATTTACAGATACTGATGGAAGAATATATTACTTAAATCCAGAAAACAATTCAGGAGATATGTTAACTGGTCTTCAAATGATTAACGATCAATTATATTATTTTGCATTAGCAGATGATAATGCTAATAATATTAAAAAAGGTCAACTTTTAACTGGATGGCAAACTGTTGATGGAAATAAATATTATTTTAGAACAGCAGATGATGTACCAACAACTGGTTTTGAAGGTACTGCTGTAATTGGATTTGTAGATATAGATTCTGAAAGTTATTATTTTAGAATAGCTAATCAAAATCCTTCTGGTGGACCTTATGCATCAATGTTTAAAGGATTTGCTATTATAAATGGTGAAAAGCATTACTTTAGAACTACTGAAGATGAAATAAGTGCTGGTAGTGAAGGTTCAATGCTAAAGAGTGCTTGTGTTACAGTTGATAATGGATACTATTGCTTTGATGAAAATGGTGATCTAGAATCACAAGTTATATTAATTTCTAAACCTACTGATAGTAGATGTAATCTAGGTTTAGTATATGATGGAAGTAATAAAACATTAATTAGTGATCCTACTAGTGATGAAGGATTTACTTGGTCAAATTATACTGAAGTAAATGCTGGTGAACATACAGTAATTGCTACATTAAATGAAGGTTATAAGTGGAATGATGATTCAACTGAACCTGCTAGTATTGTTTGTAGCATTGCAAAGCAACAATTAACAGTGCCAACTATGGCAGTTTCTAATTTTGATTATAGTGGTTATTTGATAACTCCTATAATTGCAAACTTTAATAGTTATGTTATGAATATAGATGGTAATGAATCTGCTATTGAAGCAGGTGAATATACATCTACAGTTAGTTTAAAATTTCCAAGTAATTATGAATGGGCTGATGGAACTAATAATCCAATATTATTTTCTTGGAAAATTGAAAAGATTGGTTATGCTGCTCCAACAGTATCCCCATATTTAGGTTTATATGATGGAGAAGAACATTCAGTAACAGCTACTGGAGAAGGAACTTTAGAATATTCAACTGATAATATTCTTTGGTCTACTGATGAAATAAAATATAGTGATGCTGGTGAGTATCCAGTATATGTAAGAGTTAAAGCAGATAATAATCATAATGCTTCTCAATCAGTTGAAAGTTCAATAACTATTAATAAAATAGTAGTTAATTATCCAACATTAGTTACATCATTATTTAACTATACTGGTGAAAATATAACTCCAGAACTTACAGGTGTTAATGATTACATGACTGTTTCTGGTGAAACAACTGGAAAGAATGCTGGAAATTATAGTATCATGGTATCTTTAAATGATAGAACAAATACTATATGGGATAATAATACAGATTCAGCATATACACTTAACTGGAGAATAGCAAAAGTAACTGGTGGTGTACCTACTGTTGAACCATATGTAGGAACATATGATAAACAATCACATTCAATTGAAGCTATTGGTTCAGGAGAACTTGAATACTCTGAAGACAATACTAATTGGGTAGATGAAAATCCTGCTAAATCAAATGCTGGAGTATATACTATTTATGTTAGAACTAAAGGTGATGAAAACCATGATCCTTCAAATTCTATAAGTAGTACAATAACAATAAATAAGAAGAGTTTATTTAAACCAACTAAAACTACAAGTAGTTATTTATTTACTGGAAATCAAATTGATTTTAGTGTTAATTTCTTTAATGATAATTGGTCTGAATGGATGATGAAATCTGGTACATATACTGCAACAACTGTTGGAGAATATGTTGCTGAAGTTGCTTTATTAGATTCTATTAATACTGAATGGGCTGATGGAACAACTGCTAATGTTTCATTTACTTGGTATATTAGTCAATCACAAGCAACTAATCCAATAATTACTAATTATACTGGTGCTTTTGATGGGCAACCTCATTCAATAACTGTTGAAACACCATCATATGGAACAGTATTCTATTCGACAAATTATAATATTCCAGGAGAAGATACAGTGTGGTCAACTACTAATCCTACTAGAATTAATGTAGGAAACACTAATGTATATGTATACATTAAAGGAGATTCAAATCATACTGATTCTCAAGTAGTAATGGGATCAATAACTATTACTGATGCAGTACCTGATTATAGTATTGATAATTATACAGTAGATGAAAATAATAAATTTATTACTGGAATTCCTGTTGGTACTGAATTAGATGCATTTGTTAATAGTATTACACTTGGAACTGGTTATAGTGTTGTTGTTGATACTAAGACAATTGATGGTAAACAAGTTCTATATACTGGTGGTAAAACAACAATTAAACAAGGAAATGCTGTAGTTGCAGTATTTACTAACGTTGTTAGTGGTGATTCAAGTGGAGATGGAAAAGTTAATTATCTTGATTATGTATATGTATATAATCATATTCAAAAAACTAAACATCCTGAATCAAGTAAACAATTACTAATTGGTGCATATCTAAAAGCTGGTGATATGTCCAATGATGATAATATTACATATTTAGATTATGTATTTATATATAATAAGATTAAAGAATTAAAAGGAGGAAATAATTAATGAAAAAGTATTTAATATATGTTTTAACATTAGTAATTTTATTATTTCCAAAAATAGCTTATGCATCTGGTGGAATGTCAGTTTCTACAAGTTCTCTAACAATAGAGGCTGGTAGTTCCAAAACTTTTACTATATCAGCATCAAATACAATAGGTGATGCAAGTATTAGTTCTAGTAATACTACTATTGCATCAGTAAGTACAGGCTTTTGGGAAACTGGTATGGTTGGAGAAGGAGAAAACAAATCTGGAACTGTTACAGTAAACGGTAGAAACATAGGTACAACAAATATTCATATTGTATTTGATGGTGCTACATTTGATGGAGAAACAATTAGTTATTCTAGAGATATAACTGTTACAGTAATAGCTAAACCAACACCAACTCCTACACCAACTCCAAATAATAACAATAATAACAAC
>JAFXXX010000020.1 GCA_017542065.1 Bacilli bacterium | reverse complement strand
CGTGAAAGGGCGGTGTGTTAAGCCACTTCACCAATAGGCCATAAATATAAAAATGGTGGACCTAGATGGACTTGAACCATCGACCTCACGCTTATCAGGCGTGCACTCTAACCAGCTGAGCTATAGGTCCATAATAAGCTTTTCCCCATTGCTTTATAATTTTAACTTATAATAAATTACTTGTCAATAGAAAAAGTAAAATAAAAAATGGTGGACCCTTAGGGATTCGAACCCTAGACCCACTGATTAAGAGTCAGTTGCTCTACCAACTGAGCTAAGGGTCCATTCGGTACAAGAATAATTATATCATAAATATTTTATTTGTAAACAAAAAGAAGATATTATTTATCTTCTTTTTTACATTTAGTTTTTTTCATAAATCCAATATTAATAAATATAGGGTCTCCAATACCCGATTTACATTTATCATCAACAAATGAATCAATGAATCTAAGCATAGTTTCTTGATCATTAGAATTACATTTATCTATAGCTTCTAATATAGAATCTTTAACAAATTGTTCAGGAGCAGAATATTCATTCATACATCTAAAAATTAAATCATTTTTTAATCTAAATATTTGCTCTCTTGTATCAACTAACCCACATTTAAATAATTTTACTAATACAAATAAATCAGTAATAGATGAAATCATATCCTTATAATTTTCATCATTAAAAATTTGAACTAATAATTCTATCTTTTCTAATTGTTTATCAGATACACATTTAGCATGATTATCAGTTGTATATGTATCATAAAAATAATATGTCATCATAGTTGCAGTATATGGAGTATATCCTCTTACTATTAAATCAGCTGTTAACATTTGATCTATATTTAAAAAGTTTAATACTTTATATAATTGATCAGTATTTCTATGAGTTTTTGTTTTTAAGAAATTAATCATTTCTTTTAAATATTCAGGTTTTCTTCTTGCTTCGTACTTTGATAAAGCATCCATAGCAATATCGTTATCAGCTTTAATTCTTGGTTTACCCTTACGAGCATTACCATCTCCTATTGCTTTTTTCTTAGTTTCAACAATCTTATTAATTAAACCAATAACTTCATTATAATCATAGTCTCTATCAAGACAGTGATCAAGTAAAGATTCATCCCCTATTTTTAAAGCACCATATGAATACTTTGAAACAATGTTTCTTAAAACTTCTTCAATATCTTTTTTTGGTTTAACAGCATCCTCGGTTTCTTCTTTTTCTGTTTCTAATTCATCTATTAAACCATTAAATAATTTATGATATTCAATTCCAGTTAAACGACTAAGTTTAGTTAAAGATAATCCTTTATAATTACAATCTTCAGAAAGTAATGGTTGAATTGCCCTTACACAGTGCTCAATAACTCCCTTATATGTTAATTTTGGATAATTAGTTCTTGTAGTTTCAATAAAAGACTTAAATGTTACTGGATTAATTCCAACTTCTCTACAATAATCAAATATTGGTTGTCCATTATAGAATAATAATATAGTCTTTTTATGTTCAGCACAATATATAGCCATATCAATTAATTCATCCATAGTATATCCTGTTAATCTATCCTTAAATCTATCAATATAAGTAATAACAGAATAAACATTAATATTGTGTTCATTTAAATAATCAACTAGTCTTTGATCTTTATATATTATATTTTCATATTTTTCATACATAATAAAGAATCTAGTATATAAATTTTGAATAGAAACATGATCACCTTTTTTTCTTAAGTTTTCTTGTTTTCTAACTTGGCTCTTGTATAAAATTTCATAATTTATATTTTTCTCTTCACATACTGTATATATGTCTTCCCCATGAAATGTAAACCCGGATTTTCTACGTTTAACCTTCTTCTCCTTTGATTCTTCTGGAACTTTAGGAGTAAAGAATTGTACACATTCTTCAATTATTTTTTCTAAAGGCATCTTACATTTATAAGTTAAATAATATTGGATTTTATTTAACATTTCCTTATAGTCAATATTATTTGAATCACAATAAACTTTAAGCATTTCTCCTTTATACATTAATTTATCATCACTTAAATCATCTAATAAGAATCTATTACTTATAGAATTTAAAAAATCAATTGATTCTTGTTCTGATGGATAATAAAGTTCTCCAATTGATTTAGCTTTTTTAGATACACTAATACCATATCTAATAGCTTCCATAATTAAAGTATCATTTATTTCAGAATCATCTTTTATATTACCAAGAATAAACATAATAACTTCAAAATATAATATTCTATTTTTAAAGCATAATAATTTAAGGTTTGAACCTCTAAAACTTAAAGTATCATATTGTTCTATTCTCTCTAGTAATTTATCAATGTATTTTTGCTTTTCTTTTGTACTTCCTGTTTCAAATAATTTATCAAAATGTAAATTAACATGTTTAATGATAGCTTTATACTCAATGAATGCTCTAAAGCAGTAATCACGTAGATCATAACCTTTATAACCAAATTCACACTTATCAGGATATCTACTTTTACGTTTATAATTATAAATTGGCATAAAAATCTCCCCTTTTTCAAAAAGTTCACTTATTATAACACACATTATTGAAAAATAAAAATATTTTTTATAATATATTTTTAGGTGATTTTATGAATGAAGAGAATCTAGTTAAATACTATAATAAATTTAATGAAGATAAGAGATTAAATACTAAACATGGGCAAATAGAATTTAGGACTGCTATTTATTATATAGATAAATATATTAAGAAAAATGATAAGATACTAGATGTAGGAGCAGGTACTGGTAAATATTCTATATACTACTCTACTAAAGGTTATGACGTAACAGCAGTAGAACTAGTAAAACATAATTTAAAAGTAATTGAAAAGAATAATAAAGATATTAAATGTATTTTAGGTAATGCTATAGATCTAAGTAAAATACCAGATAATAGTTATGATATTACCCTATTATTTGGTCCTATGTATCATTTAATATCTTATGAAGATAAATTAAAAGCTCTAATGGAAGCTAAAAGAGTTACTAAGAAAAACGGTTATATTTTTATTAGTTATTGTATGAATGAATATGCAGTTATTACACACGGTTTTATAGATAATAATATAATTAGTGAACTTGATAATAAACGTGTAAATAAAGACTATAAAATTACCCCTAAAGAGGATGATTTATATTCATTTGTTAGATTAGAAGACATTAACAAATTATTAAGTGATTCAGGTTTAAAAAGAGAAATAATTCTATCTCAAGATGGATGCACTGAATACATTAAAAAGTCTATTAATAAGATGGATGATAAAACATTAGAATTATTCTTTGATTATCATTTAAAAACATGTGAAAGGCATGAATTACTAGGATCCGGAAGACATGTATTAGATATCCTAAAAATTGACTAAAACCCCTAAAAATGGTATAACATAAGGCATTAAGAGGGATAATTATGAATTATTTTTATAAAAGTTTAGACAATTATGAAATATTAGATATATTAAAAGATATGCCTTATTATAATGAATGGTTTAATATTGTTAAAGGAATTCTAGAAAGTAAAGAATTCCAAAAAAGAAGATTATTTTTCCATCATGAAAATGAATGTCTTTGGACACATTGTATAAGAGTATCTTATAAATCTTATTTATATGCAATTAAACATAAGATAAATGCTAAAAACTGTGCTATAGCAGGTTTACTACATGACTTTTATACAAAAGCATGGCATCCAAGTGAAGGATTAGAACAATTAGAAGACAAATATAGAGAAAAACTAGAACATCCAAGAAAACTAAAACTAAAAGAAATGCATGGATTTAACCATCCAGTTCAAGCTTTAGAAAATGCAAAAGAATATTTCCCAGAATATATGAATGAAAGAATAGAAAATGCTATTATTACTCATATGTTCCCAATGTCATTAGTAAATGAAACTAAATGGCCTAAATATAGAGAAAGTTTTGCAGTATGGTATATTGATAAATATATTTCTTGGACTAACTTATCTAGTAATCCAAAAAATCTGTCAAAATACTTTGGAATTAAAAAAAAGAATAAATAATATTCTTTTTTTTATGGTATAATTATATTTGCGAGGATAAATATGAAATATAAATATAAATGTATTGATGAAAAAGAAATTTTAGATATATATAAAAGTGATCCTGATTTTAATTCTTGGTATAAAATAGTTAGAAAAATTCTTCATAGTAATGAATTTCAAAAAAGAAGATTATTTAAGCATCATGAATTTGAAAGCGTATGGCATCATTCTATAGTAGTATCTTTTAATGCATACAAATATGCTAAAAAGAATAGTTTAAATGAATATAACTGTGCTATTGCAGGCCTACTACATGACTTTTATACAAGAGCATGGCAAGATTCATATGAACTTTCTGAATTAGATGATAAATATAGAATTAAATTTATTAAACCAACTAAAGAAAAAGTATTCGAAAAACATGCTTTCTCTCATCCAATAGAAGCATTACAAAATTCAAGAACATATTTTAAAAAATATTTAAATAAAGATATAGAAAATGCTATTGTAACTCATATGTTTCCTCTATCTATATTTACTAAATATAAATTACCAAATAATAAAACAAGTTTTGTAATAACATATATAGATAAAAAAGTATCTATGAATGTTATTAGTTCTGTTAAAGGCATATTAAAATATGCTGGTATATTAAATGTAGGAAAAGAACTTAATTAAGTTCTTTTTTTATGTTATAATCTATATATACTAGGAGGCATATATGAAGATAATTATTAATAAGAATACTCCAAAAGACATATGTATATACACTAAAGATATATTAAATGGTTTAATTAAAAAACTAAATAGTACAAGTGATAAAGAATCAAGACAAAAGATATTTGCATCTTTACTTGCTCTATCTACTTTTATATCTGGTGGTGTTTTAATAGCCGCTAAAAAAGCAGATGAAGTTAAACCTGAAGAAAATATACCTCAAATATTGGAATTACCTATAGAGGATCTAGAAATAGAACAAACTAATCCTACTCCATTTATAGTAGAAAGAGAAATATCCCCTACTTATGCTGAACCCAAATATACTATAGAATCTAGAAATAATATTGGAGTGCCAGAAGATGTAGATAGTGCTATTAAACTATATACAGATATATTTGAAGTAAAAAAAGGAATAGTAGATCCAATAGTATATGACAAAATATATAATAACCCAAACTTTTATAGTGACTTTACTTTAGACGGAACAAGATATCCTAATATGCATGAAGCTATATTCTTTACAGTATTAGATATAGTTTATCATCCAGGTAAATATGGATATAATAATGAGGAACTAAGATCATATGTGGATTGGGAAACTGATTTAACAGCAGAAGAAATGACTTATATCTTCTCAGAATACTTTGATATTAATCCATTCTTTGTTCAAAGTATTGAATATACAGAATGTGGAACTAAAATGAATAGTAATGATTATCTAGAAAAGAATAATCCAGCAGGTATTGGACCCCATAACACATTTAGAAATAAAGCTACTGGTATTATATATCTATGTTATATTCTAAGTGAAAACTATAATATAACTAGAGATTCTGGTTTAGAAGATTTACAAAGAATATCTGGAATGTATTGTACTGATGGCACAGAAACTTGGAGAAATAATTCAAAAGAGTTCTATACTAAATTAACTGAAAATGGATTCTTATATATGAGAAGAAATGATGATATTAACTTTGTAATAGATGATATAACATATAACGATTATATTAATAGTAATAATAAAAAGATGGATTAATTATCCATCTTTTTTACTAGTCTATAAACTTCCTCATGAATTTCTTCTCTTGGTCTCATTTTACCACTAGCATCATCACATTTAATCATTGGCCAATTAAGATAATCTGCAACAAACATAGCATTCTCATATACTCTCTTCATTAATTCAGGATCTGCTTCAAATGTATCTTTTTTAATATTTGCCTTCTTATCTCTTTCATCCATTAATTTCATTGCTAAATCAAAACCAACATATAAGAATACAACTAAATCTGGTCTTGGTAAGTTTAATTCATCAAACTCATAATGATAAACATCTTTAATAAATTTTTTAATTTCTTCTTTACTTGGCATTTTAGATGATTGATAAATAATACTTGATGTAGTATATCTATCAAATAATAACATATTATTTGGATCATCATAAGTAGATTTAAATCTTTCTTCCCAAACTGTTTGTCTATCATGGGCAAATACTCTATTTGCTTCATAAGGTGTACTGTTTTTATATGTAGGATCATTTGGATCTAAAAGTTTTCTTACTTCTGGATCTACTGGAACTCTATTTTCATCATAAGTTGGAAAATGATGAAATAAAACAGTTTTACCTTCATTTCTTAATCTGTCCATTAATAAATCTGATTGAGTAGATTTACCTACACTATCACATGCCCCTTCAATAACTATTAACTTTCCCATATTAACCCTCCTTAGTTAGTAATGTTATTAATTTATTATCAAAATCTATTTTATTATAGAATTCTATAAATCTATCAAATGATAGTTTTTTTATTTCCGTAACAAAATCTATTTCTTGATTGTAATCTATAATCATATCTGGAAAATAAGTATAAAAATAATACTTATCTTGAGTTTTATAAACTTCTTCAGATAACTTACTCTTTTTAAATAATTCGAAATCTCTTTCAGTAAAATCATTTTTCTTTATTTCTTTATAATATTCTTTTAAAAATTTATCTTTATCTCTAACTATATAACTAGATCCAAAATAGAAATTATAATCATTATATGCTTTATCCATATCAAATCCTTCATATGATAAAAGTATACCTTCTTTTTTTAATCTATCATAGAATTCAGATTTAGTAGAAAACTTAGATAAGAATAAGAATCCAAGATATGTATATATCTCATATATAGAATAACCTTTTATACATTCATTATAATATATAGATATCATATCGTCTTCTACATTATCTTTAACAAGTATATCTTCTTTCTTTCTAATAGTTCTTAAATCATCTGGAACATATACTTTAGTTTTATTTTCATGTTTAGGTAATTTACTATAAACACCCTTAATATAATTAATCATATCTTCTTCATCTATTGGACCTGTTATAGAGATAATCTTTCTATCATCTGAATAAAATGCATCATAACATAGTTTTAACATATTATAATCTAGTTTTTCTGTTGTTTCTTTAGTTCCTATTACGCTTAAACTACTATCTACATATTCAAAACTATTAAATGAATTTCTAGTAGATAATAAAAATGCTTGGAAAAAAGAATCATTTAATCCTCTTTTTGTTTCTTCTATAATTGCTCTTGATACATATTTAATATCTTTGTTATTAAATACAGGCTTTTCTAAAGCATATATAAGTTTCTTTATTGATGATTTAATACATCTAGTTCCACTAAAGAAAAACTTTGTTTTATTTAATGATGTATATGCATTAGAATTATATTTTAAATTTTTAAATTGAATATATAAATCACCATATCTAGATCTTTCAAGAAGCATATGCTCTAAGAAATGAGCACATCCAGGAAGAACTTCATAATCTTTACCATCATAATTAAATTTAAAATATTGTCCTTGATGTCCATACTCTAGCGTATAAGAAACTACAGTTTTCTTCATAGTCATATCAGAATGAACATAAAGTCTAATACCATTATCTAATACTACCTTCTTATAATTATTCATTTTTATCCCCCTTATAGAAGAATATATTCTCATTTATTAATCCATCAAAGAAATCAATAATATCTTCTGCTTTAATTTTATTAAGTCTTTTAATATATTCTCTATGTGATATAGCATCTTCAAAGACTGCCATATAACAATCATAAAAAGTAGATCTAACTGATTCTTGAGATAAATTATCTGCTTCTATTATACTTTCTTTAGCTATTTTTAATCTTTTATTAACTTCTTTTTTATTATGCATTAATTTAATGTACTCTTTTACAGCTTCCATTGTTTTATCTTTATTCTTTTTATCTATAAAACATGATATCTCAAATATAGGAGTATAATCACCAAGTGATAAACCTGCTGAATAAACAAGTCCATATTTTTCTCTTAGAATACCCATTAGTAATCCTTCTTTACCATTATTCATTATACTTAATACTCTTTGATATACTCTATTACAATACTTATCTTTATTGCTAACATTATAAGTAAAGTTAATAACAGACTGATCATACTTCTTAGATACAACTTCATTATATTCATTTTTAATTATTATATTTTCTTTATAATTTAGTTTATAATTAGACTCTTTAAAATTAAATAATGATAGTAACTTATCTATCTCGGTTTTAGACATATTACCAAATAATAGATTCTTATAATGATTATTTAATAATTCATAATAGAAATCAATAATATCTTTATCAGTAATACTATCTAATAATCCTTTTAATTCTTCAGGAGACTCATAAGAATTATATTTCCATGAATAATCTGGTGATACAGTTTTAAAATAACTTCTTTGATAATCAAAATGAAAGTCTTTATAAGTATTTAAAAACCAATCATAGAAATCTTTCTTTATAAAGTCTATTCTTTCTTTATCTAATTTACCATTAATAAAATATGGATTTAATAAAATATCTTTAACAAACTCTAAAGCATCATCAAAGTAATTATCTTTAACAGCTTTAGGATCTAACATCTCAAATCTTATTTTTAATAAAGTATTATCTTGAGTTGCAAACTGTGTTTGAAATATAGATGAATTATATAATTCCCTTTTCTTATCAAATATATCTTTAACAGTCTTATACTTTTCATTAATAGAAAATAGATATTCAAATAATAGTTTAGCTATTAAACAATTCTTTTTACTAGTTTTATATAAAAAAGATAATACAAATATATATGATTTAGAATCCTCATCTTTATAAAAATATGTATTGCTATTTATCTTTTTAATATCCTTTTTATACATAATCAATCACCTATAATTTATTATAACAAAAAAAGTGCCATAAGACACTTTTAATTATTAATTATTTCAACATTTAATTTTTTATCTACAATTATTTCATATACTTGTGAATCTATAGTTTCTTTACCTTCGATAGTTTTATTATAGTTACAAATACATCTAGTATTACCAGCTTTTAATCCTTTAATTAAATAACGGATTTGTACTTCACCACCATCTACCTTTGGTTGCATATTCTTACTGTAGACATGTTCGATGGTAGCAATATCTTCATCATTAATCTTACATTTCCATTCATATGGAATACCAGCAGTTGTAGATAATACTATATTATCTTTACGATTCTTACCACTAAAGTATTTAAGGATAACACCGCATAATAAAATAGCAATTACAATTACAACGATAGCAATAATAATGATTTTAGTTCTTCTTTTCATATTACTACCCTCCTTTACCTAGATTATAACATATTATTTAAAAATTTTAATAAGTTTTTCTTTTATTTGTTCTTTATTAAATGGTTTAGCTATATAGTCATTAAATCCATCATTAATATATTTTTCTTGAGAACCTGCTACTGCATCTGCAGTTAAAGCAATTACTGGAGTATCAAATCCAGGTATTTCTCTAAGTTTACTAAATGCCACTTCACCATTCATATTAGGCATCATAATATCCATAAGTATTAAATCATATTTATTACCAGATTTAACTTTATTAAGACATTCTTCACCATCATAACATTCATCAATTTCAAAATTGAAACTAGCTAATGCTTTTCTAGCAACCTTAATATTAAGTTTATTATCATCTACTACTAAAAGTCTCTTATGACCAAAGTCTACTTCTTTAGAAGTTATTTCAGTAAATGCTGGTTCTTCTGGAGCATCCATCTTAGATATTGTTTGATGAATATGAACCATAAACATAGATCCTTTACCATATTGTGATTGAACATTAATTCTACCACCCATCATACCAACTAATCTCTTAGTAATTGCAAGACCTAAACCAGTACCTTCTGTAGTAGTATTCTTTTCAGCATCAAGTCTATCAAACTTATTAAATAATCTATTAATTTGTTCTGCTTTAATACCTTTACCTGTATCTCTACAAATAACTATTAAAGTACAATCATTTTTACTTAGATCATTAATACATTTAAAGCTAAGATTTACTTCACCTTTATCAGTATACTTAATAGCATTAGAAAGTAAATTATTAATTATTTCTTTTACCTTACCTTTATCACCATATAACTCATATGGAATATCAGGAGCTATATATAAATTAAATCTAATTGGTTTTTCACCAATACGTGTTTCTGTAACTTTACACATATTAGTAATTTCTGTTCTAAAGTTATATGGAGCATTAACAAGTTCCATTTTTTCTGCTTCTATCTTATTAATATCAAGAATATTACCTACAATTTCAAGAAGTGTTTGAGATGCACTAACTATATCATTAGAGTTTTCAATAACCTCTGGAGGGCACTTTTCAGCATAAGATAAATTATCTTCTGAAAGTCCTACAATTGCATTTAAAGGAGTTCTAATTTCATGTGACATAGAACTTAAGAAATCAGTTTTTGCTCTATTTGCTTTTTCTGCTTGTAATTTAGCAACACTTAATTGTTGTAATAATCTAATATCTGGATTCTCAATTGTAAAATACATAATTATAACAATTAAAGAATAAACATAACCAATTAAGAATAATTGTGGAAAAAATACACCAAGAAGTATATCTAATCCTCCAAATCCTAATAATGAATATACAGGAGTAAATTTAGCAGATGTTATTTTCTTTCTATTTGCAATACATATTGCTATATCTAATATAGTATAAAAAACACAAATAACATAAGTTAAGATAATACTAGGTCCTTGTGGAGTTACTATATTATCATTAATATTATATTCAATTGGTAATAAAAGAACTCCTACAAACATTATTGCACTAAAAATATTAAGAGCCTTTTTTAAACCTTTATTAACATCACATATATTCATTAAATAATTAACAAATAAACAACTCCATACCATGTAATAAGCCGAAGTTAATTTTGATGCTAATCTATATAAATGATCATTCAAATCAGCTCCATTCATATACCAAAAACAAGTTCCTATTTCTAGAGCTAAACCTATTAAAGTTACCGTTAAAATTTTTGAATAAGTTTTAGTTTCAATATTTTCTACTCTTTCTTTAATAAAGAATAAAACTGCTAGTATTCCAATTATAATAAAGGTACTAATTGAAAAGTATACACCTATTGTCATTGTATCACCCCATACTATAATAATTATATCATAAAATTGTAAATAAAAAACAAAAAAAATATAAGGAGTATAAACTCCTTATATTGCTTTTAATCTTAATTCTTTAGCTTTAGAAATATCAATTTTACCATCTTCTAAATCTTTAGCATCTATATCTTTATAGTAACCAACATTAATCTTAGAATTTGACATTCTTTGTAATGGTTTATAATAATAAACTATAGATCCAGGAAGCCAGTTAATATTATGTTTAGATAATACCACTGCCTCAATTTTCTTTTCTAAATCATTTATATCTATATCTTCATGTGCTAAATATATATGATATCTTGGTACGAATTGAACCATTGAATCTGAAATAGGAGTAACTACTACTTCTTTTATTTCAGGAATAGTCATTAATGTTTCTTCTAATAATTCTGAATAAATATTATCACATCCAGAAACGAAGTTTCTCTTTATTCTACCAACATATTCATATTCATCGTATTCATCTTGTTTTAATACGTCACCCATACGAATACATCTTTTACCATTTTCATCATAATATAGTACTCTCTCAGTTTCTTCTTGATTACCATGGTAACCTAACATAACAGTATCACCAGTAACTATTAATTCACCTGCTTCACCTTTTTTAACTTCTTCTTTTGGAATCTCAGAAGCTTTTGCTTTAGGATCACTAGGTTTAATAAGTTTAACATTTACAGTAGATATTGGTGTACCAACAGTATTCTTATGGTGAATTCTACCATTATTGATCATTATAGATGCAGCAGTTTCAGTACTTCCAAGTCCATCACCTATTTTGGCATCACTGCCACCTTGTTCAAGTGCTGCATTAATAGCGTCAACAGTAGCAGCCTTTTTAGCTTCTCCACCGGATGTAGCATAATGAAGTTCAGTTAAAGTACCAGGCTTAACTTGATCACTTGGTACATATATACCATTTTTCTCTTCAATTAATGTTACCCAGTGAACTGGACCACCAACAGCTGCATTTGCGTGTGTTCTTACAAGTTCCGGATAGAAATCACTTGGCATAGCTTTAAGAGTTAAAGCATATTCCATATTATTACATAAACTAAAGTGTAATATTGATCTACCATATGCCATACTACAGAAAGGAATATTTCCTAAGTGAATCATTCCAGGCTTTGCTGGGAATATAGAGTTCATACCTTCAACAACAGCGTTAAAACTATCTTGAGCTAAGTCAACACCCTTATGTGTACCAGTTGAACCACCAGTAAATATAATATCACCTACAGTATCTTTAATATAACGTCCCTTTGGATAATTAACATCACTATAGTCTTCTTTAAGTAATGAACTTAAATTACATTTACCTGATAATTTAAAGTTTCCAGCAAATAATTGTTGTAACTTATAACCAGTTTTTAGTTTTCTAGTCTCTGGAGTATCAGGAACAGATTCTAATGGTGAAAATAGAATTGTAGAGAAATCTAAAGCCTTTTCCCAATTTTTAAAGTTACTAAAGTTTCTATCAACTGTAATAACCATTTTTGGTCTTGTATTCTCTAAATCCGCTTTGGTATTTAATTTAGAACTCTTATTTTGTTCTAATGGATTAAATCCGATATCAATAGCACCTAGGTTTAATAAAGCATATAATAAATATACACCTTCTGGAGTATTATATGAACTAAAACCTATTCTATCTCCCTCTCTAACTCCTCTTTTATATAGAAGTCTAGAATACTTATCGATTTTATCATGTAACTCTTCATAAGTTATTTTTCTATCCCCAAATGATAATGCTATTTCGTTCATGTGATTCTTGTTTTGTTCTAGCATGTATTCATATTGAGTCTTATTATAATTTCCCATAAAATCCCCTCTTTTTAAAATTTGCTTAATATAATAGCATCTTTTTTTAAAAAATGCAAAAATTTTGACCTATTTTTAAATACTAGAATTCTATTACTTTTGGTTCAGCAGTAAATGAATATATGGTAGCAATACCTTTTTCAAAATAAAGAACAGCAGTATTATCATCATTTTCGTTATACATGCTTCTTAATTCTGGGTTTTGATCTAGCATATATTTCTTTACTTCTACTCTATCATCTAATATAAGTTTACCCTCTATTCTAATCCATGTTCCTTTATTAAATGCACATATTTCTACATTAGGATTAGCTTCTATTTGTTTAAATACATTCTTTCTTTTACCTGTTTGAATATATAGTTTATCTTCATATATTTCTGCTACTCCAAATGGTCTAACCCTTGGTTTATCTCCATCAATAGTAGCTATAAAAAACATACCTGATTCTTTTAAGTAATCTCTTACTTCATTCATTATAATCACCTCTACAATAATAATACATAATTTATAAATTATTTACAACCTTTATTAAAAAAGTGTTATAATATAAATATAATATGGAGGTTTATGATGGAGGATATAAAGGAAAATAAAACCATAGATGAATTAGCAGATACTGTTATTAGTGGATTATATGAAGATAAAGGATTTAAAATAATTGATTTATCTGATGATTTATCATTTAATGATATTTGTGATTATATACATGAACTAAATAAAGAAGATGCTGATATTAGAGTATGTTATAGATATTGCGGCAAAATATTATATCCAGGTATAAAAACTGATGCTGCATGGTATCTACTTATGGGTGTACCTAAATTTAAAGAAGAGTATGTTAAAAGAGAAGAAGCTAAACAAGAATTTGAAGATAGAATTGCTCATAGAAGAGATTACATGTCAGATAGCGATCTAAAAAATATTGAAAAAGTTAAGAAAGCAAGAAATGATTCGCCTACTGGAAAAGAAATAAAAGACTTTAATGTAATTAGTGGTTTAAAATATTTTGTAGAAAACAAAGATCTTCCTCAATCTCAATTTGTAGATGGTTTAATTGATAGAGGTTGTATGTTTTTAATGAATGATGTATATGATAAATATATGGAACCATATAGTGCAGATAAATTTAGAGATGGTCTTATAAGTGCTGGTGCTTATGTATTAGTTATTGCAAGAGACAGTGAAGATACTAGAAAAGATCTTTATAGAAAGTTTTGCACTATAGATGATGATAATTCAGTTTATCATTTTATCAGAGCAAATGGTGAAAAAGATTATACTAAAGAAAAAGTAGAAGAAAAAATTAAAGCATTAAAAGCTTCTAAAGAAGAGAATAATATAATAAAAAAGAGCTTATAGCTCTTTTTTTAATTGCTTGGACGATAAGTTAAGTCTTTTATTTTTAAATCCTCATATCTATCTATTTCATTAATTATTCCATTTTTAACATAATTCTTAATATATCTTTTTATATTTTCTTCATCTCTATAGAAACAATATTCTATTGCATCCATCACATGATAGAATCCCGCATTCATTAAGAAATCAATAGTATCATTATCTGGATCATAATTTCTTTCCGCGCAAACCTCCGCAATTATATCATCAATATAATTACGTTTGTATGCAATGATACTTGAAAGCATATCTTTATCAATTAATTCACACTTATAAAAACGATATGCTATTGATATACGTATATTATATAATGGAAGAGGTTCACATTCTACTTCTTTCTTTTCTTTCTTTTTCTTTGGCTTCTCTACTACATTTATAGATTCACCTAAATATTTTTGATTATCTTCTAAATCCTCTTTAGATTCTTCTTCAGATTCTTCTTTCATATATCTTTTATTAGCATTTATTCCTTGAGAATATGCCCAAACTTTAGAATAAAGCATTTTATCAGAAATACTTAAAAGTTTTGTTTTATCATCTTTTAAATCACTAAAAAACCATATAATATAAAATGCTTGATACATAGAAAAACCTAATGCATTTAATTCCATTAATCTTTCATAATCAATATTTAACATTTTACAATAATAATGAACATATCCTGCATAATTTTCACAATCTAGATCTGCTAAATATTTAAGACCCATAAATACATCTGGTTTACGATCCACTTTATTTTCCTTAATATACTTATATCTTTCAATAGCTTGTAAATATTTATCCTCTTCAGGAGTTACTTTATCTTGTAAATCAATTCCATACTTATAATTCATAACAGAAGAATATGATAACCCATTTTCAGTACAATAATATGAAACAGGTACACCATATACAGTATTTCTTCTATTTCTTGGTGGTTTTCTTCTAAACCTATTATAAATACTCTTTAATCCTTCTTCATTTAATGGTGGTTTATCACCATATTCTTTTTTATATTCAATTATAATAGGCATATGTTCAATATCTAACTCTCTACATTTATCAATTAGAGGAACACCATCAATAACAAATTCTAATTGACCTTCAATTTTTGCTAAAGCTAAACACTTAGTAATTGAATAAGCCTTTGGAGCAGTAGGATTACTTTCAATCTCCATATCAATATTTTTATTAACTTCATCTTTATTGTATCCATTTTCATCACAAATATCGTCAACAGCTACTCCATTTAAAAAGTATTTGTGTGATGATGCATAATTAATAGCTTCCCCAAGTAAAGCTCCAAAAGATAAAGATGAAGATTCTTTATTTTTATTCATATATTTAATTACAACATCACTATCTACATTACTCTTTTTACTCATTTCAACAATATAATCATGTAAAACACCAAAGTTATCCTCTTGTTCAATAGACTCTATATATTCTAAAACTGATTTATTAGCTAATTCATGTGGTTTTAATATTTTATTTTCAGGTTTAACTTCTAACTTATATATATTTAATAATATATCTCTATAAGGTAATCCTAAAGAATCACAGAATTGCTTTAAAGGACGTCTACAATCCTCATCCATATAATATTTTGACATACAAACCCTCCTAGTAAATAATATGATTATTATTATAAACTTAAAACTATAAAAATAAAAGAACTTATTACTAAGTTCTTTATTTTTTTATTATCTTATGTAAGATTTATGCTCTTTAGCAAAGTATTCATCTAGAATATCATCTACTGATTTTGTTGGATCAGCTTCTTGACCAGCAGTAATAACAGCTACTAATGAATCATAAGCATACTCAGTATGTATTTGACACCATATTATCAATGGAATACCGTGATACCATAATTTGTATTGAACACCCAATTTCATTTCATTTAGATGATCTAGAAGATAAGTTAATAATTCTTCATTGGTTTTTGCAGAATGCTTTTTTGTTCTTCTTAGTCTTCTATAAAGATTTTTAATTTGTTGTAAAGATACTTTTATTAATTCACAATAATCAGGTAATAAATAACCTTTATATACAAAATGTTCAAAATCCATCCTAGTTTTCTCCTTCATCTGATGATGAACTATTAGTTGCCATCACAAGTTTCTTTTGTTTTATATTAATTAATCTACTTATTATTTCATTACTGATTTCATCAAAAGGTCTTGTATCTTTTCCTTCATATTCATCTACATACATTTCTTGTACATGTTTTAAACGAATAAGTATACCTGTCATAGAATGTAACTCATCTAGTGTAAGGCCATAATATAAGAATTGTAATTGATTTAGTTTATATTTTCTAACATATTCATCCCCTAATTCATCATTTGATTTTTCGGGATGATTCTTATTACCAATATATATTGCATGTCTTAATGAAGAAGCAGGAACATTATTCATTTTTGCAAATGTAGCAGCAGACTTCCCATGAATAAATATTTTGATTTCAGGAACATGTCTAGTTTTCTTTTCCTGATTCTTTAATAATTGTAAAGCTAGTTCTGTATCAGATTTACTATCTAAACGTTTAATTTTTCTTTGTCTTAAATAGCCTTCAACTATTTTCATAAAATCATAGTCATGTACATCACAATATTCTGGTAATGGTAAATTATCTATTATAACTTTAGATAATAATCTAACAGCTTCCATATAACTGTATGCCATAAAAATATTCCTCCTTTCTTTAAAACACATAGATAGAATTATATCATATATAACTATAAAGTCAAAAAAAATCAATTCATTTAGAATTGATTAATTTTAAAAGTGGTGCCCCAGAAGGGATTCGAACCCCTGACCGCCGCCTTAGAAGGGCGTTGCTCTATCCAACTGAGCTACTGAGGCAAATACTTGTCCTTGAACGGACAAATAAATAATAACACAAATTAAAATCTATTTCAAGGGTTATTTTCTTGAAACATATTTTCCATCAGCAGTAGATACTACTACTTCATCATCATTGTTAATGAATAATGGAACTTTAATTACTAAACCATTTTCTAATTCAGCATCTTTTTGTGCATTAGTTGAAGTATTACCTTTAACAGCATCTGTAGTTGAAGTAACTTTATAATCAATCTTATCTGGTAAATTAACACCAAGTAATTCATCATTAAAGTAAACTAATTCAACTTCTAAGTTTTCTTTTAAGAATTTAGCTTCATCTTCTATTTGTTTTTCTGGTAATGTAACTTGATCATAAGTATTCATATCCATAAATACATATTCATCACCAGTTGAATATAAATAACTCATTTGTACTTTAGTAATATTAGCTTTTTCAAGTTTAATATTAGTATTCATAGTTTTTTCTAATGTTGTACCTGCTCTTAAGTTTTTAAGTTTCATTTTCATGAAAGCAGATCCTTTACCAGG
>JAFXXX010000019.1 GCA_017542065.1 Bacilli bacterium | reverse complement strand
AGCAGAAGCTACAGAAAATTTGCAAAAAGAATATGGATTCACTTTTGAACAAGCAGATGCAATTGTTAAATTACAATTATATAGATTAACTAATACTGACGTTGCTATATTAAAAGAAGAATTAGAAAAATTAAAAGCATTTATAGAAGAATTAGAAGCACTTCTTTCTGACGAAAAGAAATTAATGAAACAAATTAAGAAAGAATTATCTGAAGTTAGAAAAGAATATGCTGAAGATAGAAAAACTGAAATAGTAGATGAAATAACAGAAATTAAGATAGATCAAGATGCATTAATTGCTAAAGAAGATGTTATGGTAGTAGTAACTAAAGAAGGTTACGTAAAACGTACATCTCTTAGAAGTTATTCAGCTTCTGAATCAGATGATTTAGCATTAAAAGAAAATGATTATGTTATTGGTATGTATGAAATGAATACTAAGGATACTTTACTTGTATTCACAGACCTTGGTAACTTCTTATCAATCCCTGTTCATATGCTTCCAGATTTAAAATGGAAAGAAATGGGTAAACATATTAGTAATATTATTACTATTAAAGATGAAGAAAAAGTTATTACATCTATGCCAATATATGACTTTGATAAAAAAGAATATATTACATTATTCTCTAAGAATGGTATGACTAAGAGAACTAACTTAATAGATTATAAAGTATTATCTAGAAGGCCTGTACAATGTATGAAATTAAAAGGTGATGATAAAGTAGTTTCAGTTATTAAGAAGAATGCAGATAATGTATTTGTATGTACATCTGATAACTATGGACTAATATTCCACTTAAATGAAATACCTGTAGTAGGACTTAAAGCTTCTGGTGTAAAATCTATTAAACTAGGTAAAGATAAAGTAGTATCTGCAGAAATCTATGATGAAGCAGAGTATATAACTTTATTTACAGACACATCCGCTAAGAGGGTAAAACTAGAAGAGCTTGAAGTAAGTGCTAGGGCAAGGAGAGGTTCTTTATTAATAAGACTGATCAAGACAAATCCTCAAAATACGATTAAAGCATTTATAACAGATTCTAGAGATAAATTTGGCGTTCTAAATATTAAAGAAATATTTGAACTTAAGAATAGTGAAATAAAACTTGCAGATAGACATGCAGCAGCTGGAACTATTTCAAAGCAAAGAATTCAAGATGTATTTAGAATCGCTGAAATAGAAAAAGATGATAAATCTGTTCCTAAAGAAATAGAGGAACTAGAAGAAGATACAATAGAAGAATTAGAATTATTTACTGAAGATGAAGCTCCTAAAGTAGAAGTTGTTAAACCTAAAAAAGAAGTTCCTAAGAAGGAAGTTTCACTTCAAGAAATCGATGATGAAATTTTAACTATTGACGATTTTCTTAACGATTTTAAGATCTAGGTATCTTGAAAAAAAGAGTAAAATATGCTATAATATTTTTTAGTAAAGGAGATTAGATTATGATTTGGATAATCGTTGGCGTTGCCATATTAGTATTATTAATACTATGGTTTATTGGAGTTGCAAATAAACTAGTTAGAAAGAAAGCTGAAGTTGATAATGCATTTGCAGATATCGATGTATATCTAACTAAGAGATTTGATTTAATTCCAAATTTAGTTAACACTATTAAGGGTTATACTAAACATGAAAAGGAAACTTTTGAAGCAGTAGTTGAAGCAAGAAACAAAGGTTTAGGAGCTCAAACTATTAATGAAAAAGTTGAAGCAGATGAACAAATGAGTTCTGCTCTAGGTAGATTACTTGCTATATCAGAAAGCTACCCAGAATTAAAAGCTGATACAAGCTTTATTAAATTACAAGAATCATTAAATGAAATTGAAACTGAATTAGTAGGAGCTAGAAGATACTTCAATGCTACTGTTAAAGCTTATAACATTCTAATTCATACAATACCAAGTAACATAGTAGCTTCTATCTTAGGATATAAAGATATTAAGTTATATGAAGCAACTGAAGAACAAAGAAAGAATGTTACAGTAGATTTTTCAGAATAATAGGAAGGAAAATGATATGAAAAAGAAATTATTATTTATTTTTGTATCATTTTTTCTTTTGGTATTACCATTTAGTGCTAAAGCAACTACTGATGGTTTTACCATTACAAAATATGATGTAAAAATAATTGTTAATGAAAATAATACCTTAGATGTTACTGAAACTATTAATGTAGTTTTTGATCAATCTGGTAAACATGGTATTAAAAGATCTTTACCATTATCATCTACTTATAGAAGAATGGTTGATGGTAGAGAAGTAGATATTAAACAAAGAGTTAAATATAGAGATATATCTGTTAATGAAGAATATACAACTGAAACAGATGATGGTAATAAAGTATTAAAGATTGGTAGTGCATATCAAACTTTAGAAGTAGGTAAGTTATATACTTATGTTATTAAATATACATATGATACTGGTGATGATATGATTGATGAGTATGATGATGTATATTACAACATTATAGGTACAGAATGGACTGCTAAAATAGAAGAAGCAACATTTACTATAGTTATGCCTAAAGATTTTGAAACTAGTAATGAAAAAGGAACATTAATTAACTTTACTACTGGTTATTACGGAAATGCATATAATAAGGGCGTTAATTATAATGTAGATGGAAGACAAATAACAGGTTATATAGAAGAAAAATTTAATGGAGTTGCTCTTAATGAAAGAGAAGGTTTAACTGTTAGAATTGAACTTCCTAATGGGTACTTTGTAGGAGCTAGAAAACATGTTGATTTAACTCCAGCAGTATTAGTTATTACAATACTAGCATTAATTATAATGATGCTAGGAGGAATAGCACTATTTATTAAATTTGGTCTTAGAAAGAAAAAGACTATGGTAGTTAGATATACTCCTCCAAAAGAAATGGACTCTGCTTTAGCAGGTTTCCTATATAATGGAGTTCCACAATCAAATGATATAGTTTCATTAATTACTTATTTAGCTACTAAAGGGTATTTAAAAATAATTGATGATAAAGGAAGTAAGTTTAAGCTTCAATATTTAAAACCATTAGATGATAGTGAACCAAATTATATTAAAACTACATTTAAAGGTTTATTTAAGAAAGCAGATAAAGATGGTATAGTAACTAAGAAAGATTTAACTAATAAGTTCTATACATCACTTGGAACTGCTATGTCACAACTTGGTAAAACATATACTATTTATGGTAAGAGTCATGATAGAGTTATAGCTTATAATATATTTATGGCTATCATATCATTCTGTTTTATGATAATACCCGTATCTGATTTATTATCATATAAAGTTCATACTGTATATGTTGTTCCATATGCAATATTCTGGACATTAATACCTGCTAATATATTACTTCAATTAATTCTTAGTATTTGTACTAAGAAAAGAACTGAAGAAGCAGAAGAATTATATGCTGAAGTAGCAGGATATAGAGAATTTATAGATAAAGTAGATGTTAATAAAATAAATACTTTAGTAGAAGATGATCCTGAAATATTCTATAAAGTTTTACCATATGCTTATGTATTTGGTTTAACTAATAAATGGATTAAGAAATTTGAATCTATTAAACTAGAACCTCCAACTTGGTATGAAGGTAATATATATGATGTTCATACTGGAGCATTTAGACTTCAAAGTTTAACATCAGGATTAGATTCAATTACTGCATCTGCTAAAACAACAATGTCTAGTAGACCTTATGAATCTTCCGGCGGTGGCGGAGGAGGATTCTCTGGAGGCGGTGGCTTCTCTGGTGGAGGAGGAGGCGGCGGCGGTGGCTCAAGCTGGTAATCCTTCAAAACTAATAAGTGAATTAGATAATACTTATGAAATAATTAGATTTAAAGAATTACATAATTCTATTAAATCTAATAAAGAATATATGTCTTTAATTAATAAACTTAATACTACTGATAACATTAACGAGGTTATATCTATCAGAAAAGAGCTATTTAAGTACGGTGATATTAAGGAATATATTGAATTAGAGAAACAAATAAGATTATTCTCTATTAAACTTAGTAAAGAAATATCTAGTATAGTAGAAAAGCATACTTGTTAATGTATGCTTTTTTTTATATAATTTTAGTAGGTGATTTATATGAAAGTTATTAGTGGATTATTAAAAGGAAGAAATATAGAAGGCTTTAATATAGAAGGAACTAGACCTACAATGGATAGAGTTAAAGAATCTATATTTTCTACTATTCAATTTGAAATAAGAGATTCTATAGTATTAGATTTATTTGCAGGTTCAGGTAATCTTGGAATAGAATCTATTAGTAATGGTGCTACTAAATGTTATTTTGTTGATAATAATAAAGTAGCTATTAATACTATTAATAAAAATATTAAAACATTTAATATAGAAGATAATTCAGTAATTATTAAAGATGATTATATGAATGCATTAAATAATTTAAAAAATAATAAGTTTGATATAGTATTTCTAGATCCTCCATATAAAGATGATTATATAGATAAAGCTATTAACAAATTATTAGAATATAATATGCTTAATTCTAAAGCATTAATTATATGTGAATATGATAGAGATATAAATCATGAATATGATTTCCTAGATGAAGTAAAAACTAAAAAATACGGAGATAAGTTCGTAACAATTTTCAAAAGAAATTAATGGTGTTATAATTTAAATGTTGCCCCATAGCCAAGTGGTAAGGCTCCGGACTCTGACTCCGGCACGCGTAAGTTCGAATCTTACTGGGGCAGCCATTAGATACTAATAGACAATTGTAAATCAATTGTCTATTTTACGTTTTATTGATTGAATTATTATTAATGATAGATTACTATTTATAATAGAAAGAGAGATTTTTAAAATGAATGAAAATAATGATTTAAATATTCAAACTACAGAAGAAACTACTTATGTAGAACCAACTCCTGTAGAACCTGCTCCAGTAGAGCAACCAGTTTCTCCAGTTGAGCCTATAGCTCCTGCAGAACCTGTAATTACAAGTGCTCCAGAAGCACCAAAGAAAAAGGGTAGTAAAACTCCACTTATTATTATCATTGTAGTATTAGGAGTATTACTATTAACTGCTATAAGTTATATAGCATATGATAAGTTTAAAGATGAACTATTTGGAACTAAAGAACCAACAAGTTCAACTATTAAGAAAGATGATAATACAAATACAACTACAACAACTACTACAACTACAACAACTAGTACTGATACTAAAGTAGTTGGTGATGATGATCATGGATATGTAACTGTTCCAAACAATTGGTATAAATTCTATGATACTGCAGGTGCACATGCACTTCAATATTCATATGCTTCAGTATTTATTTTATCTTTAGATGTTGTTCCTGATACAACTAATAAGATGACTGCTAAAATGGCAGCAGATAATTATAGTGCACAAGAATTACAAAATACTAAAGCAACTAATGTAACAGGTGCTACTGTTAAAATTGGTAAGAATAAGGAATATACAGCATATCAAGTATATTCATATTATCCAGCTGATAACTCATATTTAGTAACATATTGGTTTGAAGCAGAAGATGGAAAGATTCACTATATGGCTTTAGAAGGACCATCTTCAACAACAGGAACTAGTATAACTGATTTTACAGATACTATTCCATATACATTTAGTTTAAAGAAATAAACACATTAGTGTTTATTTTTTTTAGGCTCTCTATTATTGATTTAAGAGTAGTTTAGTGTTATAATGATTTTACGATATAAGAGAATTAAAAGTAATATTTATATAGAAATAGGAGCATTAATATGGCAACAAAAAAGAAAACTAGTAAAAAACTATTTTATAGATTTGTAAAAAGAGTATTTGACTTTTTTGTAGGTCTTTTTGGATGCATTTGTTTATTACCACTTATAATTGTAATTAAGGTAATATATATGTGTTCAGGAGATTTTCATTCAATATTTTTTGTACAAAAAAGAATTGGTAAGAATGGAAAAGAATTTAATTTCATTAAATTTAGAACAATGGTTTTAAATGCAGATGAAATATTAGAAAAGTTATTAAAAGAGAATCCAAAATTAAGAAAAGAATATGAAATAAATAAGAAACTAGAAAAAGATCCTAGAATTACTAAGATAGGAGATTTTTTAAGAAGAAAATCTGTTGATGAATTACCTCAATTAATTAATATACTTGTAGGTAATATGTCTTTAATTGGTAATAGACCATATTTACCAAGAGAAAAGAAAGATATGGGTAATAAATTTGATGTAATAGTTTCTACTAAACCAGGTTTAACAGGATACTGGCAAGTTAGTGGAAGAAGTGATTTAAGTTTTAAAGAAAGACTTAGATTAGAAGAATACTATTCAAATAATTGTGGATTTAAAATGGATTTAAAAATATTCTTTAAAACATTTAAAACTATATTTGGTGGTAAGGGAGCTAAATAAACACGTAAGTGTTTATTTTTTTATATCTATTTAGTATAATTAAATTAGTATAGGAGGATTAATGAAGAATATACTTGTAACTGGTGGAACTGGATATATTGGTTCTCATACAGTAGTTGAATTATTAAATAGAGGAGATAATGTTATCATTGTTGATAACTTATCAAATAGTAAAATTGAAGTTTTAGATGCTATTAAGAAGATAACTGGTAAAGATGTTAAATTCTATAATATTAATTATTTAGATAAAGAATCTTTAGAAAAAGTATTTGAGGAAAATGAGATAGATTCTGTTATTAATTTTGCTGGATATAAAGCAGTAGGAGAGTCTACTAAAAAGCCTTTAGAATACTACGAAAATAATGTTTCAGGAGCTATTATACTTCTTGAAACAATGCAAAAGTATGGAGTTAAGAAATTTGTATTTTCATCTTCTGCTACTATTTATGGTGTTCAAGAATCACCAAAATATGTTGAAACTATGAAAAGAGGAATACCTTCTAGTCCATATGGAATGACTAAAGTTATGATAGAAGAAATACTTGAAGATTTATATAAAGCGGATCCTGAATGGAAAATATCAATACTAAGATACTTTAATCCTGTAGGAGCTCATGAAAGCGGATTAATAGGAGAAGATCCTGAAGGAATACCTAATAACTTAATGCCATATATTCAAAGAGTAGCTGCTAAGAAATTAGATGAATTAACTATATTTGGAAATGACTATAATACACCTGATGGAACATGTAGAAGAGATTATCTACATGTAGTAGATTTAGCTGTAGGTCATATAAAAGCATTAGAAAAATTAGATAAATCTGATAATGGAATATATTATTATAATCTTGGAACAGGTACTCCAAAAAGTGTACTTGAAATGGTTAATACATTTAAAGAAGTTAATAATATAGATTTACCATATAAATTTGGCCCAAGAAGAGAAGGAGACCTAGATGAATTCTTTGCTGATCCTACTAAAGCAGAAACAGAACTTGGTTGGAAAGCAGAAAAAACACTAGAAGATATGTGCAGAGATTCTTGGAATTATCAAAAGAATAAAATGTAAAAGATATGTCTTATGACATATCTTTTCTATTTTACTTTTTTATGTAAAAATACTATAATATTATAAAGAGGAAATGAATAAATGAAAAAGAAAGCCGTTAATATTAAAAATAATTTTAATGAGAGTATTAAGAGTTTTAGCTTTAAGAAATTATTACATCAAATACTTCATTTTATGAAATATAACAGAGTATTTTTATCATATGTAATATTATCACTATTAAGTTGTAAATTACTTAGAATATTTACAATTGAAGATAGTATAAATATTAAAGCATTTTTATTTGATCTATCAATTATATTATTACTTGGTAGTTTAGGTTATTTATTTAAACCAAAGAATCAATTTAAATACTGGTTAGTATTATTAATACTATATACATTTATTAATACTGTTAATGGAATGTATTATTTATTCTTTACATCATTTGCATCATTCTCATTACTTGAAACTTTTGCACAAACATTTACTGTTAGTGATTCAGTTGTAGCAAAACTTTCATATAAGACATTTGTATATTTATTTGTATTAATTATTTATATAGTTCATAGAGAAATACTTAGAAAGAAAAGATACTACTTTACTGTGGAAAAAGTAGAAAAAAGAAAGAAAATATTACCTGGTGTTTTAATAACTGGTGGAGTAATATTAGTTATTAGTATTGGTATGCTTACTAAGACAGATTTATCTAGACTTAGAAAGCAATGGAATAGAGAATACATAGTTGAAAGATATGGTATTATTGTTTATCAAGCTAATGATTTAGGACAAACTATTAAAACTAAATTAGATGCTACTTTTGGTAAAGATAAAGCTGCAGAAGAATTTATTAATTATTATAATAACAATACTAATGAAAGAAGTAATAATGAATATACTAATAAACTTGAAGGTTATAATGTAATTATTATTCACTTAGAAAGTATGATGCAATTCTTAGTAGGTTTAGAAATAAATGGACAAGAAGTTACACCAAACTTAAATAAATTAACTAGAGAATCAATGTATTTTGATAATTTCTATTCACAAGTTAGTGTAGGAACAAGTTCTGATGCTGAGTTTACTCTAAACACTAGTTTATTACCAGCACAATCAGGAACTGTTGCAGTTTCTTACTATAATAGAAATTATGTATCTATTGAAAAACTATTAAAAGAAAAAGGATATTATACATTCTCAATGCATGGTAATAAAGCATCTATGTGGAATAGACAAAACTTACATGATTCATTAGGATACGAAAGATTCTATAGTCAAGATGATTATGAAATAGATGAAGTTATAGGTCTTGGACTTTCTGATAAATCATTCTTTAGACAATCTGAAGTTAAACTTGGTGAAATTAAAGCTATGATTGATACAGATGATAAATATAATAACTATATGGGAACTATACTTATGCTTTCAAATCATACACCATTTGAAGATCCTTATTACTTAGAAGGTGAAGATGCATTTGATGTTAGATATCATACTGGTAGATTTGATGAAGAAGGTAATGAAATAGTTTATGACTATTTATTAGAAGAAGATGTAGAAACAATTGGTAGATATATAAGAAGTGTTCATTATGCTGATGAAGCTTTAGGAGAATTCATGGAGTATGTTAATACTCATGATGAATTTAATAAAACAGTATTTGTTATGTATGGTGACCATGCAGCGCAAATAGGTAAATCAGAATTTGCAGCTTATAATAATTTTGATCCTGAAACTGGAGTATTTAAAGAAAAAACTGATGAAAATTATAACGAATATGATTATTATTCAAATGAGGTATTTAAGAAAGTACCATTCTTAATATATACAAAAGATGGTTCTATTAAACCAAATACTTATTCATATCCAATGGGTATGATAGATGTGTTCCCAACAATAGGTAATATGCTTGGTATATATAATAAATATGCCTTAGGAAGAGATATCTTTGAAATAAAGGATGATAATACAGTAGTATTCCCTAATGGAAACTTCCTAACAAAAGATGTTTATTATTATGCAACATCTGATAATTATAAGATGATTAATCCAGATGCTCAGCTTAGTGCAAACTATGTTGAGGAACATAAAACATATTCAGAAGCAATCATAAAAGAATCAAATGATTTAATATTATATAATTTGATTGAATATACAAAGGAATAAAATGGCTTTTATTCCTTTTTTTTGGCCCATTTGTTTGACTTAGCATGCCATATAATATATAATTATATATATACATAATATGTCAGGAGGATGGATTAAAAATGAAAAAAATTACAGTAATTATTGCTACTCATAAAGAGTATCAAATGCCAAAGGATAATTTGTATTTACCTGTTCAAGTAGGTGCTGAAGGAAAGAAAGATTTAGGTTACACAAGAGATAATACAGGAGATAATATATCTACAAAGAATCCTTTTTTTTGTGAGTTAACAGGTCTTTATTGGGCATGGAAAAACTTAGATTATGATTATCTAGGACTTGCTCACTATAGAAGACATTTTAGTTTAAAATGGAAAAAGTATAAAAAGATAGAAGATACTTTAGATCATGTTTTAACTAGAAAAGAAGCAAAAGAAATATTAAAAGATTATGATGTAATTCTTCCAAAGAAAAGAGAATATTTTATAGAAAACCTATATGGTCATTATAAACATTCTCTATATATTGAACCATTAGATGAAACAAGAAAGATTCTAGAAGAAAGATATCCAAGATATTTAAAAGAATTTGATAGATTACACAAAAGAACATCTGCTCATATGTTTAATATGTTCATTATGAAAAAAGATATATTAAATGATTACTGTAATTGGTTATTTGACATATTATTTGAATTAGAAAAAAGAATAGATACAAAAGATTATGATACATTCCATGCTAGATTTTATGGTAGAATTTCTGAATTATTATTAGATGTATATTTATATACTAATAATATCAAATATAAGGAAATACCTTATGTTGAAATAGAACATATAAATTGGATAAAAAAGGGATTTGGCTTCTTGATAGCAAAGTTTGGAGGAAAGAAGTATGGAAAAAGCTGCTAAGCCGCTTATTTCTATAATTATTCCAGTATATAAAGTTGAAGAATATCTAGATAAATGTGTTGAAAGTGTTGTTAATCAAACATATGAGAATCTAGAAATCATCTTAGTAGATGATGGATCACCTGATAAATGTCCAAGAATGTGCGACAAATGGTTTGGAAAAGACAAAAGAATAAGAATTATTCATAAGAAGAATGGTGGACTATCAGATGCTAGAAATGCTGGTATAGAAAAAGCGAAGGGTGAGTATATCTCATTTGTTGACTCTGATGATTATCTTGAACCAAATTATGTTGAGTTTTTATATGATAATCTTATTAATGAAAATGCAGACATATCTATGGGAAAGCATTATGTTAGATATCCTAAAAAAACTTTGAATACAGGTTCTAACAAGAAATACATTGTAGATCCTCATGAATGTTTTGAAAAACTATTATATGGAGAAGACTTTGATGTTTCTGCTTGGGGTAAATTATATAAAATAGAATTATTTGATGATATAAGATATCCAAGAGGAAGAGTATATGAAGATGCTGCAACTACATATAAACTTATTGATAAATCTAAAGTAATAGTTTTAAATTCTGTTCCAATATATAATTACATAATTAGAGGAAATTCTATTTCAAACAATAGTTTTTCTGAAAGAAAATTTGATTTAATAAAATCTACTAATGAAATGTGTAATTATATTATTAAAAAGTATCCTGACTTAGAAAAGGCATGCAAAAGAAGAATAATGTATGCATATTTAAGCACATATACTCAATTAGCTAAATCAAAGAAATATGATGAAAAGCATAAAGAAGAATTAACAAAATACATAAAAGAACATAGAAAAGAAATTCTTAAAGATAAAAGAATAGGTCTAAGAGATAGACTAGGTTTAATCTCTACATATTTAGGATTTAATTTTTACAAATTATGTTGGAGGTTTTATTCAACAATTAGATAATTTTTTATAAGGAGGTGAAAATATGAAGAAGATATTAATAGGTTATGTTACAGAAAATCTTGGAGCAGGAGTTAATCAATATATAGTTAACTTTGCTAAGAAAATATCTAGTGAAGATATTCAAATAGATTTTTTAACTAGAGAAGATAAGAGAAGTGATAAAAAAATAAAAAATGATATCTTATCAGATGTTAAATATAATAATCTATATTATATTCCAAGAAATAAACATTTTATATCTTGCATAAAAGAACTAAGAAGAATCATTAGAAAAGAAAACTATGACATAGCATATTTTAATATATCATCTGCATATGATTGCCTTGGATTAATAGTTGCTAAATTATGCAAAGTGAAAAAGATTATTTCACATTCACATAGTTCATCAGTTGCTGAATCAAATATTATTAATAGATTGATTAAGAGAATAGCTAATTTCTTTGGAAAAGGTATTGTGACAAATTGTTCAAATACATATCTTGCATGTTCAAAGAAAGCAGCTAAATGGTTATATACATCACATGTATATAATTCAAATGATTACATAATTGCAAACAATTTAATCGATTCAAAAAATTTCAAATTTAATAAAAATAAAAGAGAAGAAATTAGAAAAGAACTTGGATTAAATGATGAAATTCTAATTGGACATATTGCTAGATTTGATTTATCTTCAAAGAACAATACGTTTGCAGTAGATATTTTAGAAGAAACATTAAAACAAAATAATAATGTTAAACTAATATGTATTGGTGGGGGAGATGATTTTGAAAAAGTAAAATCATATGCCAAAAAGAAGAATTTAACAAATCATATTATTTATACTGGAAGAATTAATAATGTTGAAGATTATATTCATGCTATGGATATTTTTATTCTTCCATCAAAATTTGAGGGTTTCCCAATAACTGGAATCGAAGCACAATTTGCAGGTCTTCCCTGTTTGTTTAGTGATAGAATAACTGATGAAATAATAATAGGCAAGAATTCAAAAATGCTACCTATAAAATCTGCTAAAGCATGGGCTGATGAAATTATTGAAAGGAGCAAGGAAAGAAGTAATGAACTTCTTAAGAAAGCAAAAGAATATGATTTAAATAATAATAATCAATCAATAGATATTATTAATTCAAGTGTAGTAGATCATCCTCAAAAATTTAATTTTGAATTATTGTTTTCATTTTTATTTATGTTAGAAGGATTCCTTCAAGCATTTAATTGTACTGTTGGTACTAAAATAATATCATTTATTTTATGGCCAATGACTTTTTTAGGAGGATTAATCTTATTATATAGATTAATTAATCTTAAAAAATATAAATTAGATTTTAAAAGTATCTTATTAATCTTATTTGATTTAACTTTATTAGTACCTACAATTATATTTAGAAAATACAGATTATACTTAAACATAAAATTTTTTATTCTTATGATGTTCCAATTTGGAATATTATATCTATACTCAAATAAGCCAAGTGAAACAAAAAGATTTAATGCAAAAAAATTGGCTGATCTATTTGTTATATTTGCATTATTCTTAGTTCTTGGAAGTTTATATGTATTAGTAATTAATTACAATAAGGTTATTAATACAGCAATGGATCCAATAGTATATGGAATATCTGCTAATAGATTATTTGGCGTATTTTGGGATCCTAATATAGGTGCTTTAATATCGACTATGGCCTTTATTATGGCATTACATAAATTTGTAATTTCAAATAGCAAATTTATAAAAGTATTAAATATAATTGCTTGTTTCTTGTTTGCATTTTATATTTCACTTTCAGCATCTAGAATGGGTATTTTATCCTTAACAGTTTGTGGAATTTTCTATATATTATTACTATGTTTATCTAAAAATAAAACTAGTAAAAAAGTAAAGATTGTTTTAATTGTTGCTTTATTATTATCAGCATTAATTTCATTTCAAGGAAGATATTCATATAATAAAGTAGTCGATTTTGTAAATAAAGAAGTTAAAACTTCAGTAAAGAAAACAAATAACCATTCAAAAAGTAACATGAAAACATATTCTAAAATGGAACGAAGTTTTAAACCTAATAATGATATTTCTAATAGAAGAATGGATATATGGAAGAGTGGTTTTGAAATTGCAAAAAAGAATCCAATATTTGGAATTGGACATGCTAATGTACTTCCTTATGTAAAAGATGAATTACCAGATTCATATATTATAAACAATTCCCAAAAAATATTTTCATCTATGCATAACATGCTTATGGATACGTTAGTTAGTCAAGGAATAATTGGTTTATTATTATATTTAGCATTTATAGTGATAGTAATGTTCTTAGTATTAAAAAACTTAAAGTATTTAATTAATACTAATGTTGATAATATTTTATTCTTAACAATTATTATAGTTGAAGTAATTGCATCTTTATTTATAACAGAAATCATATATATTGATTCACCAATGTCAGTAATATTCTGGATTAGTTTAGGTCAATTGTTAAACTATATTGATTTTAGAAAGGGAAAAAGAGTATGAAAAAAACTGCTGCAATTGTTGTTACTTATAATAGAAAAAAACTATTAACAGAATGTATAGACAATTTATTAAAATCAAAAAAGAAGAATAATTTAGAAATATATATTATTGACAATGCTAGTACAGATGGTACTAAAGAAATGATAGAAAAAGAATATTCAAAAGATGTTAAATATGTTAATACAGGATCTAATCTAGGCGGTGCTGGTGGATTTAATTATGGTATTAGATATGTATGTGAAAATGATAATGTAGATTATCTATGGATTATGGATGATGATACTATGGTCCAAGAAAAAACATTATCATCTTTCCTAGACAAAGCGAAACTATTAAAAGATAATTTTTCATTCTTAAGTAGTATTGCTTTATGGACAGATAATTCACTATGTGATATGAATATTCAAAGCGTAGGAAGAAAAGCAATTGAAGAATACAAAACTATTTCGGATGGAATAATTTGTATTAACTCAGCTTCATTTGTTTCATGTTTTATTACAGTAGATGCAGTAAAGCATGTTGGATTACCAATAAAAGAATTCTTCATTTATGGTGATGATTTTGAATATACAAAAAGATTAAGTAGTTATAAGAAAGGATATTTAGTTCCTAGTAGTACTGTTATTCATAAAATGCCATCTAACAAAGGTATAAATGTTGTTGATATAGAAGAAGCTAAAATAGATAGATACTTTTATAATTTTAGAAATCTTTTATATACATATAGAAAACATGATAGAAAAGAATACAAAGTTTATAAATTAAAAAGTTATTATATGATTTTTAAATGTTTATTTAAAGCAAAAACTCATAAATTTAAAAGAGCAGGAGTAATTCTTAAAGCGTTAAGAAAGCACAAAAGATTTAATCCTACTATAGAATATGTTGGTGATAGATAATGAAAGTAGCCGTTATAACTATGCATTCTGTATATAACTATGGAACACAACTTCAAGCATTAGCTACACAAGAAAAGCTTAAGGGATACTTTGGTGATATTGAATTCATAGATTATAAGAGAAGCGATACATATGGTAAAGGATTAAGAAAACTATATTCTAAAGGTAATCCTGTAAGATATATGGCATTTTTACCAACATATTGTAAGTGGAATAAAGTATTTAAGGGTTTTCAAAAAAAGTATTTAAACTTGTCTAAAAAAGAATATCTAAGTGAAGATGATTTTAAAGACTTTGAAGATAAATATGATTTATATTTTACAGGTTCTGATCAAGTATGGAATTCTGGTTGGAATAAAGGAATATTAGCACCATATTATTTATCTTTTGTAAAAGATAAACCAAAGTATGCTTATTCTGCAAGTTTTGGAACAGATAGTATTCCAGACAATGAAATTAAAGAAATTAAAGAATATTTAAAAGAATACAAAAAAATAACAGTAAGAGAAGATACAGGATTAAAAATATTAAATGAACAACTAGATATAAAAAATGCAGAAAGAATACTTGATCCAACTTTAGTTATGCCTAAAGAATTTTGGAACAAGTATAAAAAGCAAAGCAAAATTAAAGAAAAGTATATACTTGTTTATAATTTAAATAATAATCCTGATTTTGATAATTATGCAAAAAAGCTAGAGGAAAAAACAGGTATAAAAGTATATAGATTTTGTACTAGATATGATCAAGTAAGAAAGTTTGGTAAATCATTATTAATACCTGATGTATTAGATTTTATAACTTTAATATCTAATGCTGAATATGTATTTACTGATTCATTTCATGCGACAGCATTTTCAATTAATATGCATGTTCATCCAATATGCATATATCCTGAAAAATATTCAAATAGATTATCTGATTTTCTAAAACTAGTTTGTTGTGAAGAAGAATGCAAGGTTAAAGATTATAATGATTTTTCTACAGTATCAAAAGTAATAGATTATGATAAAGTAGACAAAATACTTGAAAATGAAAGAAAGAAAGTTGATAAGTTTTTATCAACTATTAAGGAGAAATTATAACATGAAGGACGAACTAGTATCAATTATTGTTCCAATGTATAATTCCGAAAAGTATTTGGATGAGTGCATTAGTTCTATTCTTTCTCAAGATTATAAGAACATAGAATTAATATTAGTTGATGATGGATCAACAGATGGTACTTTAAAAAAAGCAAAAGAATATGAAAATAAGGATGGAAGAGTTAAAGTAATACATCAAAAAAATAGTGGTGTAAGTACTGCAAGAAATAATGGTATAAAAAAATCTAAAGGAACATACATCACTTTTGTTGATAGCGACGATTTTATTGCATCAAATTTTATAAGTTATTATGTAAGTTTAATTAAAAAGTATAAATCTGATATAGTATTATCCAGAATGCCTATAAAATATAGATCAACAGATGTAGTAGAAGAACCTATTATATCTGAGAAAATAGATATTATTTCAGGCAAGGAATGTGCGTTGGAAATGTTATATTATAAGATTTTTATTGCGTCATGGAATAAACTTTTTAGAAAGAGTTTATTAGCAAATAATAGTTTATTATTTGAGGAAAAACTATCATTTGGTGAAGGATTTAATTTTTCTATTGATGCATTTTTAAAGTCCAAAAAAGTATGTATTACTTCTTTAAAAAAGTATTATTATAGGGTCGATAATTTATCAAGTGTTATGACTAAATTTAGTCTTAAACAAGTTTATGGTAGTTTTGATGCAATTGATAGATTAAAAGATAAGTATGCTTCTGTTGACGGGGAATTATCTATGGCTATTAAATATGCTGATTGGCATACACATTTTGATAGTCTCAACTCAATTGTTGGAACAAAGAATATAAAGAATAATAGAGATTTATACAAGAGTGTTAAGAAAACAGTAAGAAGCGATGCTAAATATGCACTTAAAGCACCAATCTCAAGAAAGGAGAAGATGAAGGGATTAATGTGTTTAATAAATCCTTACTTTGCTAGTAGAATAGTTAATAAATTTAGAAGAAGAAAATTCAATAAAATATAAAATTATATTATATACATTGTTTGACTAAGGTATGTCATAAGTTATATAATTATAAATGCACATATAAAGAATAAAAATAAAAAATATAGAGGTGAAATTAAATGGAAAGTGATTCTAAAAAAATAAGAATTTTAACAATTACACCAGCTTTAAATGTATGTGGTGGTATGGAGAGTTACGTTATGAATTATTACTCAAGAATTCATAATGATATTAAAATGGATTTTGCAACTCATAATGTTACTGATAATACATATAAAGATATGATAGAGAAGAATGGAGATAAAGTATTCATTTTTCCTAGATTTAATGTATTAAAACTAGGAAAAGCAAACAAGTTTGCGGATGAATTCTTTAAGGAACATCATGATTATGATATAGTTCATTGCCATATGGCTAATGCTGCTTTCTTATATTTAAAGTATGCTAAGAAATATGGTATTAAAGTAAGAATAGTTCATAGTCATCAAAATAAATATGCTGATAAACTATCACATGCTATTAGAAATGTTCCTATAGTTAAGATTGGTCTTAGATATGCTAATACATTCTTTGCATGTTCAAAACTAGCAGGAGATTTCTTATTTAAAAGAAAGAAATATTATTTAGTTAATAATGCTATTGATGCCAAAAGATTTAAATATGATCCTAATATGAGAAAGAAAATGAGAAAAGAGTTAGGCATATCTGATGATTGTTTCCTAATAGGAAACGTAGGAAGATATTGTCCTCAAAAGAATCAAATATTCTTAGTAGACGTATTCTCATTAGTATGTGAAAAGATTAATTCTAAATTAATTCTTATTGGTGAAGGAGAATTAGAAAAAGAATTAAAAGAACATATTAAAGAACTTAATATTGAAGATAAAGTTATTATGCATCCACCAGTTGATAATATTGAAGATTATTATCAAGCAATGGATATGTTTGTTCTTCCATCATTATACGAAGGATTAGGTATTGTTAATATTGAAGCTCAAGCTTGTGGACTTAAAACAATTGTTTCTGATAAAGTTCCAGATATAGCAAAGATATCAGATTTACTATCATTTGTTAAGCTAAAAGCTAGTGAGAAAGAATGGGCAGATGAAATACTTAAGAATGTTAAATATGAAAGAAAAGAACAAAAAACTATATTAGCTGATAGTGGTTATGATATAGATAAAGAAAGTGAAAAATTAATAGATTTATATAAAAGTTTAGTTTAAAAAAAGAAGGTTTGTTATGAAGAAAGTTTTAGTCGTAGGATTCACTGAGAATCCTGGTGGAATAGAAAATGTTGTTATGAATTACTATAGAAACTTTGATAGAAATGAAGTTCAATTAGACTTCCTATATTCAACAGATACTATAGCATTTGATAAAGAAATAAAAGAATTAGGTGGTAAAACATATCATATATGTTCTAAACACTCTAATATGTTTAAACATAAAAAAGAATTAAAAGAATTCTTTGAAAGACATGCAAGTGAATACAGTTCTATTTGGGTAAACTTTTGTAATATAACAAATCTAGATTATTTTAAATTAGCTAAGAAATATGGAATAAAAAAGAGAATTATTCATGCTCATAATTCTCAAAATATGGGATCTAAAATAAAGGGTATATTACATAGAATATATAAATTAAATTTAGATTCATATGTAACTGATTATTGGTCATGTTCAGATGATGCTAGTGATTGGTTTTATACTAAGAAAAATAGAAATAAAGTGTTGGTAGTTAAAAACTCTATTGATTTAGATAGATTTAAATATAATGCTGCTGCTGATAAAAAGATTAGAAAAGAGTTAGGTACAGAAAATAAGTTTGTTATTGGAAACGTTGGAAGATTACATTTTCAAAAGAATCAAATGTTTTTGCTTGATGTATTTAATGAAATTAAAAAATCTGAACCTAATGCTGAATTATTATTAGTAGGTGAAGGTGAAGATAGAGAAAAGATTATTAATAAAATAAATGAACTTGGTCTTAATGATTCGGTTCAAATGCTTGGTGCTAGAGATGATGTACCAGCATTAATGAGTTCAATGGATGTATTCTTATTTCCATCAGTATTTGAGGGATTAGGACTCGTTTTAGTTGAAGCAGAAGCTATTGGACTTCCAATAGTAGCAGCTTCAGATGATATTCCACATGAAGTTAAAATGGCATCTAATTTTACATTCGTATCATTAAATGATTCATTAGATAAATGGAGGGATGAAGTATTAAAATTTAAAAATACTAAAAAAGAAGATAATACTAAATCACTTCAAGAAAATGGTTATGATATTAAATTAGAGGTTAAAAAAATACAAGAATTATTATAGGAGGATATATGAGATATTTTGTTATAGAAGGAACACCTAATGGTGAATATAATGCTACTAATAAGGCAAGAGAAGACGTTGAAACAATTCTTACAAAAAATGGTGTAAAACCATTATATATATCATCTATAAATGGTATTCAAACAAATAAGTTAATGAAATGGAAACAATTCTTTGCTTATAGAAAGAATACTAAAATATGGGATAAAGATTTAAGTAATGTTAATAAAGGGGATATTGTGTTTATTCAATATCCATTAACTAATACTACAACTAATCTTGATAAAGTTATTAACAAGTATAAAGAAAAAGGTGTTGTATTTGTTGCTATAATTCATGATATGGATTCTTTAAGATATAAACCTGAAGTACAAGGAAGTATGCTTTGTAAAAGAGTTAATAAAGAAGATAAAGTATATCTTAATGCTATGAATTATGTAATTTGTCATAATCCATCTATGAAAAGTGAATTAGTTAAATTAGGTAATAGTGAAGATAAACTAATTTCACTTGAATTATTTGATTATATATTAGATTTTGAACCTAAGAAATTCAAAAGAACAAAGAATGATCCTGTAATTATAGCAGGAAATTTGTCACCTTTTAAAGCTAAGTATTTAGCATCTTTAAAAGATCTTGGAGTTAACTTTAATTTATTTGGTGTAGGTTATACTGATGAAATGGGTGGACCTACAATTAATTATAAAGGTAAGTTTAAACCAGATGAGTTATTAAACCATTTAGAAGGTGGTTTTGGACTTGTTTGGGATGGTGAATCTGTTGATACATGTATTGGAGGATTTGGCGATTATTTAAGATATAATAACCCTCATAAAGTATCATTATATTTAACTGCAGGTATACCTGTTATTGTTTGGAAAGAATCAGCATTAGCTAATTTTATTACAAAGAATAAATTAGGTATTGCAGTATCAAGTTTAAATGAAATAAAAGAAAAAATAGAGAAGTTATCTGATAAGGAATATGATGAAATGTTAAAGAATATTTCTAAAGTATCTTCAAAAACTAAAAATGGAGGATTCTTAACAGAAGCTATTAATAAAGTAAAGGAGTAAGATGATGATATATTTACTTGCGATATTATTATTACTAATATTTATAGGAAGTATATTTGCTAATAGAAAAGATATATCTGCGCCAGCTGTAGTATTTTCTTTTGGATTTGCATTCCAAGCTATTTGGGCAGTTTTATATCACAAAGCATGGAGATTAGATTTACATTTAAATACTTTCTTAGTTTTATTCTTAGGTGTATTAGAGTTTTTCTTAGTAACAATGCTTGTTAAGTTTATAGCTCATAAAATAAAACCTAGACAATATAAAACTAAACCATTTATAATGCAAGAAATCAATACAAATAAAGTACTTGAATGGATATATCTTGGTGTATCAATTCTAATCTCATTAGTGTATTTATACTATCTAGTTAGAGCAGTAAATGGAACTTTTACTAGCATAAAATCTATTATGCAAGCAATATCTGATTATGATATTTATTTAAAATTCTCAGATGAATTTGATAATGGTATTCCATTTATTGTGAAGAATTTGAACTTAGCAGTTATATATTCTGGATATTGGTTTTTATATGTAATAATAAACAACTATTTTTATAATAAAAAGATTAGATTAGTACAAGTACTAGTTTTTGTTTCTGCGTTATGTGCTGCATTAATATCTGGATCTAGAACTCCAGTAATAATGATGGCAATTGCAGGTGTTTGTTATTATCTAATTCTATTATTTAAAAAGAAAAGTTATAAAGATTTATTTACTAAAAAAATGTTTATTTATATGGTAATTCTAGGGGCTGCTGCAATAGGATTATTCTTCCCAACAGCTAAACTTCTAGGAAGAAAAACTGATTCTAAACCACTAGATTATTTATCAATATATTGTGGAGCAGAAATTAAGAATCTAGATACATTTCTTCAAGAAAGAAAGTATCTATTTAAATATGAAATAGCTGGAAGCCAAACAATGTATAATATTATTCAATTTGCTTCTGATAAATTACATCTTAAAGATGTAGAAACATATAGATTAGATCTTCCATTTAGAAGAGTAGATAACATTGATTTAGGAAATGTTTATACAACATTCTATGCTTATATTTATGACTTTGGTTATATTGGATTATTTATATTTGTATTTATAATGGCTGCAATTTGCTCAGCAATATATGAGTATATAGTAAGACTTAGAAAACTAGATAAGCCAAAACTAAGTGTACTTATATATGGAGTATTTTTTGGATGTTTAATACTATCATTCTTTAGTAATAAATTCTATGAAGAATTATTCTCACCAGTATTTATTAAAAAAATAATTACTTGGGTTGCATGCTCACTTGTATTCTGCCATTTTGATTTTAAAAAAATCAAAGAATTTATAAAAGAAAGATTAAGTAAAAAAGAAGAAACAAATGTTAAAAAAAATTATATTTATAATTTAATATATCAAGTAGTTGCAATTATTCTTCCAATAATTTCTACTCCTTATATTTCTAAAGTATTAGGTGCTAAGAATATTGGTATATATGGTTATACTTTATCTATTTCAGCTTATTTCGTATTAGCTGGTACTCTAGGTATGACTTTATACGGTCAAAGAGAAATTGCTTATTTACAAAAAGATAAAGAAAAATATAGTAAAGTGTTTTTTGAAGTATTCTTCTTAAAACTAATAGTAATGAGTTTATCGGCATTAGTATTCTTTATATTCTTTGTAAAGGGTAATAATCATTATAATTTATTTTATAAAATACTTTTACTAGAATTACTTGCTAATGCAATAGATGTTAGTTGGTTTTTCCAAGGATTAGAAAAGTTTAAGAAGACAGTTCTTAGAAACTTAATAGTTAAAATAGTTAGTGTTGCTTGTATATTTATATTTGTTAAAGAGAAGAGTGACCTACCAATATATTTCTTAATTTATGTTTTATCAATTCTAGTTGGTAACTTATCATTATGGGTTTCTGTTCCTAAATATGTTTGTAAAACAAAGATTAATTTCAAGGAAATATTTAGGCATTTACCACCAACATTTATTATGTTTATACCTCAAGTAGCTATTCAAGTTTATACAGTGCTTGATAGAACTATGATAGGTAAAATAATAGCTGATAAAACACAAGTTGGTTATTATACACAAGGTGAAAACTTAATTAAATTATTATTAACTATAATTACATCTCTTGGAACTGTTATGCTTCCAAGAATAGCAAGTTCATTTGCTGAAAAGAATTATGATAAGATTAGAGATTATATTTATAAAGCATTTAACTTAGTATTCTTACTATCATTTCCAATGATAGCAGGAATAGTAATGGTTGCAGATCTATTTGTTCCAAAGTTCTTTGGACCTGGGTATGATGGCGTTGCAATTATAATGAAAGTAATATCACCAATATTATTATTTATTGGTATGAGTAATGTTATTGGAGTTCAATATTTACTTCCAACAAAACGTCAAAAAGAATTTACAACTTCTGTTATAGTTGGAGCTTGTGTTAACTTTGTTATCAATTTAATTTTAATTAGAAGATTCTATGCAGTAGGTGCTGCAATTGGTACTGTTATAGCAGAAGCAATGGTAACACTTATGCAAATGATATTTGTTAGAAAAGATATTAAGATAGTACATATATTTAAGATTGCTCTTCATTATGTATTACCAACAGTAATAATGACAGTATGTTGTTTCTTACTTAAAAGACAAGTTGGAACATCAGCTAAAGCAGTTATTTTAATTGCTGGATTTGGTGTCTTTGTTTATGGAATATGTTTATTATTCTTTAAAAATCAATTTGTAATGGAAACATTAAATAGTTTAATTAATAGATTTAAAAAGATTATTAAAAAATAGGAGGATTATTATGAAGTATGATTATTTAATAGTTGGAGCTGGTTTATTTGGTGCAACATGTGCTAATTTACTTGCTAAAAAAGGTAAAAAGGTATTAGTAATTGATAGAAGAAATCATATTGCAGGTAATGTTTATACTGAGAATATAGAAGGTATAAATGTTCATAAATATGGTGCACATATTTTCCATACTGATTATAAAGATGTATGGGATTATGTTAATTCATTTGTTGAATTTAATAGATATACTAATTCACCAATTGCAAGAATTGGTAATGAAGTATATAACATGCCATTTAATATGAATACATTCTCAAAGATTTGGGATGATGTATTTACTCCAGAAGATGCTATGAGACATATAAATGATGAAAAGAAAGAAATAACTGGTGAACCAAAGAATCTTGAAGAACAAGCTATTTCTTTAGTTGGTAGAAGCATCTATGAAAAACTAATTAAAGGTTATACTGAAAAGCAATGGAATAGAGATTGTAAAGATCTTCCTGCATTTATTATTAAAAGATTACCTGTTAGATTAATCTATGATAATAATTACTTTAATGATAAATATCAAGGTATTCCAATTGGTGGATATACTTTACTTGTTGAAAGAATGTTAGAAGGTATTGAAGTTAGATTAAATACAAACTTCTTTGATAATAGAGAAGAATTAACTTCATTAGCAGACAAAGTAATTTATACTGGACCAATTGATGAATTCTATGATTATTCACTTGGTAAACTTGAATATAGATCACTTAAGTTTGATACTAAGATTTTAGATCAAGCAAATTATCAAGGAAATGCAGTAGTTAATTATACTGGTCATGAAGTAGATTATACAAGAGTAATTGAACATAAACATTTTGAATTTGATTCAACTAGTCCTAAGACAGTTGTAACATTTGAATATCCATCTGATTATGAAGAAGGAATGGAAAAATATTATACAATTAATGATGATAAGAATAATGCTTTAGCAGAAAAGTATAGAGAACTTGCATCAAAAGAAGAAAAAACTATCTTTGGTGGAAGACTTGCTGAATATAAGTATTATGATATGGACGATGTTATTAAATCAGCATTTGATGTTATTAGTACAATAGAATAATAATATTATTCTATGGGGGGAGTATTTATGAATAAGAAACGTATATTAAAATATATAGTGATGTTTTTATTGTTAGCATTATTCTTTACTGTTGTTTGTCCAATAGTACCATATGAGGGAGATGATTGGTATTTTATTGGAGCAATGAGACAACCAATACCATATGCTAATGCTTTTAATCCTAGCAAGGTATTGCCAGAAATAATAGAGCCATTATGTGGATATTTTGCAGCATACATTCTAAAACCTATAACAGGTGATTATGTATTAAGTTTATCTTTAGCTGCATCAATATTTATATCTGCTTTAATAACATTAATGACTAGTTTATTTAATAGATTTATTTCTAGTAGATTTAATTTAAAAAAATCGACTGCTTTTGCATATGAAATATTATTTCTATTATCATTTTTTGTAATATTTAAAGTAGAGACTGCAAATAGTTTTTATGGATTCTGGTCTAAGAGTTATAATTGTTATTTTAATTATTTAGTACCAGCTTTAGCTAATGCTTGTCTTGTATTATTTATGCTAAAATATGAAGATTTTTCTTTAGAATTTAGAAATATATCATATTTAAAAAAAGGGTTATTCATTGTATTAGCATACTTAGCTATTTTTTCAAGCATTCAGTTAAATATAATAACTGCGTCCTTTGTAGCAATTCTTTTATTAAAGAAAATATATTTATTTATAAAGAGTAAAAAGAAAGATTTTCTTGGGCTTATTAAAGATAATTATATATATTTAATTATCTTAATAATGTGGATAATTGCTGTAATTTATGATCTTACAGGTAATAGAGGAAAGATGGTTTCTTCAGGATCTTGGTTAAATTTTGCAAGATTTAAAGATACAGTTATTAGCCTTTTATATTTATATAGATTGGTATATAAGCCATTAATAATTATTACTATATTATCTGTAGGAGCAATAGTATTTAATGCAATTAGAAATAAAGATTTTAAAGATATTATTAGATTAATAAAAATAATTATACTTATAGCTATAAATACTTTATATATAGTTATTCTATATATGAAAGCTGGTTCTGGATATGCTACTAGAGTTGATGCAACATGGGGGATTTTATTTTATTTAATAATATTTATTATTGAGACATTTATTATATGTAATAAATGTTACAAGATAACAGAAGTAATTATACCTATTATTATTGTGTTATTATCTTTTGTAGCATTTAATTTTAATCATCCTTTCTATCAAAGTGTATTTGATGCTAAAGCTGCAAAAGCAGTGGATGATTATATTATTAATCAAATAGTAGAAGCAGATAAAGAAGGAAAAATCTCTGTTGAGGTTAAGGTTCCAAAACATGGAGAAAGTGGATCAAATTGGCCACAACCATATAATATGGCTACATGGTTACAAAATACTTTATATGCACATAAAATTACTAGAAATAGAATGTATATAAAGTTTGTACCTGATGAAGAAGTAACAAATGAATTATTAAATAAAAAATATGATAATATGTTTTTCTTTGATTTTGAAAGATCAAAGTATTTAAAATAGGTAATAACTATGAAAAAGAATATGAACATAGAATTAGTTAGAATTATTGCTATGTTAATGATAGTAACATTACACTGTAATTTATTCTCAACTAAAGTAGTTTGGTCTGATGCTAAAAAAAACATATTATTTTCTATACTAGAAATAGTATGCATTATTGCAGTAAATTTATATATATTAATTACAGGATTCTTTCTTGAAAAGAGTAAATTTAGTTTAAAAAGAATCATAAAATTAGAATTAATTGTAGTTTTTTATTCAGTTATAATATATGTAGTTTTAGTTCTTTTAGGCTTAGCTACATTTAGTAAGCAATATTTAGTTAGAATGTTCTTTCCAGTAATAAATGGTAATTATTGGTTTTATTCTTGTTACTTTGTTTTGTGTTTTATATTACCTTTATTAAAGATAATATATACATCAATGAAAAGAATTGAAAAAGAGAAGATTTTAGTAATTACATTACTTGGTTTATCAACAATATTGCCACTAATTAATCCATCAAATAGTCAATTAAGTTTGGCAGGTGGCTATAGTTTTACTTGGCTTATTGTTCTTGTATTTCTAGGAGCATATTTAAAAGATAATTATAAGAAATTTAATATTAAAATAATTTCAATTGTATATGTATTAGTCTTATTACTACAAGTATTTTTATATTATAAAGGGAATAGTTTTCCAAAGTATCTTTGGATGAGTTCATGGCATGGATTCTTACTATCATATAATAATATACTTGTTGTATTAAGCTCTATTTGTGTATTTATTTTATTAATAAATATAAGAATAAGTAATAAGATTTTATCAAAAATAATTACATTTATTAGTTCATCAACATTTAGTATTTATTTAATACATTTACATCCTAGTGTAATTGATCCAATACTATCAAAAATGCTTGATATATCAAAGTATTTTGGAACTAGTAAAATATATTATTATTACTTTGGATTAATATTATTAATATTTATTAGTTGTTTATTAATAGATAAGATAAGAGTAATAATATTTAAATTATTTTCAAAGCTTACTATAAGATTTGATAAAAAACTTGAAAGGATAGACAACAAAATAAGTTTGGAGTGTGATTAGATGAAAAAGATTTCTTTTATTATTCCATGTTATAACGAAGAAGATAATGTTATCAAATTTTATAATAAGGTTAATGATATATTTAAAGATAGAATTAAAGATATTGAATTAATATTTGTTGATGATGGAAGTAAAGATAATACACTTGAAAACATTAAAAAACTTTATAAAGAATTTAAGAATATTAATTATATAAGTTTTTCTAGAAACTTTGGAAAAGAAGCAGCAATTCTTGCGGGTTTAAAAGAATCAAAGGGAGAATATACTGTTATTATAGATGCTGATTTACAACAAAATCCTAAATATGTTTTAGAAATGGAAAAGATTCTTGATGAAAATAAAGAATATGATGTTGTTTGTTGTGTTCAAGAAAAGAGAAAAGAAAATATATTTAAGAAGGTATTTAAAAAAGCATTTTATAAGATATATAAATCAATGTTAAAAATGGATGTAATGGATTCTGCTAGTGATTTTAGATTAATGAGAAGAAATGTTTTAGAGGCAATTATTTCTTTACCTGAGACTATTAGATTTTCTAAAGGATTATTTACTTGGGTAGGATTTAATACATATTATATTTCATACAAAGTTGAAGATCGTTATTCGGGTAAATCAAAGTGGAGTATATCTAAGTTATTTAAATATGCATTTGATGGTATAGTTGGATTCTCAGATGCGCCATTATTCTGGACTCTAAAACTTGGATTATTCTTTGTAGTTATAGCAGTTCTTGGTTTAATTGCAATACTAGTTTTATTTATTATTGGTATCAAAATGCCAACTATTAGTTTAATTATAATCTGCGCATTATTTTTATTATCAGGAAGCACTTTAATTAGTAATGGTATTTTGGGCAAATACTTATCCAATGCTTATAATGAAAGTAAAAATAGACCATCATACATTATAAAGGAATCAAAAACAAATGATAAAAAAGATTAAAGAAATATATGAATCAAAGAAAGAAATAATTAATTATATTATAGTTGGTGGATTAACAACTTTAGTAAGTTTAGGAGTTTATTATGGTTTAGTTTTTACTATAATGGATCCAAAGAAAGCAATTATGTTACAAATAACAAATATTCTTTCTTGGATTGCTGCTGTTACATTTGCATTTTTTGCAAATAAGAAATTTGTATTTAATAGCAAGAATAAAAAATGGTATATTGAAGCTATTAAATTTTATTTGGCTAGAGTTTTTACATTACTAGTTGATATGGGATTTATGTTTTTGTTAGTTACTGTATTAAAATTTAATGACAAAATAAGTAAAATTGTTGTTCAATTCATTATACTTGTTTTAAATTATATTTTAAGTAAGTTTTTAGTATTTGTTAAAAAGGAGAAAGAACAATGAAACAAGAAAAAAAGAATTATATTACGTTATTAAGTGTAATATCAGCTTTTGCAGTTGTTTTGTTACATACTAATGGGTGCTTTTGGAGTTTTGGTAAAGAAAGATATTGGATAACAGCCAATATAATTGAATGTGTATTCTTCTTTGCAGTTCCAATTTTCTTTATGATTTCTGGGGCAAATCTAATAGATTATCAAGAAAAGTATTCAACAAAGGAATTCTTTATTAAGAGATTAAAAAAAGCAGTAATACCATATTTTATTTGGAGTATTTTATGGATTATCTATGCTATAATTGCTAAACATATACCAATAAAATGGCTTAGTCCTAGTTATATTTTTAATGGTTTCTTTAGTTCAACGGTTATGAGCGTATATTGGTTCTTTCTTCCATTATTTGGAATATATTTATGTATGCCATTATTTGCTTCTGTTGATAAGGAAAAACGTATAAAAGTCTTTAGCTATATTGTTTTAGTATCTTTTGTTACATACAGTTTACTTCCATTTATTTTTAGTGTATTTAAATTAAATTTTTATTATGGAATTCCTTTTTGGGTAGGTAGTGGATATTTAATATATCCATTACTAGGATATATCCTAGATAAGAAAGATATTAGTAAGAAATTAAGAATAATTATATATATTCTCGCAATACTTGGATTATTAGCTCATATTATTGGAACACAAGTATTATCATTTAATGCTGGTGAAATTATAAAAACATACAAAGGATATTGTAATGTTCCATCATTATTCTATTCTGTAGGTATATTTGTATTTGTTAAAGAAATATCTAAAAAAATAAAGAACTTTAAGATAGTAAACTTTTTATCAAAATATACATTTGCAATTTATCTTATGCATATGTTTATTGTTGATATAATTTGTATGTTTATTCACGTAAATCATAGAAGTATTTACTATAGATTAGGTATGCCTTTAATAGTAATACCAATATGTATTTTAATTACTTATTTGATGAGAAAAATACCAATTATTAAAAAGATTGTTCCGTAAAATAAAAATCTATCAATTGATAGATTTTTTGTTTGACACTTTTGTTGATTGATTGGTTGAATGATATATCATTTTTTGGTATAATCAAATATACAAAGGATAGGTGTTATATATGAAGAATTCAAGGAAAAGAAAAATTTCTAAGAAGAAAGTATTTATTTTAATCTTGATAATCATATTATTACTTGCTATTGGTGGATTATGTGTTTGGAAATTTGTTTTAAACAAGGATGGTTCTCCAAAAGGTAAGAAGATAACAGCCAAGTTAGAAGAAAAAGTAGATGTTGTAGATTTAGAGTCTAAAACAAGACCTCTTGCAATATCAATAAATAATACTCCTGTAGCTATTAAAGTTCAGGAAGGGTTAAATAAAGCGTTCTTAATCTATGAGATTCCAACAGAAGGAAGTACTGCTAGATTAATTGCTGTATTTAAAACAGATGAAGATGTAAAAGTTGGAACTATTAGAAGTGCTAGACATAATATGATAGACTTTTCATTTGAATCAGATGCAATATTTGTTGCATTTGGTTGGAGCCATTATGCTAAAGATGATTTACAAAGTAAAAAAGTAATCAATTATATTCAAGGTATGGTTGGAGAAGGTGGTATGTGGAGAGATAATCCAGAAGACCTAGATTCAGAACATACTGTATACTTACAAACTGATAAAGTTAAAAATTATGCTAAAGATAGTAAAGGTTATTCTTTAGAAAGTAATCCTAGTGATACTATAGTATTAAAATACAATGTAATAGATGTAGACCTTAGTGATAAAGAAGGTGCTATGGTTGCAAACCATGTATCTATTGATTATGGATCTGTTACAAATGATTTTGATTATAATCCTGATACTGGTATGTATACAAGAATTGTTAATGATAGAATTACAGTTGATCATAATACTAAAGAACCATTTACTACTAAGAATATAATTGTTCAAAAGATTAAATATAATAGGGCAGATGATGGATATTATTGGAATTTACATACTGTTGATTCTGGTGATGGATATTATATAACTAATGGATATGCTATTCCAATTAAATGGAGTAAATCTGATAGAAAAGCTAAAACTAAGTTTACTACACTAGATGGAGAAGAACTAGAAGTATCTGATGGAAGAACATATATTGAAGTACAAGTTACTTCTAGAGATACAACTATAGAATAGGAGTTTGACATGAAAAAGAAAGAGAATAAAAAAATAACCAAAGATAAGACTAAAGATAAGAATAAAAAAAGTAAAAAGATTGTTAGTAGAATTATAAATATATTATCAATTATTGTTTTAGCAGTATTTTTATATTATATTTATAAGTCTGATCTTTTCCCAATTAAATATTTTAGAATTGCTGCTATTGCACTTGTATCTTTAGAAATTATCTATACATTGCTATGTATTAATAAGAAAAGATCTGGAGTAATACTTAAGATATTTAATGTGTTTGCTATATTATTTATAATTGCAGAATGTGCAGGTTTCTATTATGTTTATAGAACAATTAATTTCTTAGATACTAACCTTGGAAGGAACTATGAATGGGACGAGTATTATGTAGTTGCTAATATTAGTTCAGATATTAAAAAGATTAGTGAAGCTGATGGCGGAGAAATCTACTATTATGTTGATACTGAACATTATAGTGAATTAAAGGCAAATCTTAAAAAGAAAACATCTGCTAAAATAGTTAAAACTGAATCATTAGCTGATTCATTAATGAAATTAAGTTATCCTGAAAATCTAGTTATACTTAACGCAGGAACTTATGAATCTATTACTACTAATGATGAAACATATGCATCATATTTAAAAATAGTAGATACTATTAAGTTTAGAATTAAGAAAGAAAAACCAAAGACTCCTGATATTGATATTACTAATACGCCATTTACTATATATATTAGTGGTATTGATACAAGAGGAACAACACTAATTAAGAGAAGTTTATCGGATGTTAATATGGTAATGGTTGTTAATCCAAATACTAGAACAATATTACTTGTTAGTATTCCAAGAGACTCATTTGTTCAATTACATGGAACTACTGGTAAGAAAGATAAATTAACACATGCTGGAAGTTTAGGTGGTGTTGAATTATCTAAAGCTACTGTAGAAGATATGTTAGATATTAAAACAGATTATTATATAAGAGCTAATTTCCAAGCTGTTATGAACTTAGTTGATGCAGTTGGAGGAGTAACTGTTAATGAAGATGCTTCTGATACAAGATTTTCTTGTTGGACTGATAGAAGATGTTGGATTGAACCAGGAGAAAATAATCTTAATGGTCAATGTGCTTTAGCGTTTGCTAGAGAAAGATATAATTATTGGGATGGAGATATGCAAAGAAATAGAAATCAACAAAAAGTGTTGATGGCTATATTTAATAAATTAACTTCATCATATACTTTAGCAGCTCATTATACTGATATACTAGCTGCTATGGAAGGTACATTTGAAACATCTATGTCTACAGACGAAATAAAAAAACTTGTTAGGTTCCAATTAAATGATATGAGAGGATGGACATTTGAATCTCAAAATATAACTGGATCTACTGGTAGAGAAGCTACTTATTCTGGAGGATCTACTGAATTATCAGTTGTATATCCAAGTCAAAAGACTATTAATGAAGCAAAAGATGCTATAGCAAAAGTACTTGCTGGTGAGTCTTTACATCCAGAAGAAACTGAAGAAACAACTGAAGAATAATTATAAAAAGTTTTACATTTTGTAAAACTTTTTTTTATTGTTTCATGATATAATGATTGTAGGAGGTACTCTTATGAAAAAGAAGAAAATATTAGATATTATTGTAATGGCATTTTTGGTTTTAAATTCATTAATAGATCTATTTGGATGTTTTCAAGATAAATACTTAAATATTCCAGTTTCAATTAATTATATTATCAGAGGATTATTCTTCCTAGGAATATTTATATACTTATTTACTAAGAAAGATAATAGAAAATTGTTAATAGTATTCTTAGTATATTTCTTACTAGCAATATCTTCGTATTTTATGAGAAGTTTAAATCTATATGAAGAGTTAGTAAATATATTAAAGATATTCTATTTACCTATAATGATGATGTTTTTTGCTAAATATAGAAATGAATATATAGATGATAGATTTATACTTGGAACATATTTCTTATATATAATTACATTTGTTATTATGTATATATTTAAAGTAAATAAAGAATATTTAAATACTATTGGAGTTATACTTGTAGGACTTCTTCCTATAACATTAAACTATGTTTTAGAAGCTAAGAGTTATATATTAAAAATAGTATTTGGACTTGCTTTAGCATTAAGTATTTATTTAATTAGTACTAAGTTAATAGTTCTTGGAGTATTTTTAGTTACATTATGTACTTTATTTGGTAAATATAAATATGAATTTATTTATAATGACTATAAAAAGAGATTAAAGATAATACTAATATTTTTAGCATTTATTGGAGTGTTTGTATTACTTGTTAGATTCTCACCATTTTTTGTTAATGTTAAGAATCAAATAATTGGATTAAATATTCATAGTTTTAAAGATGTATATAAATTAAGAACAATTGATAGATTTGTATTCTCTGGTGGTATTACTAGAGTAGATAATGTTATGGGCCCACTATTAAAACATGGTTATACTAATATCATGTATGGTATTGGTAAAACAGGTATAGTTAAATATACAGGTATAGATATATTTGATATATTTGCTACAACTGGTTTATTTGGTGGTGTAATATTCATTATTATGTTTAGTTTTATTCATAGAAAAACTGAACTTAAGAAAGTATATTATTTCTCATATTTAGTGTTTGTTATTACATCTATCTTTATTGGTAGTGTATTAATATATCCATCAATTTCTTTATTAATGTCTACACTATATTTAGTGTCATTTAATTCAGATAAAATTGTAAAAAAAAAATCCTGTTAATATCTAATATGTATCCATCTAATAAATATGGTTATTATGGGATATATGTTAAGAATGTTAAAGAAATATTAGATAGAGAATACTACGTAGAAACTGTAGTATGTCATAAAGAAGAAAATAAATTTAAGAAGTTATTATCATATATTAATTTATATCTTGGAGTTATATTTAAGGGAATAGTTAATAACTATGATTATTTATATGTTCATTTTATATCATCATCTTCTTTTGGAGCAGTTTTAACTAAACTTACATCTAAAGATGTTAAGTTAGTTTTAAATGCACATTGTAATGATGTTATAGATGACACTAAAAAAGACCTTATAAACATTAGAAAGACTCGTAGATATATAAAGTATGCTGATAAGGTAATAGTGCCTTCAGAATACTTTAAAAATATAGTTAAAGATAATTATTATTATGATGAAGATAAAATAGTTGTATATCCTTCTGGAGGAGTAGATACTAGTGTATTTATTGATCTAGATAAAGAAGAATGTAAAGAAAAATTAAAACTTAATAAAGATTATAAATATATTGGATTTGCTTCTAGAATAGAAGCTAATAAGGGATATGATATATATCTTAGATTTATTAAAGAACTAGAAAAAGATAAGAAGATAGGAGACTATAGATTTTTAATAATAGGAACTGGTTCTGAGGAAAAGAAGTTAAATAGTTTAATTAAAGATTTAAACTTAGAAAAGTATGTAGAAGTTAGAAGTATGCTTGAAGGAGAAGATTTATTATATTTTTATAATAGTATTGATGCCTTTATATTTCCAACCTATAGAAGAAGTGAAAGTCTTGGTTTAGTAGGTCTTGAAGCTATGTCATGTGGAACATTTGTAATAGCATCCGACAACTATGGACCAAGTAGTTATGTTAAGAATAATAAAAATGGATTTACTTTTAAGAGTAAAGACCCAATTGATTTAAAAAATAGATTTATAGAGTTTTCTAAATTATCTAATGATAAATTAGATAAAATGATTTCAAAAGCAAAAGAAACAGCTAAAGAATATGATAAGAAGACTACAAAGAATATAATTATAAATGTTTTTGAATAAAACACTATATTTTATTTAATATTTTTGGTAGAATATTACACTATATTTCTTTATGGAGGAATAGATGAAAAATATTATTATAATTGGATCTAGAGGATATAATTATGATTATGGTGGTTGGGAGACATTAGTTTCCAATTTAATTGATAATTATAAAGATGATGATGTAAGATTTTTTGTTCCTGAATTATCATATAAAATGAATAATGAAATAGAGATAAGAAATGGTGTAATATGTAAGCAAGTATTTATACCTAAACATGGCCCTCTTGCCATGTTTAGTTTTGTCTTTAAATCAGTTTTGTATTATACAAACTTGATTAGAAAAGAAAAGATGAAGAATACTATTATATATATGCTAGGTTTTAGAGGAGGCTTCTTATTTAAATTAATTCATAGGAAATTAAATAAAATGGAAGTAAAAGTTATTACTAATCCTGGATATATTAAATCAAAGATTGAAAATAAACCTTGGATTGTTAAATACTTAACAAGAAAATCTGAAAAAGAAATGATTAAATATTCTGATATAGTACTATGTGATAGCAAGTTATCAGAAAACTATATAAAAGATAAATATAATGTACATACTAAATATATTCCATGTGGTACTAATATTCCTGATACTAAAGATATAGATAAAAAAACTAGAATCTTTATGGAAAAGAAGAATATTAGAAAAAGAGAATACTATTTAGTTATAGGAAGATTTATACCTAAGAATAATATAGATCTAATAATTAAAGAATTTATGCTTAGTGATACTGATAAAGATTTAGTAATAGTATCAGATATAACTAAAAATAAATATTATGATAAATTATTAAAGTCTACAAATTTTAATAAAGATAAAAGAATTAAATTTGTAGGTCCTATATATGATAAAGATATTATTACAAGACTTAGAGTTAATTCTAAAGGATATATATATGGACATAAAGAAGGTGGTATTAATCCATCTTTAATAGAAAGTTTATCTACTTCAGACGTTAATATAGTATATGACAATGAATATAATAGAGAAGTATGTAAAGATTCATGTCTATACTTTACTGATGAGGCATTTAATCTTAGAGACATAATAGATAAAGTTGATAGATTTAAATCAAAAGAATATGAAGAATATAGTAGTAAAGCAAAAGAAAGAGTAAAAGAAGAATATGATTTAAATACTATTATTAAAAAATATAAAAAATTATTTGATACATTATTAAAATAGGAGGATGAATTTAATGAGTATTTATTATGGTGAATCAGAATGTAAATATTATGTGTTTAGAACACAAGATGATGATTATGAAAAATTTTTTAGAGAAGGTATATTATTCTTTAGTCTAGATTTTAGTATGGATAAACACTTTGAAAAATTTGATGAAGAAGATGCTGTTTTAGATTATCTAGATACAATTAAAAAAGGTGAAACTGCATATGTAGTTAGAATTCCAAAAGATTATCTTAAGGTAAGATGCTATGGTGAATTTGGTGAAAACAGAGTATTACCTTATCCATTTTTATATGAAAGATATACTACAAATGAAAAAAAGAGTAGAGTGGATTATTATCCAATTTTAGTTCCAGTATTAATAGAAAGTGCTTATAAAGATGAAAATCTTATATTTAATCCAAATTATAGTCAAACATTTAATCCTAATGGATTAAAGCATACTAGTGAACAATTAAAAAATATTGCTTCTAAGTCAGAAGCATTACATAGTAAGTATAGAAAGAGAAACCAAGAGGACTGCGTAAAATTATATTTTAGTGATAAAAAAGAAAATTTTTGGAGAATCTTATTAGAACATTATAGAGTTTTTGGTGATGATCAACCATTCCCAGGAACTAACGAATTAGTTGAAGCAACTTTTAGTTCTGGTGATAGTAAAGATAAGAAAAAAACCAAGAATAATAAAAAGAAAAAGATTATAACAGAATAACATCCAAAAGGATGTTTTTTTAGTGGAATAATTATTTATATATCAAATATTATAATTGGAGGTGTTACATGTATAACATTGAAGATTATAAAAATACAGTGTTTGAAAGTATTAAACATATAGATGAAGATGGTAATGAATATTGGTATGCAAGAGAATTAATGGTTGTTTTAGAATATAAAAAATGGCAGAATTTTAAAACAGTAATTAATAATGCAAAAATATCTTGTATTAATAGTAATATTTCTATATCAGAACAGTTTACTGAGGTCAGTAAACCGTTAGTAGGAGGAAATGGGAATATTCAAAATGTATTAGATTATAAGTTATCTAGATATGCCTGTTATTTAATAACTCAAAATGCTGATCCTAGAAAAGAAGTAGTATCTCTAGGTCAAACATATTTTGCTATTCAAAAAAGAAAACAGGAATTGCTTGAAGATTTACCGACACCTAATAAACCAGTTAAAGAAATAAAAGATAAAACAGATTTATTAGAGGAATAATTACTTTAAAAAGAAAATATAATATAAAAGGGGGTTATATTATAAAAAGAATAATTAAATATATTATATTTTCTTTAGTAATTGTTTTTATTGTTGGTTTTTCTATTATTAATAATAAAAAAGAAGATGTAGTAGAAGAAAAGAAAGAAGAATCTGTAATAGTTGAAAACATAGAAAAGATGGTTTATTTAATAGATAAAAAGAATTCTAATGTAGATGAGTTATTAAAAGATAATTATGTAGTTAAATATGAAACTGTTTATGTATGTGAAGAAGTAGAAGAAGTTATTGAAGAACCTGTTATTGAAGAAGAACCTCTTGAAGAAATAATGGAGGAACCTGAAATCAAAAATGGCTTGTTAGATGAAGATGGAACAACATATTATTATGAAAATAATGAAAAGAAGAAGGGAGTAATAAATATAGATGGGACTAATTATTATTTTGATGATAATTATAAACTTAGAAATGAATTCACTATAAGAGATAATAATATATACTATGAAGATAAAAAAGGGTTACAATTGGTGGATGGTATTAGATATTATTTTGATTTTAATGATGGACATCTAGTTAGATCATCTGTTAAGAGTGTAATAGATATATCTTCATGGCAAGGTAATATAGATTTTGATAAATTAAAAGAAAGTAATTTAGTAGATGCTGTAATAGTTAGAGTGGGCTATGGAACAACTAATTCTAAATGTGGACTTGATAATAAGTTTGAAAGAAATATTAGTGAACTTAATAGACTTGGTATTCCATATGGAATATATATTTATGGATATGCTCAAAATGAATATGCTGCTAATATAGAAGCTAATTTTGTTTATGATATGATTAATAAGTATAATGTTAATCTTAGTTATCCTGTATTTTATGATGCAGAACTTAGAACATATAATGGCATTTCTTACACTAAAAGTTTATATACTAAGGTAATTAATGCATTTACTAATAATCTTGAATCTAAAGGCATTAAAACAGGTGTATATGGCAATTTATATATGCTTACTAAGGGATCATTAAATGATCCAAGTATTAGAAATAAAACTATATGGGTTGCTCAATATTATAATAAGTGTCAATATGATGGAAATTATATTGGATGGCAATATTCTTCAAATGGTAATATACCAGGGATATCTGGAAGAGTGGATGTAAATATTTTTAATTAATGATGTAAAATTTAAATTTTATAAACTCTTTTATCATGATATGTGTTATTATAGTATATGTATGATAAAGGTGGTTGTAAGATGAAAAAATTAGACAAAATAGTATTATTTTCTGTATTCTTTTTATTAGTAGCTATTATAGTATTAATGGTTATTATGTTAGTTCAAAAAGGTAGAATTTACTTAGGTAAAAATATAGTATATGAGAATGTAGTAGAAGAGAAAAAACTAATTAGTGAAAACATTGTTTTCCTTGGAGACTCTATTACTGAATTCTATGATTTAGATAAATATTATGATGATTATTATCATGTTCAAAGTGGACATAGTGGTGATAAAACATATCAAATACTAGATAATATGTATGAAAGAGTATATAGATATAATCCATCAAAAGTATTTATAATGCTTGGTATTAATAACTTAGTTTATGATGGAGCATCTGCAGAAGAAGTAACTAATGATATTAAAGAAATATGTGAAAAAATAAAGGATAGAAATAAATATACAGAAATTTATATTGAATCAATTTCTCCATATTCTAATGTATGGAAAAATGATCATGATAACAATGCTAGAGCAGCAGAAGATGTTAATCCAAAAGTAATTGAAGCTAATAAAATACTAAAAAAATATGCTAAAGATAATAATTATACTTATATAGATATTTATGATGAAATAGCTAATGAAGAAGGTATATTTGATTCTAAATATACTGATGATGGACTACATCCAAATGATGAAGGATACAAACATATAACAGAAAAATTAACTAAATATATGAAATAAGAGTTTTAATAAAACTCTTTTTTTGTTATAATTATTTCATATAGTAGTGGAGGATTAGTATGCAAATATATGATTTTATAGATATTAAGCATCAAGTAATCGCTGGTATTAAAAATCCATATTTAAATATAGAGGGAATATGTACTAAAAAAGATGTAGACTTTGTAGTAGTAGAAGACGGAGAAGAAATAGAATTTGAAAGACCAAAGTCTAAATATGAAGATGGATTTTATATTAAAGCTAAACTTAGAATGGATTCTAAATATATTAAAGTATATGTATTAGATGGTTCTAAAAGACTATTAATATTCTCAGGTAAGATGAGTATATTTAATAGAATAGAACATAAAGTTGAATTACTTGTTACAAGTATTTATATATTCTTAAAAGTATTCTTTCTAAGCTTTGGAGAAGGTATTAAATATTTATGGAAAAAGCATAAATTATTAACACCATTTAGTTTATGGCCTAAATATATTAAAAGGTTTAATAAAGTGTTAAAAGAAAGATATAACATTGCTTTAAAAGAACATGAAGAATTAAGTGACTAGGGGGATATATGAAGAAAAGATTATCTAATTTTGAATTAATGAGAATTATATCTATGTTCTTTATTGTTCTATGGCATTTTCTTTTATTTGGAAAAATGGAAGAAGGAACATTTGGTTTAACTCAAAATGTAATTGTTTTACTTAAAGCAATTACTTTAGTTCATGTTAATTCATTTGTTTTATTAACAGGTTATTTTAATTATGATAAGAAGTTTAAATTATCTAAAGTAATTAAAACTAATAACTCAATTTGGTTTTATAATGCAGCATGTATATTAGTTTTATTATTTGCATTTGGAATAGGATTCTCAAAGTTCTTTACTTTTAGAATGTTATTACCAATTCCAAGACATGATGATTATTGGTTCTTAGTAGTATATATGCTTTTATATTTATTAAGTCCATTATTAAATATGGTTATTAATGGTTCTGATAAGACTAAACATAAAATGATAATAGTAGGTCTATTAATAATTACTATTGTTAATTATGTATTTAATAATGAGTTATATCATCATATATCTGGTGGATATTCATTATTCTCATTTATATTATTATATTTTATAGGATCTTATTTACATAAGTATCCAATAGAGTGGAAGAAGGGTAAAGTAATTACAATTTCTTTAGTAGGATTCTTCTTACTTGCAATTATTAATACAGTTTTATATAAGGCAGGATTAATACTTCAAGGATCATCTAAAGAATCAGTAAGATACTTTGCAGATTCCATTGTAAATGGATTTACCGCTTATACAAATCCATGTATATTATTTGGTTCAATATTATATTTTATATTCTTTAGTAAAATAGAATTTAGTAATAAGGTAGTTAATTTCTTTGGTAAATATGTTCTTGGAACATATTTAATTACACAAAATACTTTGTTATATACTAGAATATATAAACCACTTGGATTTGCACTTGATTCATATAATTATAAACATATTTTAATTGCGGTAGGATTATCTATTAGCTTTGTAATAATATGTTCATTAATCGAAGCATTAAGAGTATTTATATTTAAAGTAATATATGATTTAAAAATATCAGGTAAACTTAGAAATAAGATTACTAAATTATTTAAGAAAGTTAATATTAACTGGTAATAAAAAGAGTTATCTAATTAAACTAGATAACTCTTTTTTATTTAATTCTTCGTCATTTACTATCATTGAATAAATATTTGTAACTTTTAATTCAAATTCTAAGTCTTTATTAAACTTAGTATATATTGGAACCTTAACATCTTTTTTTATACTATTTAAATACTTTTGACCAATATTATTAAAACCTAGAACTCTAATATATTTAATATTCTTTTCATTATCTTTCTTTTTAAATGAAAGAAGTATAGATATAAACATTCTTTTAAGTTTATTAACAGTATATCTTTTTGTTTTAACTTTTTCTATTAATTCTTCGATAGAATTAGATTCAAGTGCGTATTTCTTTAATCTATTCTCTATACCTTCATCAACTAAGTTATATTCTTCCAAATCATCATCTGTAATAATTTTATATTTTAGAAGATCAAAGTATGATGGAGTATAGTAATTAACTATGGCATTTTTTGGAACATATTTTTTAATATCAATATTATTTATATTATCTCTAATTGCATTAGCAGATATTATCTCACTATCTAATTCATTTGAATTATAATTATTAGTTCTCTTAATAGTAACAGGAACCATTTTACTATTAATTCTGTTTATTTCTTTTATGTAAGAGACTCCTAATGTATCATTAGGTTCTATATCATCTATTCCATATGGTTTTAAAGCTTTAAATAAAGCATTCTTATAACTAATACCTTTATCCATATGAGATTTAACTTCATTATTATATTCTTCACTAGATTGAATCTTACATATTTCTTTTAGTTTTTCTATATCATTAGTTTCTGATCCAAATACTAGATAATCACAACCTAAATAGTCTAAAATATCTACTGCTTTAGCAAATGTATCTGCAGACTGTATAACATATTTAGTAGGTATCTCTACAACTAAATCAACATTATTATCTAATGCTATTTTAGTTTTATCCCATTTATTAATAATAGAGATATCTCCTCTTTGAGTAAAACATGAACTCATAGCTAAGATAATCATTGAATCTGGAAACATTTCTTTAATTTTATCTATGTGATATTTATGACCATTATGAAATGGATTATATTCACATATTATTCCAACTTTAACCATAATATTTCTCCTTGGTAAGTATTTTATCACATGTAAAAATCAATGTAAATAGATAGGAAATTGTTCGTAAATAAAGTGAAAACCTTTAATTATTAGTGTAAATTTGATATAATTTATAGTGGAAATGAAGTGATAGAATTGCAAAGTATATATGGTATAACTAGAAAAAAATTAGAAACTTATTTTGAAGAAATAGGTGATAAAAAATATAGAGCTACTCAAATATATGAATGGCTTTATAGAAAAAAAGCTAAATCATTTGATGATATGACAAATCTTAAAAAAGATTTAATAGAAAAATTAAAAGAAGACTTTTGTTTTGATGATATTAAACTAGTTATAAAACAAGAAGATGAATTAACTTCTAAATATTTATTTGAATTAAATGATAAACATAGAATAGAAGCAGTTTTAATGAGACATGACTATGGTAATAGTATATGTATTTCATCTCAAATTGGTTGTAATATGGGATGTGCTTTTTGTCAAAGTGGTAGACTTAAAAAGATTAGAGATTTAACTGTTTCTGAAATGCTTCTTCAAGTTATGAGAGTAGAAGAAGATATAAAAGAAAGAATAAGTCATGTTGTTATTATGGGTATTGGAGAACCATTTGATAACTATGATAATGTTATAGATTTTGTAAGAATAATAAATGATCCATTTTCACTTGCAATTGGGGTTAGACATATTACTGTTTCTACTTGTGGAATAGTTCCAAAAATATATAAATTAGCAGATGAAAATCTAGATATTAATCTAGCAATTTCTCTTCATGCTCCTAATAATGAACTAAGAAGTAAGATAATGAGAATTAATAATGCTTATCCACTAGAGGAAGTAATGAAGGCAGTAAAAGATTATATAGATAAAACAAATAGAAGAGTTACATTTGAGTATATTATGCTTTCAGGTGTTAATGATACTAAAGAATGTGCATTAGAACTTGTATCACTTGTTAAAGGTTTAAATGCATATGTTAATTTAATACCATATAATGAAACTGAAAATATTGAGTTTAAACGCTCAAAAACTTCACAAATTACTGAATTTTATGATATACTAAAGAAGAATAATGTAACATCAACAATAAGAAAAGAATTCGGATCAAATGTATCTGCAGCTTGTGGACAACTTAGAGCTGAAAATATAGAAGGAGAGATATAAATGGAAAGTTATTTTTTAACTGATACAGGAAAAGTTAGAGAACATAATGAAGACAGCGTAACTATATTAAAAAATAAAAAGAATGAATATTTACTTGCTGTAGCAGATGGAATGGGTGGTCATAAAGCAGGTGAAGTAGCTTCATCTATGGCTGTTAACCACTTAACAGATAGTTTTAATAAGTTAGATACAATGGGAGATAAAAAGACTTGCGTTGAATGGATTAGAACTAATGTTAATGAAATAAATAATGAAATATTTGAATATACTAAGAATCATCCTGAAAGTAAAGGAATGGGTTCTACTTTAGTTATGGCTATTTATACTAAAGATTATTTATTATTTGCTAATATTGGAGATTCATCAGGATTTGTTATTAAGAAAGATGAATTATTTAAAATAACTAAAGATCATACTTTAGTTAATATGCTTGTTAATAATGGTGAATTAACTGAAACTCAAGCAGCTAATCATCCAAAGAAGAATATTCTTATGAGAGCACTTGGAGCAAATAATCCAATAGAAGTAGATATCTTCTCAGTAGAAGAAGAAGTATCTGGAATAGTTCTATCATCTGATGGATTAACTTCTATGCTTACAAAAACTCAAATAGAAAGAGTACTTGCAAATAAAGAACTTAGTCTATCTGAAAAAGTAATAAGATTAATTAGAAAGAGTAATATAAGGGGCGGACTAGATAATATTTCTATCGCTTGTTTAATGATGGGAAGTGATAAATAGTGATAGCAAAGGGTCAAAAAATCAATGATAGATATGAAGTTAAAGCTTTAATTGGTGAAGGTGGAATGGCCAATGTGTATCTTGGTTATGATTCTATCCTAGAAAGAGACGTTGCTATTAAGGTTTTAAGAGGAGATCTAGCAGATGATGAAAAGTTTGTTAGAAGATTTAGAAGAGAAGCTCAAAGTGCATCTTTATTAAATCATCCAAATATAGTTCAAATATATGATGTAGGAGAAGATGATGGAAACTTCTACATAGTAATGGAATATATTAATGGTCAAACATTAAAACAAATTATTAAGAAAAGAAAAAGATTATCAATCTCTGAAACAATAGATATTATGTGTCAATTAACAGATGGACTTTCATCTGCACATGATTCATATATTATTCATAGAGATATTAAACCACAAAACATTATGATACTTGATGATGGTATGGTAAAAATAACTGACTTTGGTATTGCAATGGCAGTTAATGCATCAGATTTAACTCAAACTAATTCAGTTATGGGATCTGTTCATTATTTACCACCAGAACAAGCATCTGGTAAAGGAAGTACTATTAAGAGTGATATTTATTCACTTGGTATTATGCTTTATGAAATGCTTGCTGGAACTATGCCATTTAGAGGAGAAACAGCTGTAGAAATAGCTATGAAACATTTAAAAACTCCAATGCCAAGCATTAGAAAAGTAAGAGATGATGTTCCTCAAAGCTTAGAGAATATTATTCTTAAGGCTGCTGCTAAGAATCCAAAGAATAGATATAATAATGTTCGTGAATTATATGAAGACCTTAAAACATGCTTAGATGAACAAAGAAAAGATGAAAAGAGAATTGTATTTAAATATCCTGAAAATGAATATGATAATGAAAATACAGTTGTTACAAATAATTTAAAAGATGAAATAAAGAAAAAAGAATAAGAAAAGGAAGAAAAGAAAAAGATTGAAGTTAGAGAAATAGAAGAATCAATCGAGGATAAGAGAATGAGTAAATTTACTAAATTATTAATTATACTTGTTTCTGTATTAGTACTTGCATTATTATCAGTATTTATAATAATACCTGCAATATTCAAAAGTCCAAACATAGAAGTTCCAGATGTATCTGGATTATCTGTTAATGAAGCTAGAACAGTTTTAAAAAATGAAAAACTTAAAATAGCAGGAACTATTAAAGAAGATTATACTGATGATGTAGAAAAAGGAAAAGTAACTAGAACTAGTCCTAAAAAAGGTTCTATAGTTAAAAAAGGAGCTACTATTACTTTATATAAATCACTTGGAAGTAATAGAACTGAATTAGAAGATTATTCTGGACAAGAAGCTGAAAAAGTAAAAACTTTACTTGAAGATGCTAAGGGTGCAGGATTAAACGTAATTATCGAAAAGAAAGAAGTAGAAAAGAAATACGATTATTTAGATAAAGCTAATATTATTATTGGTCAAGAACCTGCTGCAGGAGAAAAACTTGTTACTGGTGATATTTTAAAATTATTTATTCCAGATATAGTAACTGAATATCCTGATTTCTTAACACAAAGTCCATATAAGGATAATATTGATGAAATTCAAAAATTCTGTGATGAATATGATATTCATTTAACTGTTAAAGAAGTTGAAACAGAAGATAAAACTCAAGGAACAATTCTTTCTCAAAGTAAATCTGCAACTTCTAATATATCTAAGGGTGATGAATTAACTGTTGAAGTAGCTAAAAAACCAGTTGTTATGGAACCATTAGAGAATAGTGAAGAAAGTAGTAACAATGAACAGAATAATCAAGACAATTAGTAACGACTATACTGTCGAATTTGATAATAAAGAAAAAAGAGTCTGTAAAGCAAGAGGAGTATTTCGTAATAAGAATATTACTCCTTTAGCTGGTGACTATGTATTAGTTAATAGTGATAATATAATAGAAGAAGTTTTAGATAGAAAAAATAGTTTAGATAGACCTCCTGTTGCAAATATAGATATTGCAATAGTAGTTACATCTATTGTTAATCCTGATTTTTCTTCTAAATTATTAGATAAACTATTAACAGTTATAGTATTTAATAAAATAGAACCAGTTATATGTTTTACTAAATTAGATTTATCTGATTTAGATATTAAATCATGTAAAGAATACTATGAAAAATTAGGTTACAAAGTAGTAACTAATGATGAAATAGATAAGATAAAAGAAATAATTAAAGGTAAAACAGTAATATTGACAGGTCAATCTGGAGCTGGTAAATCTACTTTATTAAATAGATTAGATCCTAGTTTAGATTTAAAAACCGATGAAATATCTAAAGCATTAAATAGAGGAAAACATACAACAAGATGTGTTGAATTCTTTGAAGCATGTGATTCTTATGTTGCAGATACTCCAGGATTTTCTAAATTGGATTTTAATAATATGACTAAAGAAGATATTAAAAATAGTTTTGTAGAATTTAATAATTATGATTGTAAGTATTCTGATTGTATGCATATAAAAGAAGATGGATGCGTAGTTAAAGAAGCTGTTAATAATAATGAAATTATTAAATCTAGATATGAAAACTATGTTAGTTTTATAAATGAAAAGGAAAATGAAAGATGAAAATATCAGTATCAATCTTAAAAGAAAAGGATAATATAAAAGAGGCAATTGAAAAGATAAATTTAACTGATGCAGATTATATTCATATTGATGTACAAGATAATACTTATACATCAAATGTTAGTTTTCCTGTGGATAGTTTAAGTAATATAAATGAATATACTAATAAAAAGTTAGATGTTCATTTTATGTGCTTAGAGCCAGAAAGTTTGATAGAAGAATATTCTAAGTTAAATCCAGAATATATTACTTTCCATGCTGAAGCTGTATCAAATATATATAAATATATTCAGTTAATTAAAAATAAAGGAATAAAAGTAGGTATTGCTATTAATCCTGAAACTGATGTAAATAAGATTATTGAATACTTACCATATATAGATCTAGTATTAGTTATGAGTGTTACTCCAGGTCTTGGTGGTCAATCATTCTTAGATAATACTACATATAAAATGGAAGAATTACATAACTTAAAAGATAGATATAATTTTATAGTGTCTGCTGATGGTGGAATAAATGATAAAACTATAAATTTAATTAAGGATTATGTTGATATGGTTGTATCTGGAAGTTTTATTACAGATAGCAATAATTATCAAGATAAAATAGATTTATTAAAAGAATAGGAGATAGGGTATGAAGAAAACTGAAAAGACTTCTAAAGTAAAAGAAGAAGTAAAAGTAGAAGAACCTAAAAAAGAGGAAATTGTTGAAAAGGTTAAAGTAGAAAAAGTAAAAACTAAAAAAGAATTTAAAATTACTAATAAACATAAGTTAATAGCTGGTATTGCTTTAGGGGTAATTATTATTCTTTGTTTATGCTTATTCTTATTTAGATCTAAAGTAGATACTATTACAAGAGTTAAAAAGATTGCATCTACTAAATATTATGCAGTTGAATGCTTAGATACTAATTGTGATTATATAGTAGCTGCTAGGGGTAATAAATTAGGTAAAATTAAAGTAGATATCTTTAATGCTAGTGGTAATAAAGTAGCATCATTTAAAGATAAATATTATAGTAAAAATACTTATTTATTAGATGTTAGTGATGTATCTAAAAACTATATTATCTTTAAGAAAATAGGTAAAACTACAAATTCTGTAGAAGGTTATACTATTGCTAATACTAAAGGTAAAGCTAAGTATTCTACAGGTAATAAATTAACTAAAGTTAATAATTATTTAATTTCAGAATATGATTCAAAAGATAACATGTATTTAATTCTTACTAATAAAGGAAGAGTTATTTATGATGGTGTAAATAGTATTAACAAATTTGCTAGTGGTAAAGTAGTTGCGCTATCAATTAGAGGTAATAACATACTAGTTAATGAAACTGGTGAAAACATTTTAAATGGTTATACTGTTTCTAAAGATGTAGTTAATTTAAATGGAGAAACATTATATTTAATTGTTTCTGATTCTAAGGGTAATGGATATTATTATTTTGATGTAAATTCTAATAAGATTATTGGTCAACCATTTAATGGTTATACAGCATCAGAAAATGATGGTGAATTAATTATTACTAGAAAAGAAAATAATACATCTACAAAATATATATTAAGTGCAAATGGTAAGCAAACTAAGATGGAAGATGATACTGTTACTGACAGAGTAGCATTCATTAAAGAAAAATTAAGTAGTGATTATGCATTATATGTATCATCTGTTGTTAAAGCAGATCAAAGATATGTATTTGTTAATAAAATAAAAGATTCATCATTTGGTGTATATGATGTTAATAGTGGTAAATATACTAAGTTATATAATTATTCATCAGATTCAAAATCTACTACTATTTATGATTTAGAATCTAATGGTAATAATGTATATATGCAAGCTACTTGTGTTAAAGGATATTGTGATAAGGATACATTGTTTGTATATGATTTAACTAATAATAAAGAATTATTTAAATCTATTGGTAATTCTGGTATTCAAAAATATGCTGAATATACTAATGGTTATAAAGTAATTAGATATTCTAATACTGCAGAAAACGAAAAATATCAAGGTAAATATGTTTTATTTGATAAGAAAAATAAAGAAGTATTAGTGTCTCCTAATATTATTATTCCAGTTGGAGAAGATAATCTATTTGGAGAAGTTTCATCTACTAAAGCATTAATTTTATATTCTACTAAAGATAAAAAAGCATTAAATAATGATAATTATCTAGGAAGTAAGATTATTGTTAAGAATAGTTATGTATATAAATTCTCTGATAAAGATAATACATACTTATATAGTAGTAAAGGTAAAAAGTTAGTATCTATTAAAACATCAGATGCTAAAATGATTTATTCTGATGAAACAATAGTTTATATTTTAAATGGTAAAGTAAATATTGTAAATCCTACTACTGGAAAAACTAAGAAATATAGACTTAAAGGTGAAGAAAGAATAAATGATTTATCTGGAGATACTATTCCTCCATATAGAAATTCACTATATGTTAATAACACTGATAAAGACTATGTAAAAGTAGTTAATGTAAGTGGTAAAACTGTTAAGAAAATTAAAGGTGTAGAGATTAAAGAAGTAACTAAAAATGATAAGACAAATAATGTAATTATCATTGTTAGAAAGCTAGATAAAAACAATAATACATTTGGTCTTTATATTGCTAAATAATTTTATTAAAAAATAATAAAAAACTAGTGTAAAACTAGTTTTTTTTATGTTATAATTTTATTAGTATTGATAATAAGAATAGGGTATCAATTTGGAGGTATTTGTTATGAATAAAATGAAGAGAAGAAGAATAATTGCTGCATCATTAATACTAGTATTAGTGGCTGCAATTTTTTCAATTATTAAGATATCTAGTATAGATAAATATAAGGGATTAGTAAAAGTTAAAAATGCTAACCTTGCTAGTATTTCAACTAAACTAAGTGCTAATATTAGTGAATTATCTGAAGATAATAATATCGAGGTAAAAGGATATGATGAAATAGACTATAACATTTCATATAAATTATCTGAAGTACCTGGAGAAAGAGATGTTATTATAAATGCTAAATTAGATGAAAATGATAAATATGCATCATTTAAAGAAGTAACAGGAACTGGTATTACTTCTATTTTGTCATCTAATAGAAAAGAAATAACAATTACTCTAAAGAACCTTCCTTCAAATGAAACTATAACTAGTAAAGTAACAATGCTTATTGTAAATGCTCCAAAAGGATATACAGTAAGACCTACAATTAGAATCAAAGAATCTACATCAAATGACTATACAAATATAACTGTTAGAGATGTAACAGTTAATACATCAAGTGTTCAAGGTAGAGTTATTGATGAAGATGGTAACAAAGTATCAAATATATTAATAGCTTTAAAGAAGGGTAATGAAATCATTAAAGAAACTTATACTAATGAAGATGGTATATATACTTTAAGTGATATTACTCCTGATACTTATTCAGTAGTAGTTAATGAAGAAAACTATGAAGACCTTGAAGTAAACAATTTATATATTCAAGATGGTAATCAATTGAACTTAATTGTAAAAAGAGTTTATCCATATAAAATTGAAACAAATAAATATATTACTAAAGTTGAATTAAATAACTTAGGATCTAAAAAAGATTATTTATATAACGATGTAACTTTAGCAAATATTCCAGTTAGAAAAGTAAATAACTTACATGGTAAGATTTATTACAAAATTACAGTTCAAAATACTGGAGAAAAGAAAGGTATTATTTCATCAGTTAAAGATGAATTACCTGAGGGATTAAGCTTTGATGAAAGTTTAAACTCTGGTTATGAACTTAAAAATGGAATTATTTATAACAGAAACTTAGAAGGTATAGAACTAAGTGCTGGTGAACAAATATCAGATACATTAGTATTAACTATTGAAAATACTGATATAGCTAAAACTTATATCAACAAAGTAAATGCAAGAGGAGAACTATATGAACATGTTATTTACTTACTAGATGGTAGAACTTATAAAACATTAGATGTTTTAGAAGGTGAAACTATTGATGAACCAAATGTAACTGTTCAAAACTTTGATGGTTGGTATACAGATGAAAAACTAACAAATAAATACAACTTTACTTTACCTGTAGAAAAAGATTTAATTTTATATGGTGTAACTGCTAAGAAACATACAGTTACATTTAATGATAAACATCCAGAAACATTAGAAGAAACTAAATATGATGAACAAGAAGTAAATAATGGTGATCCTGCTACTAAACCTTCACAAGATCCTGAAAAAGAAGGATATGACTTCTGTGGATGGACTAAAGACAATGTAGTTTGGGACTTTAATACACCAGTAACTGAAGATTTAACTTTAGTATCAAAATATTGTATTAAATCATATGATGTTGAATTCTATGATAAGAGTGCTTCTAATGGAGCAGAGTATACTAAGATATTAACTCTTCAAAAAGAATATAAGAGTGTATTATCTAACTCTGAAGCACCTGATTTAACTAATGCTTGGGCAGGGCATACATTCCTTAGATGGACAACTGATCAAGATGGTGATCATGAATATAACTTTGCTACTCAAATAAAGGGTAAAGTTAAATTATATGCTCAATATTCATTACAAGATAGATCATTTATCTTTAATGATGAAAATAGAATAACTGAAAATACAGTTGCTTATGGAGCTTATGTAGCTCCAATAGCAGACCAAGGAAAAGAAGGACATACTTTCTTATTCTGGTCATTAACAAATCCAAGTTCAAGTGATACAAAAGAACCATTTGACTTTGCAAATACTCAAATATTTACTACAACTACTGTTTATGCAATATATCAAATAAATTCATATAATGTAGTATTTAATGATGTTGATCCTTGGACAAACATTTCTACTGAATATGATAGACAAACAGTAAATCATGGTTCAAAAGCTACTGAACCAACTGAACCACAAAAAGAAGGACATACATTTGATGGTTGGTATAACGGAAATGATAAGTTTGATTTTGATACTCCAATTACTGGACCATTAACACTTACTTCTCATTACACTAAAAACAAAGTAGAAGTAACATTTATGGATGGAGATCAAATATTTGAAACTCAATTAGTAGATTATGGTGATTATGCTAGTGATACTACTACTCATCCAACAAAAGAACATAATATATTTACTTATTGGTCAGAAGATGGAGTAAATGAATTCATATTTGATCAAAATCAAATTAAGACTCCAAAGATTCTATATAGTACATATGAAGAAGTAACTGCACCAACAATTAGTCATACTCCATTATATTGGACAAATGATAAAGTATTAGTTACTATTTCAAGTACTAATCCAAATTATACTTTTGTTTATAAAGTAGATGATGGTACATATCAAAACTATACTGAACCATTTGAATTATCTACAAACTCAACAATTGTTGCTAAATCTATTTATGGTGATGCTGAATCAGTAATAGTAACTCATGAAGTAACTAATATTGATAAGTTAAGTCCAGTTATTGGAACTTTAACTACAACTCCATCATTTAATAGTATTGTTATTGCTGGACCTACAACAGATAATCAATCTGGTATTAAATCTATAACAGTTTATAATGGTACCTCTTTAGTAGGAACAGTAAATGGAACAGCAAATAATATTGATTTAAAAGATTATACAAAAGAAAAAGAATTAAATTATGTAGTTACAGGACTTACACAAAGTACTGAATATACATTTAGAATAGTAGTAACTGATGGAGCAGGTAATACATCTGAAACAACAATTACTGAAACAACTGGTACTCCAGAAATCATTTGTAGAATTATTTCTGTTGAGGGTACACCTCTTCCTGAAGAAGATTATATAGAATTTCCATTGTTAGCATCTGCTATAGCAGACACTAATTGTGATTCTAAATGTACAATTCAAATGTTAAAAAATACTAATGAATCTGTAAGTATAGCAAATACTCAAGATATTACATTAGATTTAAATGGTAAAACAGTATCAGGAATTCTTCCTGGATATACTGTAGATAATGAAGGAACATTTACATTAGTAGATCATGCAGAAAATGCTGGTGGAATAGTAAATGGTACTGGAATTGCAATTTATAATAACGCTAATGCTAAATTTATTATGGGTGAAGGAAGTTCTGATCCTGAAAGTACTGGAGTAGGTAGATTAGTATCTACTACTGTTCCATATGTGTTTGGTGAAAGCTATGGTGTTTATACTGAAACTGATGCTGAATTTGCATTCTTTGATGGAAAGATTAAAGGAACAAATGCAGTTCAAGGTGAGGTTACAGAAACTGAATATTCATACAATGCTACATCATCTGATGTAGATGGTTATGAAGAAGTTACTTTAGCACAATTAATTGGACCTGAAGCAAGACGTAATAAGAGTATTTATTATGGTAATATTGCTAATGCAGTTGCTGAAGCTAAAGTAGGAACTATGGCAATGCAAGGAAATCCTGACACTTTACTTGAAGGATTTACTCATGTTGATGAAGTTGATCCATATAGTGAATATTGGGATAATGAAAATGGTTATCCATTTATATATGATAGTACTAATAATACATTAACATCTGGTAATGCATTCTATGGTTCTATGGCAATGACTAATACAATCATAGATTTAACAGATTATAATGATGATCAAGTATTAGAATTAACATATCATTTAGTACCTGGTGAAGATGGTAGAACTGGTAATATAGCTATTAAAATATTTGAATTAGATGAACATGGAGTTATGACTGGTAATGCATTAAATTATGCTTATACTAAAGGAAGCCTTGCAGGTTATAAATTAAAAAAAGGAAAACAATATAAAGTAGATATTAGATATACTCAACCAGTTGGTTTAGTAAAATCTGAATATGAAGGAGATTCAAATATTGGTTATACATTACCATCTTATTCTCCATATGGTTTATCACAAATGGTAATTGATGATGTTGTTCTTCGTACAGAAGAAAGAGTAACAGATAATTTTGAACAAATATCTCCAACATTAAATGCTTATGGATTCTATTATGATAGTGCTACTAAGACACTTAAATCTAATACTCCATATTTAAGAAATGGTCAAACAAATGCTTATGGTTATGTTGAAATAGATTTAACTGATAAAGAAGGAGATTATGTTATATCTGCAACAGCAACTATGGAAACATATAATAGTGGTACTGTAATAATGTATGTTAGTGAGGACAAACCTGATTTAAAACAATGGATAGATAGTAGTGCAAATCTATTATACATGTATACTCAAGGTGGAACTAGTTCATATGATCAAGCAAGTTATACAGGATATCAAAGACCATATGTTGGACTTGGGCCAACTAATCCTGCAAGATTAGTTACAGGTGGTAAAAAATATTACTTAAACTTTAACTTCTTTAAGAATGGTAATAGTGATAATCCAGAACAATCTGAATATGAAGCTAATGGTGTTTCAGACCAAATGACTATAAGCTCTATTAAAGTTTATAAAACTAGTGGTTCTGAAGATTTAGATATAGTTCATGATATGGTTGGTAATGCTTTTGATTTTTCAACACCTCTTGTAAAGAATGGTGAAAACTACTATACATTATGGAATAATAATTTAGGTGAATATCATGATTCATATATTAAAGTTGATTTAACTAATTCTGAAACAGACAAGATATTACAAGTTCATAATTTCTGGTATGCATATAATTATGTGTCAATTTATCTTACAACTAATAATAGAGGTTTAACATTAGATGAAATAAAAACTGGAAGAGATAGAATGTTATATTATAAGGACGATAGAAATACCGCAGGTTATATTTATAATGCTGCATATCCTTATAGTACAGGAACACGCGATGAATATAATGCATCTTCTCAAGATTATTACCTAGAAAAAGGCAACGTATATTATGTTCACTTTAATGTTAGATTAGGTGTATCTCAAGGCACAGGTTACAAGACAGAAAATTATGATTGTGGATCATCTCAAAGTGGTTATTGTGGTTCTCCAATTAAAGGAATTAAATTATTAAATGTTGATGATACTGCATTTAATTTTGGTGAAACACCAATTAATGTAGGAACTGTTGATTATGATTCACTTCCTGAAGATACTACAAATACAATAACTATTTCTTCTACAGACCCTATAGAGATAAGTTCTACACTTGATACAGGTTATGTTTGGAATGATGAACTTGGTTTCTATACTCTTGAAAAGAAGATACCTTATAATCATGCTGCTGGGTTCTCTACAGTATATGATTTAACAAATGAAACTAGTCCGAAGACTGTTCAAGCTTCTTACTTATGGGATTCAACTACTAATCTTTCTTGGACAGATTATTATACAATTGATGAACCAGCTCCAATTAGATATAAGAATAATAGTAATTTTGAAATACCAACAGGAGCTGTAAGATTTGAAATATCTAGTTCTCCATATTTAACATTTGAACCTGGACATGTATATTATATTTATCACATGGTATATAGAAATTCATCTAGTGATATTTCTACTGATGGAGTTAGATATGATGAGGTTACAGGAACTAACACTCATGAATATACTAAGGGTGAAAAAATAGTTACATTTAACGAAAATGTTGATGAAATTCAAATTTTAAGAGATATTCAATTACAAGATTCAATGGTAATTGATTATAATAAAGAAACTGTATTAGACTTAAATGGTTATACTCTTACATCTAGTTTAACTGACGATATTATTCGTAACTATGGTAAATTGACTATTATAGATAGTGATTATGAAAATCAAACATCTGAAAATAAAGTTCATGGTGGTAAATTAACTAGTAGTGCAGGTAACGTTATTAGAAATGAAAAAGATGCCGAATTAATTATTAAAGACTGTGTTCTTGAAGAAAATAGTTCTAACTGGTCTGGAAGAACTGCTATATATAATGAAGGTAAATTAACATTTGTACCTGAACATGATGCTAAAATCTATGTTAATGCAAGAACAGCTTATGGTATTAATAACTTAACTTATGGTACTGTTAGTGAAGATGTTAGTTCGCTTGAAATTATAATGAACTATCTAAATCATGAAGAACAAAATTATAGAGTATATTCTCAAAATAGTAGTTCAAGATATACACATATTAATACAGGATTTACTAATAGTGGTTTTGTTAATCTTAATAAATTAAAAATTACTGGTAAAAATGGTCTTGGTTTTGAAAATACTGGTGCAGGTGTAGCGATTCTAAGAGCTGCTAATATATCAGTAGATATAAATGCAAAAGATAAGATTTATACTGGTGCTACAAACCCATATAACTATCAATATCAATATACTCAATATTCAAGAACTTATACTAATGTATTAGAAGATTATGGTGTTAGTAACCTAGGTGGCAAATTAACAATTTCTGGTGCCTCTAATATAAGTCATAGAGTTTATTCAACAGGTGATTTATATGTTTCAAATGGATCAAGTATAGATTATTTAAGAACAACTGGTAAAACATTAATTAATAATGGTTCACGTATTTCTAATGCTGAATTAAAGGGTGATACAATAGTTGAAAACTCTTCATTATTAGATAGAACTGATAACTATGCTGATTTACAATTTAGACAAACAGGATGTAATACAGGTGCTATATTAAATAACTATGATAATGGAAATGTTGAATCACATAATTCTTCATTCCATGAGATTAATAATAATGGTAGAAATGCAACAATGTTCTTAAATTCATCATCTGCAAAACATATATATAATTATGGTACTATTACATTAAATGCATTTAATTTAACTAATTCAGGTACTTCTTATACTGAAGCAGTTAATAACCAAGGTATATTAAATCTTGAAAGAGGAAATAGTATTACAGATGTTAATGGTACTGCTATTGCAATGACACCAAAATATACAACAAGATCTGTTCAATATTATCCACTAAAAGGTTCTAAGACTACTTATGTAGAATATACATATTATCAAAATGAATTAAATATTGGTACTCCAAATGATACTGAAAATACAAATACAATTGTTGGTAAGAATTATGGTGTAAGTGGTAATTGCTATCAAAAACCTGAACGTATTGAAAATATGATGGCTATTGATGAAGGATCTAGATTAAATTATGTTGATTATGCAGATAAGAACTTCTTATCAAAACTTGATGGTACTACAGAAACAATAACACAAGCTAATTATGATCAATCAGCATGTGCTGTTAATATGTATTCTGGAAGAATTAGAACTACTAATAATTCAAGTACGGTATCTAGAGTATTAAATATTCCAGTTACTGAAGCATTAGATGATAGTTATGCTATATTTGCAAATGAATTATATGTATTTCCTAAACAATTTGCTATAGATAGTCATAATACTGCTACTATGGCTAAAATAGGTGAGAATAATACTTTTATTTCACTTCAAGATGCAATTGATAGTATTACTACAAGTGATCCTACTACTATTGATGTATTATTCTATACATCAGTAGGTAAAGTAGTAATTCCTGAAGGAAAGAATATTACACTTAACTTCTCAGGTTCTCCTACAAATCTATTTGCTAATAATGGTGCAATAGAGAATAATGGTACATTAACTCTTCAAGGTACTAGTGAAGTATTATCTGCTGGTAAATATATGGTAGATAATAATGGAACTTTAATAATGAATAGTGGTACTTATACTAATTTAATGGATTCATCTTATAGTAAAGAAGCTGCTATAGTTAACAATAAAGGTGTAGCTACAATTAACAATGGTACATTTAACCAATTAGATACTTATAACCAAGCTAATTTAACTATTAATAATGGTGAATTTAATAGTACTATGTTATATGGTAATGGTGTTGCATCTATAACTACAGTTAAAGGTGGATACTTTACTAATACAAATGCAGTGCCTACATATTTACAATATATGGTTACTTCTGATAAATTTAATACTAATAGTGGAAGACATATATTTGAATTAAATAATGGTGCTACTGGTATTATTGATGGTTTAAATACTGAAACTGATACTAGATATACAAGTTTTAGACCAATAGCTCATGTAGATAATGCAAATCTTGAATTTAGAAGTGGTAAGATATCAGCTCCTACAAGTTCTATGGTTCCATATGTAGTTGCAGTTAATAATAGTAATATAACTGTTACTGATGGTACATATGATAATGTATTCCTTGGTATTAAAGGATCTCATTTATATGTAAATGGTGGTTCATTAAGTTCTTATGCTGATGCAAATAATAGTAATAGATTAGATCTTATTTACTTATATGGAGTTACTCCTAAAGCTGATATTACAGGTGGTACTTTAGTATCTAAAGAAAATGTAATGGGAGTATCTAGATTTAAGAAAGATAATGATATAGATCCTGATGAAGTATATTCTTACATAATTAATGTTGGTGTTAAAGGCGATTTAGATACTAATGGAGATATTATTTGCTCTAAAACAGATCCTGTTTTACAAGCTGATAAGTTCCCAATATCTAAATATGGAACTGGATCTGGTGCTGGATTCTTTGGATTCTATGATGGAGTCTTAAAAGGAAAGAGTTCTGCAGTAGATATAAGTATTGATGAAATAGAAGAAGATTATGAAGTTATTTCTGATACTGAAGATTCATTCCAAGTAAAATATTTAGATCAATTAGATTTAGTTAAAAATAATACAACAGGTGTTATTTATCAAACATTCCAAAAAGCCTTTAGAGAAGCTACTAATGGTGATGAATTAGAAACACTAAGAGATTATACAAATACAACTGGAACTTCTAAAATAGTAATTCCGGAAACATCTAATTTCACATTAAAGATTAAACACTTAATTACAATAAATAATACAGAGTTTATCGAAAACAATGGTAATGCTACATTTGAAGGTGCTGGTGGATCAATTAACGTACCAGTATCAAGTAATGTATTTATAAATAATGCAAATCTTAATTTAAATAAAGTTATTATTGTTAATTTGAAAGCTACTGGTGCTAAAAAAGAGTTAATTGTTAATAATCTAAATGGTATACTTCAAATTAGAGGTTCTTCATTTACAACATTACAGCATACAATTATTAAAAACTATGGAATATTAAATACAGATAAATATGGTGATAGTTCATGTTATGATACAACAAGATTTATAAGTGAATTTCAATCAGGCCAAACAGAAAACCCAATTTTAATACATAATGAATCAACTGGTAGGGCAGGTCTTCATTATATGGTTATGACATCAGCATATTATGATACTTTGATTTGGAATGATGGACAAATGTATATTAATAATTCCGTTTTAGATCAATCTGATGTACGTTCAAATGCTGATTCTGGACCTTATGATAATGATGAAGATGGTGTTGTACAAAACACAGGAACATTAGAAATCGATAATAGTAAAATAATATTTGCCCCAAGTGGTGTAAGTTGCCTTTATGGTAATGTATATAATGTTGATCATTTCTATCAAAGAATGTATTTTAAAGAAATAGGCGAATCTAGTTTAACATTAAAGAACAACTTAATAGATACATATTTCTTAGGATTAGTTTATGTTGAATATGATTCATATCATCAAAATGCTAGTTCTAATGTTACTATTGAAAGTACAGTTCTTCATAACCAATCATATGGTATTATAGCTAATGAACATGTAAATATTAATCTTAAGAATAATACATTCAATATTAGAGATTCTATTATTGATGGTGAAAGAAGATATGATTTTGGAAGATCTAATAATACACTTAGATATTATGATCCTGGCGAAAAATTAGACAACTTTATAATAAATATTGAAGGTGGTACCTATAACTCTGAAGGATATATTAAACCACTTGATGGTACATATATTCCTATAGCTATGTCTTATTCAACAAGCTGTTCAAGTTCTAGTATGGATACTGTTACAACACCTAGTTCTATTAGTGCTAATGATTTATATTTTTCATCAGCATACTCTAATGGAATTACAAATTATGGAACATTAACAATAAAAGATGCAAGTATTAATGTTAATCCACCATTATCAGTTAAAAGCAGAACTTTATATATGTGTATATATCCATCAATAAAATCTGGTGGTGCAGTTTATTACTGTGATCATGATTATAATGGTATTAGTGTTCCTACTAGATCAGCTGCTTATTCAGTATTTGAACTTGGAGCAATTGTAAACTATGGAACAATTAATACTAATAATTCAAATGTAACTTCTACAAAGATGATGTCAGCTGTTACTATGTATGGTAATTCTGCAGTCTTAAATATTGGTGAAAAAGATGATTTAAATAATACATCATCTCCTGTTATTAATTCAGGAACAGTTTCTGTACCAATAAGATTCTATGATGAAAAAGGAAGCATAAACTTCTATGATGGTTTAATTACATCTGATAGTATTATTTCAGTTGTTAATGATGTTACAGATTTTGATAATCACTTTACTGATAAAGAAAATGGTTATATTATTACAAGTACAAATAGAACAAGATTCTTATCTAAGGATAATATAGTTAAGAATGTTACTAAAGATATTTCTTACGATAATTTCCAAACTGCTGTTGATGAAGCAAGCAATAATGATGTTCTTCAAATGATAACAGGTACTGTTAGAATATCAGCTGCTGATGATGTAACAATTAGTGGTAAGAATTTAACATTAGATGCTAATTGTAAAACAATTGGTAATAGAATTAGTTTAACTAATGGTTCTAATTTAACTATAAATTCAACTGCATGTGCTGCAAATGAAGGTTATGGATTTAATATAAGTAAAATAGATACATATGATACTTCAACATTATCTGTTAGTGAAGGTGATGGTACAATTGAAGCTCATGGTAGTTCTATTGTTACATTAACTGGTAAAGCATATTATCATGTTACTGCTCGTGATACAGCTACAATTAATGCTCAAAACTATACTGATAGTGGAATAATTAAAAACATTTATGGATATGATAATTCAGTAGTTAATGTTACTAATAGTAGAGCAGATTATATTAACTTATATGATTCAGCTTCATTAAATGCTAATGATAGTTATATTAATCAAGCTAGATTAGAAGATGATTCAACTTATAGTGGTACATGTACTGATGATAGTTCATTAAATATTGTAAATTTAGTTAACTATTCTAGTGAAACACTTAGGTCAACATGTGGAACTATAGGTCTATTGAACTATGGTACTGCACAAGTATCTGGTGGTATTTATTCAAGTAAAAATAGTTATGGACCAATTCAAATAACAGGTGGAACATTTACAAGCTATATTATTAGTGCTTCTACTGCAAATATATCAGGCGGAACATTTACAAACTTACGTGTAATACATAATGAAAGTTATGCTGATCCATTAATAGTTAATATTTCAAATGGTACATTTATTTCACAAAATAATGGATTTAATTCAGCTGTAATGGTTAATGGTTCTAATGATGCAGCTAAAACAACTACTGTAAATATTACAGGTGGAACATTTGATCATATTACTGGATATCTTGGTAGAGCTACAATAAATATTTCCGATGGTAATATTAAAACTATTAGAAATGATAGTACAAACCCTATGACATTTAATATTACAGGTGGTACTATTAAATATGTTGAAATTGATTCTTCAAGCAGTACTTATAACATTGGTACAAAAGATAGTATTGTAAGTAATCAATCTCCAGTAATTAATAATGATGGAACAGTAAATAGTGGAACTGGCGGTTATAAATCAGGTCTTAATATTAAAGCTGGTACTGTTAACTTCTATGATGGTATTATTACTGGTAGTACAGATAAAGGTGCTATCTTTGGTAAGATTAATGACGTTGAAACTAACTATAAGATAGATGTTGTTGATAATGGAGATAACACTGAAAGTGCTTACTTAACAGTTATAACTGAAAATGATTCTAAGATTGCTATGGTAAATGGTATTAACTATAAGACATTACAACAAGCAATTAATAAATCAGTTCAAAACTGTACATCTGGAAGTACTTGTCCAAATGTATATATTTACCATAATATTGAGTTAGATGCTGACTTAACTATAGCTAGCGGATATTCAGTAAATATTATTTCAAATAACTATACAATTAGTTTAAATAACTTTACTGTAGACTCACATATAACTTTAGATGGTCAACCAATTGAAGATAATTCACTTGGTGGAAATATCTTAAATAGTTTAAGAGGTATGCTTGGACTTGATGAAACTGGTACTTCAGTATTAGTTTATGAAATGGCTGATGGTTCTGCATTAAGTTCTGAAAACCATTATAGATTATATGAATTTAATGGTAGTGACTATGACTTAGTTACTATGGAAAAAGGCGATGAAGTTGCAAGATATAATCCTGGTAAAGGTTTAACAAATATGAAACCTATAAAAGGTAGATTGTATTTAACTAACTTAGATCCTGGTGATTATAAAGTTTCTGATGATAATGGTAGTGAAGTAACATTTACTATTAATGCAGATGGAACATTAAGTGGACATGTAAAAGAATATGTTCCAAGTAGTAATAAGATTGAATCAACTGGTGAAGCAAAACTACTTATTTCTATTCAAACTGGAATAAGAAAAATTAATTACATGTTAATAGCAATTTCTCTAATTGCAGTATTATCTGTAATGTTCGTCTTAAAAAGAAAAAGTCAAAATAAAAATCTAGCATAATTGCTAGATTTTTATTATGAAATAAAGTATAATAAAGTTTATAGGATGGTGATAATCATGAGAAATCTTTTACCTGCAGATACTTATATTGTAGTTAATAAAACTATTCTAAATGATAGTGATAGAAAGATTTTAACTATGCTTTATCAACCAATCATAGGTAGTATTAGTACTAATCTATATAATACTTTATGTTTAAATTTAGATAAAAATGAATTTATGAGTGATGAATTTACTCATCATTCATTAATGGTTAATAATAAAATTAATCTAGAAGATATATTAGAAGCTAGAGAAAAATTAGAGGGCATAGGTCTACTTAAAACATTTGTAAAAGAAAAAGAAGATTCTAATTCTTATGTATATGAATTATTTTCTCCACTTAGTGCAAGTGAATTCTTTTCTCATCCAATATTAAATATTGTTTTATATAATAATGTTGGTAAAAAGGAATATGAAAGATTAGTTTTATATTTTAAAGTACCTAGAGTAAATCTTAGTGAATATGAAGATATAACTAAGAGTTTTGATGATGTTTATTCATCTGTTCCATCTTCTTCATTTATTAATAATTTAATAGATGTTCAAGAAGTATCTAAAAATGGTATTAGATTAAACTATAACTTTGATTATGATTTATTAATTAGTTCTTTTCCTAAAGAAACTATTAATGAAAAGACATTTAATAAAGAAAATAGAGAATTAATTGAGTATCTATCATATATATATAACTTAGATACTTTAGAGATAAAAGACTTAATTATTAGTTCACTTAATGATAAATTAATGATAGATAAAGTTAGTTTAAGAAAGAATGCTAGAAACTATTATCAATATCAAAATAATGGTAAATTACCAACATTAATTTATCAAAATCAACCTGATTATTTAAGAAGCCCTGAAGGAAAAGATAGTAAAAGAGCTAAAATGGTTTATACATTTGAAACTACATCTCCTTATAATTTCTTAAAGAGTAAATATAACGGTTCTAAACCAACATCTAGAGATCTTAAGTTAATAGAAGACTTAATGGTTGATGTAGGATTAAAACCAGGTGTAGTTAATGTATTAATTGATTATGCTTTAAGAGTTAATAATAATAAACTTAATAAAGCATTTATAGAAACTATTGCAGGTCAATGGAAGAGACTTAATATTGAAACTGCTGATGCTGCAATGAATCAAGCATCAAAAGAAAGTAAGAGTAAAAAAGTAAAAGAAACTATTTATAAGAAAAAAGAAGTAAATTTACCTGAATGGTTTAATAAAGAAAATACTAAAGAAGAAATTAGTAAAGATGAAGAGGACGAAGTAAAGAAATTATTAGAAGACTTTTCATAGAGGTGTTATATGAAAGATATAAAAGATTCAAATATTAAAACTAAAAAGATTAATTTAGAAGCAGAATATCTAAAAGCTAAAAAAGATCCTAACTTTGTTAAGATTATTACTAGTTTAGATATAGATGATAAAGAATTAATGAAATATACTTCTAAATTAGTTCAATGTGCAAATGAGTTAGATAACTATGGTCATAAAGATGATAAATCATATTTATATAATGAAGTTCCTGGGTTTATATTAACTCCATATGTAGTAGACGGAATACTTAATTTTAAATATGTTGCATGTAAAGAAAAAGAAGAAGAATTACAAAATGCTGAATATTTAAAAAATGGATATAGATTTGAAGTTTCTAAAGATATTAGAAATGCAAAAATGAAAGATATATATACTAATGATAAGAATAGAGTACCACTTATTAAATATATAACTAGTTTTATTAAAGATTATAAAGCTGGTAAGAAAGTTAAAGGTTTATATTTAAGTGGTAACTTTGGAACAGGTAAATCATATATTATATCTGCTATGCTTAATGAACTTGTAAAAGATGGTTATAAAGTAGCTATGATATATTATCCTGAGTTTTTAAGAATACTTAAATCTTCATTTAAAACTGATTTTGATGAAGAATATGATTATGCTAGAAAAGTAGATTTATTATTACTTGATGATATAGGAGCAGAAAATATCACATCTTGGTCTAGAGATGAAATATTAGGACCTATTCTTCAATATAGAATGGATAATAATCTACCAACATTTTTTACATCTAATTTAAATCTAAACGAATTAGAAATTCATTTGTCAGAAAGTAAAAATGAAGTAGATAAATTAAAAGCAAAGAGAATAATTGAACGTATTAAATATTTAACAGATGAATTAACACTAATTAGTGAAAATAAAAGAAAATAATAATTATTTTCTTTTTTTTCATTTTAATGTATTATATATACAAGTCAGAGGGGATAACTATGGATAAATTAAACAAGTTTTTAAATTTATTATATAGTGATAGCATAACTTTTAAAATGCATGATTTCTATGAAAAGTATAGTGAAAATCTATATGATGAATGGAGATGTGAAAAAAAATTTGTTGCGTATCTAAAAGCATTCTATATTTTAGTATTTTTAGATGCAAATGATGAAATGAAGGATAAATTAATATCTAATTTTGAAAATAATGATTTATCAGGTATTGCTCATAGTGCTATTGATAATTTTAATGCAATGTGTGCTAAACCAGGAGAATTTATGACTGGTTTTGATAGAGACATAGAAGGAATATTTGAATACCAATCTGATGAATTATTTAGTAAACTGAGTTTTGATTTTGATATGAATGAAGTAGCTGATATCCTAATGGATTTTTCAGGTATTATTTCAATGGTAGATATTAAATCTAAAGATACAACAGCTACTAATGGTTATGAATTTTCAAAAGATGAAATAGATACTATAGAAAAAGCTGCATTAGTAAAATACTTTATTGATGCTCTTCATATTGCATATGATTATAGAGAATCTGATTATAAACTAAAATGTAATTATGATGCTATTACAGACGAATTTATTAAGAAGTTTGCTTATCATACAGATAAAAAGAATCCTGAATTTAAAATAGCGTTAAACAATGGACTTGTAGTAAATTACTATGAGGGAGATATTAGATTTTATGATCTGAATTTTGTTCAAATGGTTAATTTATTAAAAGCTTACTTTATTAATAATTATTATAATGGAGAAGATGATGAATCATTTATATTTTGGCTTGAAGTAAATAAAATAGACCCTGAAGATGCATCAAAACCATATGATGAAATGGATGAAGAACTTAAAATGAAATTGCTTTCTTTAGCAGCTTATATGTTATGGGAAGATATGACTGCTATGCTTAAAAAGTTTTCTATACCTATGGTAAAAGAGTCACAAAAAGATAAAGAAGTACTAGATGGTTATATTAAAACATATCGTTTAGGACCTACTGGTAATTAATCTAGTATTTACAAATAACTATAATAGAGTTATAATTAAATAAATCAATGAGGAAAGACAACATTTATATATTTGATTTATAGAGAGTTATCGGTTGGTGTAAGATAATATGATATATATAAATTACTACTTTCTAAGAGGATTAATAAATCCCGGTTTAAAGCCGTTATTCAAATTAAGTATAATTAAGGATGGTACCGCATAGACTTTGCTCCTTGGCAGGGTTTATGTGGTTTTTTAATTATTATTGGGGGAATACTATGGAAATAATGGATAGAATACAAAACGATTTACTTACAGGAAGTAACTTTACTTCTAATACTCTATATGAATTTGGTTCTAGAGAAACAGAAAAAGTAAAATCTATAAAAGAAATGTTTAATTTTGATTATGATTATCTAGAAATATTTTTAGATAGAACTGTTTTTAGAAATATTGCTGAAGATATTGATAATCTTCCATATGATGAAAGAATTACTTTAATTAGAATGAATTTAATTGAGTATTTAGTTAGAAAATATAAAATGGAAGGAAAATTAATAATTTCACTAGATGATTTAGTTTATCCTTTATTGAATGCAGCAATAAGATATGGAAAATTAGGATTTAGAATTCATGCATTTTTAGATGAAGTAGAATCTGTAAGTACACAGCAAATATTAAATGATATGTTTGCTATACCAGGACTTAATATGAGAGGATACACGTCAAGACCATTATTAACAAGTAAAACGACGGATGATAAAGACATGATTTTTGATAGAGTTAATTCAAAAGCAAAAGTATTAGAATTAAATAGAAAATTTAATCTAGGAAAAGAAAGGGAAGAGAAAAATGATTAATTTTAAAGAAGATGAATATATTTCACATTTAAATCATAGTTGTGCACATATGCTTGCACAAGCTGTTAAGCATTTATATCCAAATGCTAAATTTTGGGTTGGACCTGTAATTGAAGAAGGGTTCTATTATGATATTGACTTAGGAGACGATGTAATATCAATTGATGATTTACCAGCTATAGAAAAAGAAATGAAAAAACTTGCTAAAGATGGTAAAAGAATAGTTAGAAGAGAATTATCTAGAGAAGAAGCATTAGATTTCTTTAAAGATGATGAATACAAATTAGATTTAATAAATAATATGCCTGAGGATACTGTTATTACTGCATATTCTCAAGGTGATTTTACTGATCTATGTAGAGGTGGACACGTTGATACTTTAAAAGAATGTAAATATTTTAAATTAACCAAAGTATCTGGAGCTTACTGGAAAGGTGATGCTAATAATAAAGTATTAACTAGAATATATGGATTCTGTTTACCAACAGAAGAAGAACTTAATGCTCATATAGCTGAACTTGAAGAAGCTAAGGAAAGAGACCATAGAAAAATAGGTAAAGATCTTGGAATTTATATGATGAGTGAACTTGTTGGTAGAGGACTTCCAATGTATTTACCAAATGGTTTCATTATGTGGAATGAACTTGAAACTTATATTAGAAATAAAGAAATTAAAAGAGGATATAAACACGTTCAAACTCCACCTTTAGGAAATGTTAATCTATATAAAACAAGTGGACACTTAGATCACTATAGAGATGCTATGTTCCCAATAATGCAAGTAGAAGATGAAGAATATGTACTTAGACCAATGAACTGTCCTCATCACATGGTTATTTATGGTAATGATATACATTCATATAGAGATTTACCTTTAAGAATAGCAGAAATTGCAAGAGATTGTAGATATGAAGCATCTGGAGCTTTAAAAGGTATTGAAAGAGTTAGATCTTTCTGTCAAAATGATTCACATATATTCTGTACTTTAGAACAAGTTGAATCTGAATTTAAAGGTGTAGTAGATTTAATACTTGAATGCTATAAAGAATTAGGTATTGAAAACTATAGATTTGAATTATCTTTAAGAGATCCTGAAGATAAAGTAAAATATCATCCTGATGATGAAATGTGGAACAAAGCAGAAGATATGCTTAGAACAGTTTTAAATGATTTAGGCATAGATTATGTTGAAAAGATTGGTGAAGCAGCTTTCTATGGACCAAAATTAGATGTTCAAGTTAAACCTGCTGTAGGTAATGAAATTACATTATCAACTTGCCAATTAGACTTCTGTTTACCAGCTAAATTTGATTTATCTTATATAGATTCAGATGGTTCTAAGAAAACTCCAGTAGTTTTACATAGAGCAGTATTTGGATCGATTGATAGATTTATTGCTTATTACTTAGAAGAAACTAAAGGAATACTTCCTTTATGGCTTTCTCCAGTTCAAATAAACATTGTTCCTGTTAATATGGAATATCATACTAACTATGCTAAACAAGTTTATGAAGAATTAAAAGCAAATGATATTAGATGTGAACTTGACCTAAGAGATGAAAAGATGAATTATAAACTTAGAGAGTCAATTATTCATAAATATCCAATAACTTTAATACTAGGAGATAAAGAAAAAGATAATGAAAATATCTCTTATAGAAGATATGGTTCAGAAGAAACAATTACAGTTTCTAAAGATGACTTTATTACACTAGTTTTAAATGAAATTAAAAACAAAAAAAGTATTTAAAATACTTTTTTTTTATGCTATAATTTTATTATAGTCTAATAGTATAGGAAGGTAGGGTATTTTATGAAGAATATAAAGAAAAATAAGTATATACCATTTAAGAAAACTATTATACCAGTATTATCAATTTTAATGATTATAGTAGCTATACTATTATTCATTTATACAATAGATAATAAGAAGTTTAATAAAGGTCATAAAAACTACGATAAAGAGTATGTTATGCATATAACTTACTTAATAATGGATAAAGATGAAGTACCAGAAAATATTACAATGGAACAAACATTTAATCATGAAGCAGGTGAGTTTCCAGAAGGTATCTTAGGTACTATGGATTCAATCATTTCATTAGATAAAAAAGGTGATTTCTTATATGTAGATCTAGATACTTATACACATCCATCACTTTTAAAGAATGATACAGACTATGTATTTACAAAATATAATTTAAATGGTGAAGTTATTGATGGTTGTGAATATGATTTTAAAACTAATGTAATAAAAGTTCCAGTATCATATTTTGAAGAAAATAAAATAATTCCTATACAAGCTGAAATTCAAACTATTATGTCTAAAGATGAGTTTGAAAATCTAGAATTAACTTCAAATGTTAAAAAACTTGTAACTAAAAAAGTTAAATCTACTAATAATGCTATAAATAATGAAACTGAAGTTAATGTTGGAGCATTTGGTATTGGTAGATTATCTAAGAAAAATTTACATATTTATATTAATAATGCTGATGAAGAAATACCTGAAAGTATGTATGAAATCTATGGTAAAAAAGTTAGAATTAGCTATCCATCAATTTTAATTAGTAAATTAGATATTAAAGTAGATTTTTCTATTATGTCTGCTAAAGCGCATACAACATCAGATCCTAATAGCTTTAATGCAATTAAAGTAACAGGACCTATTAATAAACATGTAGGAGACACAGGAACATTCTCATTAAGTGGTCCATATCCTGGATTTGAAATTAAATATTGTGGTGTTTGGGCAAACGATGTATGTATAAGAAGAAATGGTGAATTATTATGGGATCCAGATGAAGCTAACTGGTCATATACTTATGTACATACTGGTGGTGGATCTTATAGTTCTTATAATCCAAATGGTAATTATAATGTACTAATGAACTTCTCAGTTTCATTAGGATCATTAGTTCCAGAACTACAAAGTGGAATAACATATGAACCACTAGAAAATGGTTCATCATATAGAGTCGTATTTTACTGTTATGATCATAACTATAATGCAGCTGATGCATCTTCAATGAGATTTAGATATACAGTAATAAGTGAAACTAGTCATTCAGTTACTATACGTTTTGAATCTACAAACTACTATAGATCTCAAGATGCTAATGCATATTTAAGATTTGAATGGGATAATGTAGAAGTTGGTTTAAGAGCAAAGAAAGTTGATGACTCAGGAAATACAATTCAAGGACTTAGTATAACTGCCGTTAATATGTCTAATGCATCTGATACTAAAACTGCTACTACTGATGCTAATGGTATTGCAACATTTGCTAATTTAACAGATGGTGCTAAATATAAATTCTATGAAGATTGTAATTCAACTATCACAGTTAATGGACATGCTAATACTACTTTAGCAGCTCAAGGTATATCTTGTGTATATCCTTCATCTAATCCATTAAATAATGGTGGTTCTGGTTATACTCCAACAGAAGACTATGCTACAGCTACTCCAGTAACAATGGAAAATATTAAAGTTAGACACTGTGTAACTGTTCATAAAACAAAAGGAACAAATAATAGAAATGAATCTGGTGTTCAATTCCAATTAACAGTTCCTGCAGGTGTATGTAGTTTATATAATTCAACTTATACATCATCACCAGTAACTACTAATTCAAATGGTATTGTTACATTTACTCATTTAGGATATTGTAATGGTAATGCAACAATTAGAGTAGCTGATGCTACACATGCTGCATCTGTTATAGGTGATAATCCAAGAACAGTTAGTTTTGTTAGATCACAAATAAAATCTAAAGTAAATGGATTTACTTATAGAGGTGTTACTTATAATGCTGGTAGTGAAATACCTGCTATGACAAATAGTGATTTTGTTTCAAATGAAGCTGCTGGAAGAGTAGAGGAAGTATGTCCTACTACTAATCAAGTAGAAGTAAGAGATAAAGATTATACTATTATGTGGACTAAGAAAGATATGTCTATTAATGGTGGACAAGCATTAAGTAATATAACATTTAATGTAACTCTTGGTTCTACACCAGTTAGAGTATTAACTACTAAAGAAAATTATACTGATACTAATAACGTAACTAGATTATGTTATAAATATACAACTAGTACAGGAAGTAATACTACAACTGATTTAAAATCTGATGGTAATGGTGAAGTATGTGTATTCAATTTACCAAAAGCAGGTGATAATTATACAGTTACTGAAAAAACAACTAATGTTTATTCACATAGTCCAATTACAGTAACATCATCTGAAAACTATACAAATAAGAACTATAATAACTATGAATATATAATTGACTTTAACAAGAAAGAATTAAATGGAACAAATACATCTAATTCTAACGGTAACTTAGCAGGAGCTAAATTTACTGTTAAAGATTCAAGAGGAAATACAGTTAGAACTAAGGTTGCTAAGGAAACTAGATATGATAATAGAAATCCTCAGATTTCTAGATCATGTTATGTAGTAGATTTAGTTAATACATCTAATAATACTAATTCAGAATTTATATCTGATAGTGATGGATATGTATGTATTGTAGGTGTTAATAAATCTGAAAATTATACTATTACAGAAATAGATCCTGCTACATATTATGGATATGCTAATAGTAGATCAATTACCGAAGAATCTAAATTAACATTTAATACAACTAATCTAAATCCTAAAATGATTTATCAATGTCCAACTGAAGTTAAGATAACTAAAACAACTACAGAATTAAGTAATGCATCAAATGACTATAAAAAGATTATTTATGCTGAACTTCAAAAGTTAACATTTAATATTTTAGATAGTAATGGAAATGTATTAACATTCAAATGGAATAGTACAACTAAACATTATGAATATCAAAAAGCTATTAATGATTTAAAAGGAACTAATGATGCAGGAGATGCTGCTATTAGACTTTTAAATGGAGTAGATGTTAATAATACTTCATTAGTAAATATGAACTTAGATATTCTAGTTAATTATTTACCTGAAGGAACTTATACATTAAGAGAAGTTAGTTCAATTAATTGTGGTGCTACATCTAGTAGTCCTGCTAATGGAAGTAATTGTACTTGTGACAATAATACTCCAAATAATAGTGGTTCTACTACTGAAGAAACAGCATGTTCTAACATGGGATATGCACATGTTCCTGATATTACATTTACTGTTAGAGATACTAATACTGGTGCTTCTGTAACATGTAATAAATCTACTGATGATTCAGTTAAAGTATCATTAACAAATAAACCTACAGAAGTTAAATTCACTAAGAAAGATATGTATGGTTATTTAAATGATGAAGATAAAGTTAAATTTGAGAATAATGAAGAAGTAGAAGCCTTTGATAATATAACATTTAAAGTTAGAAAACAAAGTACTACTAATCTATCTGGAACTACATCTGTAGCTGCTAATAACTATGAATGGTTCTATATAACAAGAACTGGAGAATATAGATTAGATGTTCTTCATAAATGTTCTTCTGAAGGGCAAACAGTAGGTGGTTATACATGTACTCAAAATCTTCATACTAATAATGGTAATTTAAAACTTACTCATTTATGTAAGTGTGAATCATATTATATCGAAGAATATGAAGTTCCAAATGGAACAGTATTTGTTCTTCCAAAATTAGAAGGTAATACATGTGCTGATGGATACATGAAAGTAGATAAGAATGGTAAACTTGAATGTCATCCAGTAAAAGCTATTAAAGTATGTGATTGTGATGATTCAAATCCTGAATCTTCACCACCAGTAATAATAGAAGACTTACCAACAAAGCAAGTATTTGTTAAGAAAGATTTAAAATATAATACTATTATTACTGATCAAAATACTACATTTGAATTATTCTTAGCTAAAGAAGGTAAAATATGTAATCCATATGATGCTACTTCAAAAGCTAATGATTGTATTCAAGTATACTTTAAAGATAGATTAGTCTTAAATGATGAAGCAGATGGAAGTTTATCTTATAGACTTATACCTGAAACATCATCTAATAATAAGATTAAAGAATTACATGTAGATCCTAATACTGGTAAATTAATTCTTAGATATTTACCAAGTTATATTGATAGAGAATACGTTTTAATGGAAACTAAAGCTCCAAAAGGATATGATTTACCAACCGGAGAAAAATCAGTAACTAGATTTAAAGTAGTTAATGATACAGTTAATGTTGAAGTATCTAATGTACCAAATAAGCCTAGTAAAGCTATTATTGGTAAATATGATTCTGCAACAGGTGAATTAATTCCAGGATTTAAGTTTAAAGTTTATAAAGTTAATAATTATGATGAAAACTTAACTCCTATGATGCAATCAAAATCAAATGCATTAGAGTTTAAAACTATTAGAGATGGCTCTTATGAATATAGAGAAGTATTTGATACTGATTTAGTTACTACATGTGTAGATAGAGAAGGTATGCCATGTTCTTCTATTGGTGGAACACTAGTAGATGATACTTATGAAGATTCATCTATTGCTTCATCAGAAGGACTTATAACTATTAAAGAAGGTCAAGCATTAATTCAATATCTAGATACAGATACATATTATATAATTGAAGAAGTAGAAGCTCCTAAAGGATATAAATTACCTGAAAGAGAAAGTGATAGATATACATTATTCTATGTACCTGCTTCTGAAGAAGTATCTGTAGAAACTAAAGTATATAATACTGAAAGCTATTTTACATTCTTTAAATATGATGAATATAATAATACTATTGATGGTGCTAAGTTTAAGTTACAAAAACTTAATAATGAAAAGATTTATGAAGATGTAGCTTTAGAAGATGTTTCTACTGAAACTACTAAGATGTATAAAATACTTAGTACATCAGAAAACTATGAAATTACTACAATAAATGGTCAAGCAACTATTTATAGATTAACTGAAGGACAATATAGAATTATAGAAACTAGTGCTCCTGAAGGCTATGAACTTCCTAAGAAGACATATAACGTAGTAACATTCTTAGTAGATGCTAAAGGTCATACATTTGGATCTAATGTTATTGCTAACAAGAAAACAACTACAAAAACAATGCTTTTACCAACAGCTTCTGCAGAGTTAGTAATTAATATTCAAACTGGTAAAAAAGTCATTAAATATGGTCTAATAATTACTGGTATTTTAGGTCTAATAGGACTTATGATATTTGTTAGAAAAAAGATTAGTAAATAATAAAAAAGTATAGTGAAAAACTATACTTTTTTTGTATAAAAATATATGATTTTATGATATAATCTTATTATAGTGTAATAATATAGGGAAGAAGGCTATTTGTTATGAATTTATTTAGAAAAAAAGACAAAAAAGTAAAAGAAACAAAGAAAAATAGATACGTACCATTTAAGAAAACAATTATACCTGTTTTATCTATTTTAATGGTTGTTACAGCTATCCTAATTTTCATATATACAATTGATTTAAATAAGTTTAAAAAGCTTCATACAAAAACTTATGATGAAACCTATATTATTCACGTTTTATATCTTGTAATGGACAAAGATAATGTTCCAAATGATATTACATTAAATCAAACTTTTCATGGTGATGTAGATTATGATGATCATATTTTAACTACATCTTCATCTGCTATTCCTTTAACTAGAGTAGGAGATTATTTATATGCAGATCTAGATAAATTTACTCATCCAGAATTATTAAAATATGAAACAGATTATGCATTTACTAAGACAAATGTTAATGGTGAAGTTATTGATGGATGTTTCTATGATAAAAAGAAAAATCTAATTAAAGTACCAGTTTCTTATTTTGAAGATGAAACTAATGAAAATGATGTTCCAATTCAGTTAGAAATTGAAACATTAATGAAACTAGGAACATTTAGAAACTTAAAAACTAATGTTAATGTTAAAAAATTAGTTACTAGAAATAAAACTGTATCTAATGATGGATATGATGTTTCAACATTTGTTAATTTAAAAGCTATTGGTCTTGGAAAGATTCAAAATAAAGATGTACATGTTTATATAAATCATTCTAAAGAAGAATTAGATAATAGATTAATTGATGTAGTAGATAATGAATTAGAAATATATGTACCTGCACTTCAAATAAGACACTTAGATGTTAAAGTTGATTATTCAATTCAAAATGTTGCTGCATATAAAGTTGTAAAAAATAAGAGTGACTTTAGAGCAATTACAGTTTCTGGTCCTATAAGTGTTAAAAAAGGTCAAGTATTAAGTTTTAAAAATACTTCTAGTCGTAAAACTTACCAATATTGTACTTCTGGATGTTTTAAACCAAAAGGAATGGATTACTGGGCATTTAAACCAGAGAATGCAAACTACTATTATACATATGCTCCATTTAATGGATCATGGGCAGTATCTACTGCTACAAGTTTTACTAGACCATATACTTATAGAATTAGACTTTCAGAATTATTAAGTTTACTTTCTGGTGGAACTGTTACAAAAGTAGGTAAATTAAGTGGAACAAATCAAGATTGGCTTGCATTATATTGTGTTGACCATACTACTAAAAACGGTTCAGGTGACTTTAAAATAAAAATAACAAGTGTTACTAGACAAAAGAATGCAGTTGTTATCGGACTTAAATCTACTGAAGCTAGAGGTGGACAACATGCTGCTGGTTATTTAAGATTAAAGTGGTCAGATGTTGGTATTAAAGTTAGAAAAACTACAGATGATGGTAAATATATTCAAGGATTACAAATAACTGCTCAAGATATGAGTGATCCAACTAAGACATTTACTGCTACTACAGATGCTAATGGTATAGCAAGTTTTACTGATTTAAATAAAACTCATTCATATCAATTCTTTGAAAATTGTAATTCAGTTATTAAATATAATGGTGTATCCAATACTACATTAGAAGCTCAAGATATATATTGTTCTTGGCCAGAATCAAATCCATTAAATAATGGTGGTAGAGGATATAATCCTTCTGAAGCTTCTGCTTTAGAATCAAAAAGTAAATATTTATTTATTGGTGATGATTATTATAAATCACTAGAAAATAATGGAATGAATGAATTAACTACATTGGGTGATAATATAACTGTTGTTGCAGTTAATGGATCATCTCCTAGTGATTGGAAAGATATTCCAGCAATTGGAACAGGAACGGTTAATAGTGAATCAGTCATCTTGCCACAAGCAAGTGATGTTTCTAATGTATCTGTTTTACTTGGATTTAATGGAATAACTGAAACAGAAGATTATAAGATATTCTTAGAAAACTTGCATGATAGATATCCTACTGTTAATATTGCAGTAAATAGTGTATTAAAAGTTAATAATAGTGTATATACTAATATTACTAATCAAGATATAGCAAGTTTTAATTCAACTATGTCTGATTATTGTAATCTTGATGAAAATAAATCTTGGTGTGTATATTCTGATGTTTCTACTGATTTAGATGGTGGATTCCTTGGATATGATACAGAACCTGGTTATAGTGAAGAAGAAACTGAAGGTGATGATGAACCTGAAGTTATAGAACAAACTACTGATGAAGATGATGGTGAAAATATGCCTGATGATGATAATCCAGTAGAAGAACATGATGACCCTAACGCAGAATATATTGAAGATTTTTCAAAATATTATAATTCAGACGGTTATACATTAAATGAAGCAGGTAAAGAATTATTCCTATCTAATATAGATGGTGTTATTCCTTACACAGAAGTAACTGTTGGAACTGGAGATCCATATCCAATGGACAATGTTAAATATAGAAAATGTTTAACTGCTAGTAAGACTAAAGGAACTTCTAAGAGATTAGAAAAGAATGCAACAATGAAAGTATTTATTGGTGCAGGTGTTTGTAGAAATTATCCTAATGGATTTGAAGAAACATTTGTAACTGGTAATGGTACTAATGGTGATCTTGGATTTATAATTGTTAATGGTTTAGGATACTGTAATCCTAATGCTAAAGCAACTGTTACTATTATGGATGATGAACATAAAAGAACTGTTATTGGTTCTGATCATCAACAAGTTAGTTTAGTTAGAACTCAAATTAAAGTAATAGCTGATCGTGGTATTAATTATAGAGGAAAACATTATGATAAAGGAGAAGAAGTCGTAATGAAAGACTCTGATTTAGCTGAAGCTATAGATGGTGGATTAGTTGTTGAAATTTGTCCTAAGACAGCTCCTGGAGAATTTGAAGATAAAGGTTATATAGTATCTTGGATTAAAACTAATCAAACTCTTAGAACTAATGGTGAACCAAGTCCTATGGAAGGAATTAAGTTTAATTTAACTAAGGGTTCTACTGTTATAAGAGTATTAAAAAATAAACTTCCATATACTGATGTTGATGGAATATCTCATAACTGTTATGAATATACAGATTTAACAGATAATACAACAACTACAGAATTAGAATCTGATTCAGATGGTAGAGTATGTGTATATAATTTACCAGACACTGAACCATCTACATATACAATTACAGAACTTGCTACAAATGTATATGAGAATCAGGTTATAACAGCAACTTCATCTGAAGAATTCTCAAGTTATGATAATACTAAATATATAAACTATGAGTATTTAATAGATTGGAATAAAAAAGAACTTAAGAGTGATAAGACATCTAATAGTGATGAAAATCTTATTAATACTAAGTTTAATGTTACTGATTCTACTAATGTTTTAATTAAAACTAAACCAAATAAAGAAACAGTATATGATAAAAATGGTGTAACTAAATCTTGCTATGTAGTTGATTTAGTAAATACATCTAATAATACTAATGCAGATTTTTATTCTGATGCTGATGGTTATACATGTATTGTTGGATTAAAGAGTAATGAAAACTATAATATTATAGAAAAAGATCCTTCAGAGTATTATGCATATGCAAATGTAGATAGAATAACTGAAGAATCTAAATTAGTATTTAATACATCACTTGTTAATCCAAAAACAATTTATCAATGTCCAACTGAGGTTAAAATAACTAAGACAACTACTGAACTTACTAATGCAAATGATGAATATAAAAAGTTAGTTTATGAAGAACTTCAAAAATTAACATTTAATATTTTAGATAATGATGGAAATGTATTAACATTTAAATGGAATAATTTAACTAAGCATTATGAATATCAAAAAGCTGTTAATGATTTAACAGGAACTACAGATGTAGGATCTACTATAGTTAGATTATTAAATGGTATTGATGTTCAAAATACATTACTTAGTGATATGGACTTAAATATCTTTATTAATTACTTACCTGAAGGTAATTATGTATTAAGAGAAGTTAGTTCAATTAATTGTGGAACTACTGGTTCTAGTCCATCTAATGGAAGTAATTGTACATGTGAGAATAATACTCCAAATGCATCTCAATCTACTTTAGAAGAAACTGAATGCTCAAGTATGGGTTATGCACATGTAGCAGACATTAGATTTACTGTTACAGATAATAATAATGGTTCATCATTAACATGTGATAAAACTGATAACTCAGTTAAAGTATCATTAACTAATAAACCAACTAAAGTTAAATTTACTAAAGAAGACTTCTATGGTTATTATAATGATGCTGATATAGTTAAATTTGAAAATGATGAAGAAATAAAAGCATTTGATAACATAATATTTAGAATAAGAAAACATTCTACTATTACTTCTGGAACTAATTCAACTAGTTCAAATAATTATGAATGGTTCTATAAAACATATGATGGTGAGTATAGATATGATACATTACATAAATGTTCTATAGAAGGACAAAGAGTAGGTAGTTATACATGTACTCAAAACTTATATACTAAAAATGGTGATATGAATATATCTCATTTATGTAAGTGTGAAACATATGATATAGAAGAATATGAAGTTCCAAATGGAACAGTATTTATTCTTCCAAAACTTGAAGGTGATTCATGTGCTGAAGGATACATGAAAGTAGACAAGAATGGTAAACTTGAATGTCATCCGGTTAAAACTATTAAAGTATGTGACTGTGATGATGATGAACCTGAGTCTAGTCCTCCAGTAAAAATTGAAGACTATCCAACTAAACAAGCATTCATTAAGAAAGATTTAAAATATAATACAATTATTACTGATCAAAGAACTACATTTGAATTATTCTTATCTAAAGAAGGTAAGACATGTAATCCATATGATGATACTTCAAAAACTAATGATTGTATTCAAATCTACTTTAGTGATAGAGTAGTTCTAAATGATGAAGAAGATGGAAGTTATTCATATAGAATGAATCCAGATCAAAGTGCAAGTAATAAGATTAAAGACTTACATGTAGATCCTAATACAGGTAAATTAATATTTAGATATTTACCAAGTTACATTGATAGAGAATACGTATTAATGGAAACTAAAGCTCCTAAGGGATATGATTTACCAAAAGGAGAAAAATCTGTTACTAGATTTAGAGTATTAAATGATACAGTAAATGTTGAAATATCTAATGTACCAAATAAACCTAGTAAAGCTATTATTGGTAAATATGATACTAATACTGGTATGTTAATACCTGGATTTAAATTTAAAGTATATAAAGTTAATAATTATGATGAAAATGTAACACCAATGATGCAATCAAAAACTCTATTAGAATTTAAAACTATTAGAGATGGTTCTTATGAATATAGAGAAGTATATGATACTGATTTAGTAACAACATGTACTGATATATTTGGTAGTCCATGTTCAAGTATTGGTGGAACTCTAGTAAATGATGAATATCAAAATACTAGTCTTGGTACTTCTGAAAATATAACTACTATTAAAGAAGGACAAGCGTTAATTCAATACTTAGACACTAATACATATTATGTAATAGAGGAAGTAGAGGCTCCTAAAGGATTTGCTCTTCCAAAGAGAGAAAGTGATAGATATACATTATTCTATATACCTGAAGTAGATGATGTATCTGTTGAAACTAAGATATATAATACTGAAACATATTTTACATTCTTTAAATATGATGAATATAATAATGTTAAAGATGGAGCAGTATTTAAACTTCAAAAACTTAATAATGAAAAGATTTATGAAGATGTAGCTGTAGAAGATGTTTCTACAGAGTCTACAAAAATGTATAAAGTATCTAGTGAAGGTGTTAACTATGATATAACTACATTAAATGGACAAGCTACTATTTATAGATTAACTGAAGGACAATATAGAATAGTTGAAACAAAAGCACCTGAAGGTTATGAACTTCCAAAGAAAACATATAATGTAGTTACATTCTTAGTAGATGCTAAAGGTCATACTTATGGATCTAATATAATAGCAAATAAGAAGAATACTACAAGAACTATGAAATTACCAACTGCTAGTGCAGAGTTAGTTATTAATATTCAAACATGTAAAAAAGTAATTAAATATGGTTTAATAATTACTGGAATACTTGGAATAATAGGTTTACTAATATTTATTAGAAAAAGGATTAGTAAATAAGGAGGAAATATGAAAAAGAATAAAAAAAGTAAAAATTCAATATCTAAAAAAGAGATAAAGGTAGTATTATCCATTATAGTATTATTATTTCTTATATTCTTAATAGTTTATGTTAGAAACTATAGGAACTTTGCAGAAGTTAAACTTAATACTAATAAAAAAGATATATTTACTATATCTGATTTAAAGATTAATGATTTAAAATATTCAAGTTCTGAAGATAAAGTTATAGAAAACTTTGGTAAACCAAAGAAAATAGTTAACTATAGTGAAAATGGATTTAATTATAAGAAATTTGAATATGAAAATTTAAGTTTAACTTTAAGAGAATACTATGATGATTATATTTTAGTAGGAGTAGAAACTACTTCTTCTAAATATAAGATTTCAAGAGGTCTTAGAGTAGGTTCAAACATTTCTAGAGTTATGAATAAATACAAAGTAGATAATAAATCTGGTAGTTATTTATATGGTAACTATAGTTATGAAGAAATGTCTGAAAAAACAGATAATGTTTATATGGGAATAAGAACTAAACTTAAAGTATCTTATTATAATAAGGATGCTAGAGTAGAGGGAGATACATTCCCAGTAGATGCTATTCAAAAAATCGAATATGAATACAAGAATGGTATTGTTTATAAGATTTCATGGAGCTACGATTATGAATAAAAAAAGAGTATAGCAATTGCTATACTTTTTTTATTTAGTAATATTATAGTTTTTCTTTTTCTTTCCAAATGTAAGTCTTAATCTTGGCATTCTTAATCTTTTTTCTTTTACTTCTTTTGGAAATCTAATTCTTTTTCTCCATGTTAAATGATTATAATATGCATATAGTGATTTTTTTCTAAGTTCTTTATCATCTAGTGAAAGGTCTATCCCATCTGTTCTTTTTGTTTTTTCTTCAAAATCTATATTTTCAAAATTTAATAATAATTCTATTGCTCTAGCACCAATATCCTCAAGATCTGAATCTAAATCATCTATAAGCCCTAGAACTCCAGATTTACTTAACCCTCTTACTTCATTATAATCTAGAATCATATCATCATCTAAAAACCATTGTATTGATCTAGGATCTGTAAATCTAATGAATCTATCTTCTTTAACACGATCTATTAATTTTAGTCCATAAGATTTCCCGTATATCTCTTGAACTACAAATTCTGGAAGAATAATTGACCTGTCATTAGATATATAATTGATATCACTCATTTGTACATATACACTTTTTTCTGTAAAAATCTTCATGTTTCTCTCCTTAAAGCACTAATATTATAGCAGTTCTATATATATAGTCAATATATAGTTTACATTCACTTTATTTTTTTATATAATAGTAAAACAAAGTGAGGTTATTATGAAATTAGTTAGATTAAATCCTGGTACAAAATTTAAAGCAAATTGTAATTTATGTAAAGCTACTGGAGTAATCGTTACTCCTGAAACTAAAGATGGATTAGCTTACGTATGTTTTTCATGTAATGGTAGAGGATATAAAGAAAGAATAGTTAAAGAAGAAGATTCCATTTTTGTAGAATCCGGAGTTGGAACAATTATTGAAGAAGTTGATGATTTTGTACGTGAGCCAATTAGTTTTACTGGAAGAAAGGAAGCATCAGGTGTTACACATGTTGTATATCCTGGTAATTTTTTAGTGGAAAATCCAGAATCTTTAAAAAGACAAGGATATGATCCTAGATATGTATTACCATATGGAATTTTCTTTAGAGAAAACGCTTTACCACTTCCATTAGATGATCAAATTTGTCCTGCTATGTTAGAGGAAAGATATGGAAAAAAAGAATTTGATAACAAATGTGATTTGGGTGATTATAAAAAATGTCCTAAATTTAATGATTCTAGTGAATGCTGGAAAAAGTTTTATGGTAAGGGATCATTAATACTATCACATGGCAAAAAACAAAGAAGATTAAAAGAGATGTCATCAAATTAATATAAAAAAAGAACCTTAATGGTTCTTTTATTTTTTTAGTGGTGCAGGTGAAGGGACTTGAACCCCCACTCCGTAGGAACTAGATCCTAAGTCTAGCGCGTCTGCCAATTTCGCCACACCTGCAAATTAAGTGGTGGACCCTGTAGGACTCGAACCTACGACCATTCGGTTATGAGCCGAGTGCTCTAACCAACTGAGCTAAGGGTCCACAAAAGAATATTAACACAAATAGAAAGGTTTTTCAACCTTTTTTCTTAAAAATATGATAAAATATATATGTAGGTGTTAGTATGAATAAGATAAAATTTTTAATTAAGGCTATATTAAAAATGGATTATAAAGAAATGTTTAATGTGGCTCGTAAAATATCTAGAGAAAATAATAGATTAACATTAATTACATTCTTTGATATTATATGGTGCGGTCTTAGATATGGCGCTGGTTATATGGATTATATGGAGTTCGAATTTTATTTATTAAATGGAGAACAAAGAAAAACATTTTTAACTAGAGCTAAGAATAATGAGATTGTTAGAAAGTATAATAATAAAGAATATAACCATATTTTAAACAATAAAATAGAGTTTAATAATATGTTTAAGGATTATTTACATAGAGATTTTATAGATGTCTCTAAATGTACTAAAAAAGAGTTTAGACAGTTCTGTAAAGGTAAGAAATATGTTATTGCTAAAGAAGTAGATAATTGTGGTGGTGTAGGTGTATCTAAGGAGTTTATTCAAGATACAAATAGACTATATGAAAAACTTAAAAAGAATAAACAATACTTAGTAGAAGAAGTAATTGTTCAAAATTCTAAAGTGTCTAAGTTATATCCTGATAGTGTTAATACACTTAGATTATTTACATTCTTAGATGATAATGGAGAAGTACAAGTTCTTAACTCTATATTTAAGATAGGTAATAAAGGATTTGTTGATAATTTTGCATCTGGTGGTATGTATACTTTCTTAGATGATAATGGAGAAGTTATTTGCCCTGCAATTGATAAAAAGGATAAGAGATATTCTATCCATCCAGAAACTGAAGAACAAATAGTAGGTTTTAAGGTTCCTAATTATGATAAAGCAGTTAAATTAGTTAAAGAAGCTTCTTTATTAATACCTGAAATAAGATATATTGGTTGGGATGTAGCTATTACTGAAAAAGGAGTATGCTTAGTTGAAGGTAATGAATTCCCAGGAGTATTTCAAATTAAACCAAGTTATATGGATAAACCAGAGGGAATTTTACCAAGATACAACAAATATATGAAGTAGGGAGGTAAATATGAATAAAAAAGAAATATTTAAACCTGAAATAGATTTAATTAAAGATGATAGATTAAGAAATAATCTTGAGATTATAATAGATAATCTTCCGGATTATTTCTTTATTGTTCCTGCTTCATCAACAGGTAAGTATCATCCTTTATTTAGTTTAGGTGAAGGTGGACTTGTTAGACATAGTAAAGTTGCTTTTAGAATAGCTTTTGAGATTCTAAATACTGAAACATTTGGTAATGATTTTACTGATAATGAAAAAGATTTATTACTTATGTCAATACTTGTTCATGATGGTTTAAAACATGGTAAAACTGAAGAAAGATATGTTAGATTTGATCATCCTATTTTAATGGGTGATTATATTCTAGAATTAAAAGATAAATTAACACTTTCAGATGAAGAAATCAAGTTTATGAAAGATGTAATTAGTTCACATATGGGTGAGTGGAATACGAATAATTATAGTAAAGTTATTCTTCCAAAACCTGAAACAAAATATCAAAAGTTTATTCATTTATGTGATTACTTAGCATCTAGAAAATTTCTTAATTTCACATTTGATGGTAATAATTTAACAGATAGTGAGGAATAAAATGATAAACACAAAAAAGATTTATTACACGTTGTTTCCAGCACTTCAAATGACATTAATAGCATTAATTCCATTAATACTAATGATAGATATTGTAACTAAACATAATTCATTATTATTTATTTCTATAGAATTAATAATTACTATAGTATTATTCTTATGTTTAGTTATTAATACTGCTTTGTGTATTATATTAATTAGAGATATATTTCATGATCCTGAAATATCTACTGGAAGATGTGTAATTACAACTATTTTACTAGTATTCTTTAATGTATTAGTTATGCCTTATTTTTATAATAAACTAATACTTAAAAAAGATATTAAAGCAGTTATTTTATTACTATATTTAATTAGTATGGTATTCTTGGCATTTGTATTTACTTATGGATATAGAACTTGTAATAAAGTTAGAATAGAAAAAGAAAAATACGAAGCAAAGCAAGAAAAGAAAAGAATAACTATAAATGAAAATAATAATCTATTTGCTTTTGAATTTAAATTAGGTTATGAAAAGTCAAATACTGGTGAATATGATTTATATGTAAAAAATAAAGAAAAGAATGTAGTATTTACTGAATTTACGTATGATACTAATTTATATGAACAAAAGACTTTAGAAGATTATTTATTAAAAGGTGTTTCTGATATAGAAGCTACTAAAAAGAATGCTAAAGTATATAAAGAAAAAGAATTAAAAGAATATGAAGATAAAAAAGTATATTCAATTGTATATGAAGGAAAAACAGATAAAGCATCAACATGTATTTATAGAATTACTGTAATTCAGTTTAATTCAAATCCTAACTATATGATATATACTGTAATCGTAACTTTAAAAGATGATTATGAAAAATTATCTCCAGAGTTAGATGAAATTATTAATTCTGCAAAAATAATTCAAAATAATTAAACTCCTTAGGGGAGTTTTTTTATTTGTGGTTAATAAAATATATGGGAGGTGAAAACTGTTAGATATGTAAAACAATCTAATATAAAAGATTGTGCATCATCCTGTATATATAATATTATTAGGTTTTATAAAGGTAATATTAATTATAATAATATTACTAAAAGACTTCATATAACGAAGAAAGGATCGTCTATATATAATGTAGTTAAAACTCTAAGATATTATAAACTTGAAAGTGATGCATATAGATGTGACTATGAAAATTTAATTAATCTTAATCATCCAGTAATTGCATACTTAAAGATTAATAATTATTATCACTATATTATAGTTAAAAGAATAAAAAATAATAAAGTATTTATATTTGATCCTATAAGAGGAGACCTCACTTATAGTAAAGAAGAATTCTTAAATGAATGGCAATCTATAATAATAGATATAATCTATATAGAACCATTAGATAATGAAGAAAACTCATATATAAAATACTTATTTAATATAATTAATGATAATAAAAAAATACTATTCATACTATTTTTATTAGCCACATTATTTACTATATCAAATCTATCTAGTACTTATATTCTTAAATATATAATAGATGCCTTTGATATAAGAAAATTAATTGTTTTTATAACTATTTTTGAAGTTAGTAAAACTATTCTTAGTTATGTTAATGGTAAACTTTCACTAAATGCATATGTAAGAATAAATAGTAATATTAGAAATAGTATATATCAAAAGATTTTTAATCTCCCATCTAAAGAAGCAAAAGCATTTAATCTAATATGTAGAATAGAGGACCTATCATATATAAGTGAATTTATATTTAATTTTCCCACTCTACTAATAGATTTATTATATGTGATAATAATCTTTATATTCTTCATATTAAATGGTTTATTTTACCCATATATATTACTTATATTATCTTTATTATTAATTACTTTTCATTTACTTGTTCGAAATAAATTATTTGATTTATTTGATAAAGAAAGAAATAATTTTTTACAAATGAATAATAATCTTATTGAAAGAATAAACTTAATACCCATAATATATAAATTAAAAGCCAGTAAAGAGTTTATAAAAAAAGAATCAGATAATTATATTAATTATTTGATTCTTCAAAAAAAGTTAAATAATAATATGCTTTATTATAACTTAGTGTTAAATATAATTTTTCTTGCGTTTAATATTGTATTAATTCTTGTTTCATTTCATTACAGTTCTCTTAAAATCATATCTCTTGGAGATTTTTATATAAATTGTTCCTTATTTCAAATATATTTTTCTTCTATTGAAGAAATCCTAAATTATGATAAATTATTTCTTTCTTCTAAGAACGCTTTTAAAAGAATAGTAGACCTATATAATTATGATTTTAATGAAGAAGGGAATCATAATATAGTAGTATTAAATAATGAACCTCTATTAAATGATACTACGGATAATAATATTATTTTTGAAAGAAATATATCAGATGAAGAATTAGATAAAGTAAAGAGAGTATGTTTAATAAAAGATAATAAGTTTATAGATGAAGATGCTAATGTTTCAAAAAAGGAAAAGATAATTCTTGCTAGATCATTATTATCTAATTCAAATAAATTAATACTTAATAATTGTTTGAATAATATAGATTATAGAGAAAGAAAAATAATACTAAATAATATAAAAACTGAATACAACAAAAGTATTATTTATATTCCAAATGATCTAAAAGAAAAGAGGAGGAAAGTGTGAAAAAGTTAGATATTTGTGAAAGTAAATGCATGTATGGTGGAGGATGGAGTCTTGGTATAGCTGCCCTTATTGGAGCAGGTGTCTCATTTGTTATTGGGGCATTAGATGGTTGGACAAGGATATTTAGATGTCGTTAATAGATATTAAATCTCAAAAGAAAATGTACGCAGGAGGCATAAGTGCTTCTTTAGTAGCAGCTCTTTTTAAAGGAGTTAATGTTTTTACAGATTTAGGTAGATATTTTGGATCATCACTAAGAAGACTAACAACTAGAAATATATGCAGATAATAAAATAAGCTTTTTAAGCTTATTTTATTTTATTTATATAATTATGTGATATACTTATTATATAGGGATGTATGAGTATGAGAAAAGATAGAAATATTACAATTATACTTATTGTTTTATTGCTTACTACAATTGGTTTATTAGTTAATAATTATTTTAATAATTTACCACCAACTATTAAGAGTATTACGTATGCAGATAGTTATAATGAAGATAGATCTAGAAAAGCAACATTAAAGATTAAGAAAAGAAATTCTAAACCTGTATACTGCGTGTTTAAATATGGTGATGAAGTTAGTAAGAAGATAAAGGTAAAAAATAATAAATGCTCATACAATGTAGTAACAGATGCTTATAAAGTAGAATTAGAATATAATAATGGTAAGACTATTACATATGATGAAGAGTTTAATATAGATGGTTTATTAGGTTTTAAATTAGTTAATAAAAAGAAATATATGGCATTAAATGAAACATTTAATTTAGGTATTAATTTAGATACTGTAGGATATATGGACTATCTAGTTAAATATAGTTCATCTAATGAAGATATTATTTCTGTAGATAACTATGGTAATTTAACTGGTAAACAAGTTGGTACATCTACTATTACAGTTACTACTAATAATATTACTGAAAAATGGGATATTAAAGTATCAGATTTAATTAGACCTGCTACTTTAAATAATAAGAAAAAGACAGTTCCATGTAATAAGTATTCAAATGAACAAATAGCAGAATTAGATGATATCTTAGCTAGTAGAGTAGAAATAGCAGGTGAAGGAACTAGAGCAGCTGCAGTAGAAGTATCTAGATTCTTAACTCTAGAATTCCCATATAAGATTCCATATTTCTATGAAAATGGAAGAATATCTACTAACGGAGTAGATGGTGAAGGAAGATATTATAGAAAAGGTTTATATCTAGGAGTAGAAAAACAAAAACAAATAGAAAAAGTAATGGTTGGACCTTCTTCTTGGGGATGTCCATTAACAAACTTTGAAGATGATGGATATATGATTCCAAATGCTAAATATCCAAATGGACTTGATTGTTCTGGTTATATATCATGGATACTTAAACAGGCAGGTTTAGATATTGGAGATATTGGCGCTGGTTTCTCTTCAAGATATAATTATACTCAAGTTGGAGAACTAAACAGAAACTCATATGAATTACTTCATTCAGGTAAAGTTAAACCTGGTGATTTAATTGGATGGGATGGTCATATAGCTATGATAGGTGGTATGACTGATACTAAGATATATGTTACTGAAAGTTTACTTCCAGGTGTTATTATGGATGAATATGATTATTCAAATCCAAGAAGTAAATTCTATAGTAGATATGATCATATTATAGATATGTCTGGTCAATATAAAGGTGACGGTAATTTAAGATATATGTGGTAAAAATAAGTCTAATAAGACTTATTTTTTAGGAAAGGAGACTAAAGATGGATTATATAAAAGGTATACTTAAAAAGATTATATTTGAATCTAATAATGGTTATGTAGTTGCATTATTTAGAGTAAAAGATTCATCTTTAGATGAATTTATAAATAGAACTATAACTATTACAGGATATTTTCATGAGTTATCAATAGATGATAGTTATATTATGAATGGTGAAATAGTAGAGAATCCTAAATATGGGAAACAATTTAATGTAACTAGTTATGATAGAGATATACCTACAGGTAAAGATGGTTTAATTGAATTTTTGTCTGGTGGTTTATTTAAAGGTGTAGGAGAAAAAACTGCTAAGCAAATAGTAGATACCCTAGGAGAAGACACATTAAAACTAATCGAAGAAGATTATTCTAATCTTTTGTTAGTTCCTGGTTTAAAAGAATCTAAAGCTAAATCTATTCATGAAACACTTATTAAATATAATGAAAGTTATAACACAATTATTTATTTGAATGATATTGGTTTTAATACTAATGATGCACTTAAAATATATAATGAGTTTAAAGATAAAACTAAAGATATAATAGATGAAAATGTTTATTTAATTACAGACTTTATCTCTGAAATCAATTTTTTAAAAATAGAGAAGATAAGAAAGAATCTTAATATAAAAGATGATGATAAAAATAGAATTATATATTTAATTGAATATGTAATTAAAAACTATTTATTTAATACAGGTGATACTTATTTTTATCCAAAAGATATATACGAAGAAGTTATTAAATATTTATCATTTGATTTTTCTTTAGATGATCTAGAAATATATTTAGATGAACTTATTGAGTTAAATAAAATAATTCTAAAAGACAATAAGTATTATTTATTTGAATATTATTTTGCAGAAGATAATATATCTAATTTTATTTGTTATTTATCTAATAAAAGGGCAAATATTAGAAAGTTAGATAAAGAAATAGAAAACCTAGAATTACACTTTGGTATTACATATAATGAGATGCAAAAGAAGGCCATTAGAGAGTCAGTAACTACTAACTTTAATATTATCTCAGGTGGACCCGGAACAGGTAAAACAACCATAATTAAAGCCATTCTAGAACTATATAAAAGAGTTAATCATTATAACCATTTAGATATGTTAGCTAAAGTAATGTTGTTAGCTCCAACAGGAAGAGCAGCTAAACGTATGAGTGAAAGTTCAGGTTTTAAATCATCTACTATTCATAGGTTTTTAAAATGGAATAAAGATACTGATACATTTATGGTTAATGAAGAAAATAAATCTAATGTAGAATTCTTAATTATAGATGAAGTATCAATGATTGATACATTACTTCTTAATAATTTATTACTAGGATTAAATAGAAATGTAAATATTGTTATGATAGGAGACTATAATCAATTAGAATCAGTAGCTCCTGGTAAAGTATTAAAAGATCTAATAGATTCAGATATGCTTAATGTTACCTTCTTAAATGAACTATATAGACAAGAAGAAAACTCTTATATAGCAACACTTGCTAAAGAAATAAGAGAAAACAATTTAGATGAAGACTTTACTCTTAAAAAAGATGATTATAACTTTATTGAATGTACTAAAGACAATCTTCTTGAATATACTAAAAAACTAGTTTTAAAGGCTATAGAAAAGGGTTATACATCACAAGATATTCAAGTGCTTGCTCCAATGTATAAAGGAGTAAATGGTATAGATAATTTAAATGTAATGCTTGAAGAAGTCTTTAATCCAAATGATAAACCAAGTATTAAACATTATGACACTATCTATAAAGTGGATGATAAAGTATTAAAACTAGAAAATGATCCTGATAATAATGTATTTAATGGTGATATTGGTTATATAACAAAAATTGAAGACGATGAAGTTCATATTAATTTTGATGGGACTGTTGTTATCTATAAATATAAAGATTTATCTACTATTAAGCATGCTTATGCTATATCAATACATAAATCGCAAGGTAGTGAGTTTAATCTAGTTATTATTCCAATAATTAGTTCATATAGAATTATGCTTTATAAGAAACTTATTTATACAGGTATAACTAGAGCTAAACATTCACTTACTATAGTAGGGGAAAAGAGTGCATTTACTTATGCCGTAAGTAATAATAATTCTTATGAAAGAAGAACAGGACTTAAAGATAGAATTATTGATATTGTAACTAATGCTTAAAAATTTGCATATATTTAAATAATAGTGTATTATATTTACCCATCAGGGGGAAATATATATGGAAAAGATTGAAGAGAAGCAACAAGAAAAGAAAAAAGAATATGTTGCTCTTTATTGTACTGATTATGCTGAACTTAGTATAAAGGGCAAAACTTATTTAGAAAATGAATTACATAATGATACAGATAGTATTTTATTTAAGTGTAATAAGGCAATGCTTCAATATCTAATTAGTCAAGGGCAAAAAGGAATAAAGGTTGATTTTATGCTTATGTGTGGTAAGATTGGATTCTTAGTTGAAAAAGAAGCTGCTGAAAAAATATTAGAATTTCAAAAAGTATGTATAGAAAAGATTAAACATGCTCCACTTTATGAATCTTCAAAAGTATCTAGTCAAGTAAATAGAGAATTTATTAAATTCATAAGAGATAATTATTCTAAGAGCTTTTCTAATTATGCTTTAGTTGAATTCTATGATACATGTGATTATACTGGTTCTGTTTATGGTGAATGTAATGCTAATTATAATCGTTTACCAGAAGGAAAAGTATATGCTAAAGGAATGATTGATGTTCGTGATTATAGTAAGAAACTTGGTTTTCTTAATTATGTAGAAGGAGTTAATCCAACTGATACATCTGTAAGACATCAAATAACTTTCTTAAAGGATAGTATTAATGATGGCTCAACATCATATTTTGGTTATGCTGTTCCTTTAACATTAAGAGCACATAGAGGTAAAAATAAAAAGAAGGGTAAATAATTACTCTTTTTTTATTTGTAAACAAATATGTTTTTAGTCTTATAATTATTATATATATGATATAATTAATATAGTAGGAGATGAATAAAAATGGGTGCATTTTCAGGATTAACAATAGTAGAGTTAATAACAGTTTTAGCTATTACTATATTACCAAGTATATTAATGTTTATTTTAATTATGTATTCTGATAGAAAATCAAAAGAACCAATACCTATGATTTTAATAGCAGTTTTATCTGGAGTATTTACTATTTGTATATCATTATTAATAGATAAATATATATTAAGATCTAATTTCTTTTCAGATTTATTTAATACATATAAAACACTTAATTTAACTAGAATAGCTATTCTTGCTTTAGTAGAAGAATTTGCTAAATTAACAGCTTTATATGTGTTTATTTCTCATAATAAAGCATATGATGATATATATGATGGATTTGTTTATTCTGCTGTTATTGCACTTTCATTTGCATTAATAGAAACATTCTTATATGTTATTAGAGAAGATAGTTATACATCTATGTCATCGCTTGCATTACTTCGTAATTTTACTACAATTCCTCTTCATATAGCATGTGGAATAGTAATGGGTTATTATGTATCAATATCTAAGTTTTCTAGATTAAAAGAAAAGAAGTTTGTATTACTTTTAAAAGGTTTATTAATACCAATGTTAATACATACTACATATAATTTATTCTTCTCAATAATTACAGATGCTAAAAGTACAATGATGTATAACTTATTATTAATATCATTATTTGTACTAAGTATATATTTAATTGGAATATTATATATTGTTAAGATAAATGATTTAAATAAGATATTTATTAATAATAGAATTTATCCAAAAAGATTTAGATTTTTAATGAATAAAAGGGAATATATTTTGAAAGGATTAAATAAATAAATGAAACCAGACGCATATTATAAAGACATCTATGAAATTGATTATAAAGAATTAAAAGATCTTGGTATCAAGAATATATTCTTTGATGTAGATAATACAATCATTCCATATACAGAAGATAAAGTAACTGAAGATAATATAAAACTATTTAATGAATTAAAAAAAGATTTTAATCTTGTAATAGTATCTAACTCTAATAGTCATAGAATTAACTCTATAATTGAAGACCTAGGCATTACAGGATATACTTCATCAATGAAACCATTAAATAGAACTTATAAAAAGATTAAAAAGATTTATAATACTAATGAATCTATATTTATAGGTGATCAGTTTATGACTGATGTATGGGGCGCTCATAAGAATGATTTTAAAGTAATACTAGTAGATAGAATAGGTAATAAAGAACCGTTGACTACTAAGTTTTGGAGAACACTTGAATCTTTTGTTAGAAGAAAACTAACTAAAGATGGTTTTCAAAATGGAAATTATTATAAACTAAAAAAATAGGCTAATGCCTATTTTTTATTTGTTTCCTTTATCTAAAGTTCTTTTTTCTCTAGCAGTAACTTTAACTTTAACTCCGTTTACTGTTATTGTTTGAAAGTTTAATTTTTGTATTTTATTACCTTGGTTTTTAGCATGTGATCTACTATTACCAAAGTTAGGTTGTTTACTAGTAATTTTAATTGCCATCGTTTTATTCCTCCTTCAAAAATTTGTCTACAACTAACTATAACATATTGTTTAATTTTAGTCAATTATTTGTTATAATTTAATTAAGAAAGGGCTATTTTTATGTATATACCATTAGGGATAAAAACTGATTATGAAATACTAGGTAGTTTAATAAAATTATCTGATTTAATCATGTTTTTAAAAGATAAAAATATTAGTGCAGTAGGTATAGTAGATAATAATTTATCTTACGTAATGGAAGCCCAAAGATTATGTGAACAAAATGGTATTAAATTAATACCTGGTTTAGAAGTAGAAATAGATGGTTTAAAGTTATATTTGTATGCTAAAAACTATAGTGGTTATAGAGAATTATGCATACTTTATAATAATGAAATTTCATTAACAAGTATTAATTCATTAAAAGATATATTTGCAGTAATTTCAGATGAATCAATAGTTTTAATGGATGCAATTAATATTAAAAAGTATAAAGCGAGTGATTTAGATTTTAAAGTAGTTAGATGCCTTAATAAAGAAGATAATAATTATTTAGAATATTTATATTTAATTAAAGAAGGTAAAACTCTAAAAGAATCTGAATATGAAAAAGAAGATAGTTACTTTGAAATACGCAGTGATAATAAACTATTTGATGAAATTTATAATGAAGTTGATTTCAAAATAGAGAAACAAGATTTACTTCCAAAGTATGATTTAGATGGAAAATATACTTCGTTTGATTATTTAAAATCTTTATGTGAAAAAGGACTATCTAAAAGACTTGATAATAAAGTATCTAAAGAATATGCTGATAGACTTATTTATGAGCTTAATATTATTAAGAAAATGGGATTTGAAGACTATTTTCTTGTTGTATGGGACTACGTTAAATTTGCTAAGAAAAATAGTATATTAGTAGGTCCTGGAAGAGGATCTGCAGCAGGTTCACTTGTTTCTTATTCACTTGGAATAACTGATATAGATCCGTTAAAGTATAATTTATACTTTGAAAGATTCTTAAATCCAGATAGAGTAACTATGCCAGATATAGACGTAGACTTTGATTCAAAGAGAAAGAATGAAGTAATAGATTATGTAAAAGAAAAATATGGTTCAAAAAGAACATTAGAAATAGTTACATATTCTACTTTAAAATCTAAAATGGTTTTAAGAGATGTTTCTAGAGTATTTGAGAATGCTAATACTGATAATTTTATCAAGTTATTTGATTCAAAGAAAACTCTAAAAGAAAACTTAGAAAACAAGAATATAAAATCTAGAATAGATTCTGATCCATTATTATCTAAGATATTTAATGTATCATTAAAACTTGAAGGATTAAAAAGACAAACATCAGTGCATGCTGCAGGTGTAGTTATAGCGTCTAAAGACTTAGATAGTTATGTTCCAATTATTAAAAATGAAGATATAGATTTAGTAGGTTATCAAATGGATTATCTAGAAAGTCTAGGTCTACTTAAGATGGACTTTTTATCTCTTGATAATTTAACATTCATAGATAATTTAACTAATAAATTAGGTATTAATATAAAAGATATTCCATTTGATGATAAAGAAACATTTAAAGTATTTAATACTGCTAATACTGATGGAATATTCCAATTTGAAAGTACTGGTATAAAAGAAGTATTAAAGAAATTTAATATGACTTCATTTAATGATATAGTTGCATTAATTGCTCTATATAGACCAGGACCTATGGATAATATAGATTCATATATTAAAAGAAAAGAAGGTAAAGAAAAGATTGATTATATTGATCCTTCTTTAGAAAATATATTAAAAGAAACTTATGGTATTATTATTTACCAAGAACAAATAATGATGATAGCATCCACTATGGCTAATTATTCAATGGCTGAAGCAGACCTTCTTAGAAGAATAATGTCTAAGAAAAAAGAAGAAGCTATGAATGAAGAAAAAGATAAGTTTATTACTAAGTCAGTAGAAAATGGATACTCAAAAGAAATAGCATCCAAAGTATTTGATTTAATACATAAATTTTCTTCATATGGATTTAATAAATCACATTCAGTAGCATACTCAATAATATCTTACTGGATGGCTTATTTAAAAGTTCATTATAGAAAAGACTTCATGCTTGAAATGCTTAACTCTGTTATTAAGAATGATGTTAAGACTAAAGAATATATTAATGACCTTAGAAAATATGGTATTAATTTATTAAAACCTGATATTAGACTTAGTGAAGATAAATATATTATTAAAGATAGTAATATTATTTATCCTCTTAGTGGTACTGGAAATATATCTGAATTGCAAGTTAAAAAAATATTAGAACAAAGAAATGAAAATATGGATTTCTTTGATTATGTTAAACTTTTAACTAGTGTAGGATTCACTAAGAAAGATATTACTTATTTAATTGATGCATCAGCATTTGATTATACTGGTTATAATCATCATACTTTAATTGAGAATATTGATTCTGCAATTAATTATGCAAAACTATCTAATGATCTAGATGATGATTCAATAGAAAAACCATTAATCAAAGAAGTAGATGAATTTACTAAAGATGAACTACTAGATAGAGAATATAATGCATTTGGACTTTATCTATTTAATCATCCAGTATTAAAGTATAAAGATAATAATATTTCTACAAAAGATATACCAAGTAACTTTAATAAACAAATAGAAATATATTTACTTGTTAATAGAAAAAAACAGGTAGAAACTAAAAATAAAGATCAAATGGCATTTGTTAATGCTGAAGATGAATTTGGTTCTATTGAAGTAATATTATTTCCTAAAATATTTGAAAAGAATGTTAACATAGATAAAGGAAATATAATTAAAGTTACTGCTATGGTAGAAAGAAGAAATAGTGATTATCAGTTAATCGCAAATAACATAGAAAAGATGATTTAAGTCTTTTCTTTTTTTATAAAAAATTATATAATTATACTAGGTGATACTATGAACAAGACTAAGATGATTTCTACAGTCGGGCCTAGTTCATTAGATAAAGAGATTATTAGGGGATTAATTAAGGGTGGAAGTGATGTTATTAGAATTAATATGTCACATTCTAATCTTGATGAGGCTAAAAAGATAATAGGCTACGTAAGGGAAATTAATTTTGAAGAAAAAATTTTAACCGGTATTATGTTAGATACTAAAGGACCTGAAATTAGAATAGGTGCTTTAGAAGAAAAGAAAGTCTTCTTACAAAAAGATAAAATTATTAGACTTTCTGAAAGTGAAATAGTAGGTAATAAAGATCTTATATCATTAAGTTCTAAAGGACTTATTTCACATATAGATATTGGGGGCTATGTATATCTTGATTCCGGTAAAGTAAAATTAGAGGTTATAGAAAAAGGACCTGATATTATACTTTGTAAAATATTAAATGATGCTATTATTAACCAATATTCAATAGTTAATATTCCAAATTTAGATTATGATATAAAATTCTTATCTAATTATGATATAGAATGTATTAAATTCGCATCTGAAAATAAAGTTGATTATATAGCTTTATCTTATGTTAAAGATGCAGCAGATGTATTAGATGTTAATGATGTATTAATTGGATTAAATAATAATAATATTCAATTAATATCTAAGATAGAAAATAAGAATGCAATAGATGATATAGAAAATATTATTAAAGCAAGTGATGGAATAATGGTTTCAAGAGGAGATCTTGGATTAGATACAGAACTTGAAAAAATTCCATCAATTCAAAAAAGAATAGTGGATTTAACTAAAAGAGAAGAGAAAATAATAATTATAGCAACTGAAATGTTAGCTTCTATGAAAGAAAATGTTAGACCAACTAGAGCAGAAGTATCTGATGTAGCTTCTTCTGTAGTAGAACAAGTTGATGCATTAATGCTTTCATCTGAAACTGCAATTGGAAAAAATCCAGTACAAACAGTTGAAACTATGAGTAAAATTATTGAATCTACTGAAAAAGAATTAGACTATTCTAGTTATTTAAAGAGTGTAATTAATAAAAGTAATACTATATCTAAAGCAATATCTTATTCAGCAGCTACATCTGCGAATAATATAAATGCTGATGCAATAGTATGTTCTACAACTTCAGGCTTAACTGCTAAATTAATTAGTAGTTATAGACCAGGATGTCCAGTTATTGCAATATCTCCTTCGGAATATGTTGCAAGAGGACTTAGTTTAAACTATGGAATTATACCTGTTTATACTAAAATGATGACATCTACTGATGAACTTGTAGAGTTATCTAAAAAAGCATATAGAGTTATGCTTAAAAAAGATGAAGGTAAGATAGTAATTGTTGGTAGTTTTCCATTATCAGTTAATTACACAAATTACATGAAAATAGAAGAAATAAAGTAGTAAAAGTATTAGAAATATCTAATACTTTTATTGTTTATAATTAGTAAAAATGATATAATTAATAAAGGTGATAATATATGAAAAAAAGAATACTTGGAGCAATATTACTTATTGCAATATGCGTACCACTTACTATACTTGGTGGATGGTATTATAGCGCTTTAATTGGACTTATAGCAGTTCTTGGATTATGGGAATTAAATAGTCTATATAAAAGAGAAAAGAAGTTACATATAGTATTAGAAATACTTAGTTATTTATGTTTATTAATGATAGTATTTAGTTTTGATTATGTACTTTATGCTATTGCATTAACTGCAGTTATTTTTATAGTAGCCTCTATGATTACTACTAAAGAGTTTAATTATAAGAATGCATGTCAAGTTTTAGTATCTATTATATTTCTTGGAGTAGCTTTTTATATCATTAAAGATATTAGATTAGAAAGTATTCATAACTTAGTTTATATAATACTTATTACAGTGCTTACAGACACATTTGCATATATTGGAGGTTCTTTATTTGGAACTCATAAATTAATTGAAAGAGTGTCTCCAAATAAGACTATAGAAGGTTCTATTATAGGATCTGTTATAGGAACTATTGGACCAGTTATTTATTATTTATTTATGATTGATCCTGGTTGTAATGTTGTTGTATGTGTATTAGTTACACTAGCATTATCTATAGTAGGTCAAGTAGGAGACTTAGTATTTAGTTCAATTAAAAGAGAATTTGATATTAAAGATTATAGTAATATTATTATTGGACATGGAGGAATATTAGATAGATTTGATAGTTTAATATTTGTATCTATTATGTATTTTATTATTAAAGCAATTATTTTATAGGAGGATGTATGGGACATATAGTTACGCTTTTAATTTTTTTACTTATATTAGGATTAATTGTATTTATACATGAATTTGGTCATTTTATATTAGCTAAAATGAATGGAGTTTATGTTCATGAATTTTCTTTAGGGTTTGGGCCTAAACTTTTTTCCTTTAAAAGAAAAAATGATGAAACAGAATATATGATTAAACTTTTTCCATTAGGCGGTTATGTAATGCTTGCTGGTGAAGAGTATGAAGACGAAGAAGAGGAAGAAGATAAAAAAAGTAAAAAAGGAAAGAAAAAAGAAAAAGAAAAAGTAATAGTTTCTGAAAACCAAAAATTATATAACAAAAGATTTTATCAAAAGTTTTTAATTATGGTAGCAGGAGTATTTAATAACTTTGTTTTAGGATTAGTTTTATTATTTATAATGGGTCTTGTTTATGGATGTGATTATTCAAATAATAAACTAAGTAATTTACAAAAAGATTTACCATTATATGAAGCTGGTGCTAGAGATGGTGATAAGATTGTAAAGATTAATGGTCATAAGATTAAAACTGATGATGATATTATTTTATGGGTTGCTATTAATGGTACTGATAAACCATTAAATATAACTGTAGAGAAGAAAGATACTAAAAAAACAGTTACTTATAAAGTTAACTCTAAAGAAGTAGAGGGTAGTAAATACTTTGGTATTTCTGTTAAATCAGGAGTTAAAAAAGGATTTATACCTTCAGTTAAATATGCATTTACTAAAACAGTATCTATATTTAAACAATTAATTATAATAATCATAAGTTTATTCTCGGGTAAACTTGGAATAGATAGTGTATCTGGCCCTGTTGGTATTTATACTGTTGTAGATATGGCTAAAGGTAGCATGGTTATGTTATTGTATTTAACAGCTTATTTATCAATTAATGTTGGATTTATGAATTTACTACCATTCCCAGCATTTGATGGAGGAAGAGCATTCCTTCTTATAGTAGAAAAGATAATAGGTAAGAAAGTACCATTAAAAGTAGAATCTATTATTAATGGTGTAGGATTTATTTTATTAATGATATTAATGGTATTTATTACAATTAAAGACATTATTAAATTATTCTAGGGGGTTATTATGAGAATAGTTTATATGGGTACGCCTGAATTTGCGGTAAATCCTTTAAAGAAATTAGATGATAATTATGATGTTGTTATGGTTGTAACTCAACCTGATAAAGAAGTTGGAAGAAAAAAAGAAATCAAGTATTCTGAAGTTAAGAAATATGCTTTAGATCATGGTATAGAAGTATTTCAACCAGAGAAAATAAGACTTGATTATCAAAATGTATTAGATGCTAATCCTGATGTAATTATTACATGCGCTTATGGACAAATAATTCCAAAAGAAATACTTGATTATCCAAAATATAAATGCATTAATATACATGCATCACTTCTTCCAAAACTAAGAGGAGGTGCTCCAATACATTGGTCTATTATTAATGGTGATTCTAAAACAGGAATAACTATTATGTATATGAATGAAAAAATGGATGAAGGAGATATCCTTTATCAGGAAGAAGTAGAAATACTAGATACTGATAACGTAGAAACTCTTCATGATAAACTAAGTGTTCTAGGATCTAAAATGATTATAGATTTTATTCCTAGATTAGAGAGTGGAGATTTTACTGCAATAAAGCAAAACAATGAAGAAGCTACTTATGGATATAACGTTACTAGAGGAGATGAACATATTGACTTTAATAAAACATCTAGAGAGATATTTAATAGGGTGAGAGGATTAAATCCTTGGCCTGTCGCTTATACTACTTTAGATGGTAAAGTGTTTAAAATTTATTCATCTAGAATATCTGATAAGAATCCTAGTGGAGATAATGGTGAAATAACTAATATCTATCCAGATGGAATAGGTGTTAAAACAAGTGATGGAGAAATCATAATAACTGAAATAAAAGAAGAGGGGAAAAATAGAATACTAGTTAAAGACTATTTAAATGGTATTCATGATAAAGACAGTTTATTACACAAAATATTTAGTTAGGAATGATATACATGAACAATATATATTTAATATATGGTAATGAAGATTATTTAATAAATAAGAATCTTACTGACATACTTAATGAGATTGATTCAAATGATAATATTAGTAGATATAATCTAGATACTGATTCAATAGAATCAGCATTAATTGATGCATCTACTGTATCAATGTTTGATGATAAAAAAGTTTTAATTCTTGATAATGCAAACTTTTTAACTGGATCAGATTCACTTGAATCAGATACAAATCTATTAAGATACTTAGAACATCCTTTTAAAGATGTTTATCTAATATTTATAGTTAGAAACGAAAAATTAGATGAAAGGAAGAAAGTAACTAAGGCTCTTAAGAAGATAAGTAAAGTAATAGTATGTAATAAAATTGAAAATTATGATTTAAATAATTATGTATATGAATATATAACTAGTCATGGATATAAAATAGACAGAAAAAACATAGATATAATACTTAAAAGGTCATTATATAATTTATCAATTATAACTAATGAACTTGAAAAATTATTTATATATAAGGGTAATGATAAAAACATTACTAAAGAAGATTTAGATAAAGTAATATCTTCAAATATAAATGACAATATATTTGATTTAACTAATATGATTGTTAATAAAGAAAAATCTAGATTAATAGAAACATATAATAATTTAATTAAAATGGGGGAAGATCCATTTAAATTAATGGTTACTTTATCAAATCAGTATAGACTTATTTTAGAAGTCAAATTAATGGTTAAAAATGGTTATAGAGATGATGAAATTATCTCTAAGTTAAAAGAACATCCATATAGAATTAAACTTGCTAAAAATTCATTTGTAAGTATTGAGGAAGCAGAAAGAAAGCTGGAAGAATTATCTGATTTAAACTATAATTCTATTATTGGAAAAGTAGATTCTAATTTTGGATTTGAAATGTTCTTATTAAATTTATAAGGAGAATTATGAAAAAGAAAATCGCTATATTATCAATTATTTCTTTTTTAATTATAGCTATAGATAGAGTAGTTAAGATTATAGTTAATAGATATATTCCTTTAAATAAGAGTATTAGTGTAATTAAAAATATATTTTATTTAACTAATGTTCATAATGAAGGAGCAGCTTTTTCTATTATGTATGGCCTTAGATATATTCTTATTGCTATATCAATTGCTTTTTTAGTATTTATAATTTATTATATGTACAAAAAGAAAAAGTATAATATAGAATTTGCTTTGATAATAGGCGGTTTAATTGGTAATTTAATTGATAGAATAGTATTTGGTTATGTTATTGATTATATTGGTGTAATTATATTTAAATATTATTTTCCAATATTTAATATAGCTGATGCTTTAATTGTTATAGGTGCCATAATCCTATTATTTAGAAAAGATGGTGATAAGAATGAAGTTAGTAGTAAGTGATAGTTTTAATGAAAGATTAGATAAATATATTTTTGAATGTGAAGATATAGATATATCTAGATCTAAGATTCAAAATCTTATTAAAACAGGTAATGTACTAGTTAATGGAAAAGAGGCTAAAAACTCATATATAGTTAATGATGGTGATGAAATAGATATTACTATGATTGATGAAGAAATGCATGTTGAAGCTGAAGATATTCCTATTAACATAGTATATGAAGATGATGATGTAATAGTAGTTAACAAACAAAGTGGAATGGTTGTGCATCCTGGTAATGGTAATCATTCTGGAACTCTTGTTAATGCACTTATGAATCATAGTAAACTTAGTACTATTAATGGAGAATTTAGACCTGGTATAGTTCATAGAATAGATAAAGATACATCAGGTTTACTTGTAGTAGCTAAAAACGATAAAGCTCATTTAGTTTTAGCAGAAGAAATAAAAAATAAACAAGTTAAAAGAAAATATATTGCTCTAGTTAAAGGAGTTATACAACATGATACTGGTACTATAGATGCTCCAATAGGTAGAGATAAATTAGATAGAAAAAAGATGTGTGTAACACCTGAAAATTCTAAAGAAGCAATAACACATTTTAAAGTTTTAGAAAGATTTAAAGAAGCAACATTACTTGAATGCATTCTAGATACTGGTAGAACTCATCAAATAAGAGTTCATATGAAATATATTGGACATCCAATAATTAATGATCCAGTTTATCTAGGTGGTAAAAACATAGATAATTATGGTCAAATGCTTCATGCATATGAAATTACATTTATTCATCCAACTACTAAAGAAGTTATGACATTTAATGCTCCTTTAGAAGATGAATTTAATAAAATACTAGATACATATAGATAGGAGGTTAATATGAAAAAGGTTAAGAGTCAAGATATCTTATCTATGAAACTTATGCATTATTTTATTTGTAACAAAAACTATAAACCAATAATAGTTAATGGTGTAGAAAATGAAATATGGCTTGAAAACGATAATGAAAACTATAGAATCATTAGAATAGTTTTAAATAAAATAATTAATATGGAACAATATGAATTAGATTTATTAAAAATAGATAATATACTTTCTCAAGTTAAAAGAAAAACTTTATCTATTTCTATTAAAGTATTAACATTCTATTTAAATATGGATGAAGATCTAGTAATAGAAACTGATGAAGAGAGTAAAGAAGAAAGTAAATATAAATATATTAGAGTATATAAAGAAAAAGATATTTATGATAATGAAGATATTAAGAAATACTATAGTGATATAGAAAGTAATATGACTTATGAAGAAAAAGATTTAGAATTATTTGTTAAACTTGTTTCTGAAGTAAGTGATAATAATTTTAAAGAAAGTGAGAAGAGCGCTAAGATGTTTAAAAATAAGAATGATAAACTATTAACATTTATATTAATAGGAATTAATGTAACATTATTTATTATTATGTGTATTCTTGGTCATGCAAGTTTCCCATTACTTAGATTATCTGATTCAATTCTAAAGAATTTTGGTGCTAATGCAGGTATCTTAGTTAAAGGTGGAGACTATTATAGATTAATAGCTAGTACATTTTTACATGTTGATATAATTCACTTATTATGTAATATGTATTCATTATTTGTATTAGGACCTACAGTAGATTATTTCTATGGTAAGTTAAAGTTTATACTAATATATTTATATAGTGCAATTACTGCATCTTTAGTAGCACTTATATTCCATGGAGATAATGTATTTATAGTAGGAGCTTCTGGAGCTATATTTGGTTTACTTGGAGCACTATTATACTTTGGATATACTTATAGAGGTTATATTGGTAATAAAATGATAGGTTCATTACTATCTGTTATAGTAATTAACTTAGCTATTGGATTTGCTATACCTGGTATTAGTAATTATGCTCACTTAGGTGGTTTAATTGGTGGTCTTGCTATTAGTTATATGCTAGGAGCAGGAGTAGAAAACAAGAAATCATCTAGAATAAGTGGAGCAGTAATACTTGCACTTTTAACAGGTTTCTTAGTATTCATGGCCTTTTTTAGATAATAAAAAAGATCCTAGTTTAGGATCTTTTCTGTATTCTTAAAGTTTAACTTAGCGATTTCACTAAGTTTTTCTTTGCCATATTTTTCTACTATTTTCTTACCAGTTTCATCAACTACTGTTGAAGCTCCAAGTGGTAAAGAAGTACCTGCTTTCTTAGATAATTTTTCCATTTCTTTTAAGAACATATATCTAGATATTATTGATGATACTCCAACTGATAAACATTTATCTTCAGCTTTAGTAGTAAATGTTATTTTTCTAAATACATTTTCTTCGTTCTTTAAATAACCATAATAATTTCTTTTTGGTGTAAATTGATCCATAACAACCATATCATATGAATAATTACCTTGTTTTAATAAACCTAGTATACATTTATTATGAAGAATAGATTTTATTTTATTCATGTTATTACCAGTATCTTGCATCTTATTATATTCTTCATTAGTTAATATATATGAATAATGAGGAATCTTTTCTATAAGAGTAGGGGCAATCTTCATAATTTTTTCATCAGTTATTTTTTTAGAATCTCTAACTCCTAGTTCTTCTAGAAAAGAAATATCTTTTCTATCTACATAGGAAGCAGTAACTATAATAGGTCCAAAATAATCACCAGTACCAACTTCATCTGATCCAATAGATGAGATAAAGTAGTAATCAGTATTATCAACTTCTTCCTTCTTTTCTTTCTTTTCTTGTTCTTCAGGATAAGAACCAGTTAGTATTTTTTCAGTTTCTTTCCAGTAATTAGCATCTACATCTGCAGATACACCTTGGAATACTACTTTACCAGATTCATAAAGAGTAACTACTGTATCTTCTTCATCTGCTTGAAATATAGCATACATAGGAGTCTTATCTCTTTTTTTATCTTCAAAATGTTTAATCATTTCCTCTTTTAATTTGTCACTAACTTTAAATGATATAGTCATGTTAACACCTCTATGTATATTTTATCATATTTATTAGATAAATTGTTAAAAATATAATATAATATTAGTAGAGGTGTAATATATGAATTATGTAGATATTATTATTTTAATGGTTATATTAGCAGGAGCTATTATAGGATTTAAAAGAGGAGTATTAAAACAATCAGTTTTAACTATAGGAATGATTTTAGTAGTAGTATTATCATTCTTACTTAAGAATCCTTTATCAGCTTTCCTTTATAGTAGACTTCCATTCTTAACATTTGGAGTTTTATATGATTATACAGTATTAAATATACTTGTATATGAGTTTATTTCATTTATGATTTTATTCTTACTATTTAGTATAGTATTTGGATTACTTGTAAAAGTTAGTTCTAAACTAGAAGAATTCTTTAAGGATACTGTAATACTTGCTATACCATCTAAAATACTTGGTATGATTCTTGGAGCAGTTGAATATTATATTATTACATTTATAGTATTATTTATATTATCTGGTCCAATTGTATTCTCAGAAAACTTTCATCAAATTAAACCTGTAACTAACTCTAAAATAGCAGGTTATATGTTAAAGAAAACTCCAGTATTATCTTACTATACAAAAAATACATTAAAATCTATTGAAGAATTAGTAGATATATATAAAGAAAAAGATAAAGTTTCTACAGATGAATTTAACTGTAAAGCTATTAAAGTAATGAAAAAAGATAAGATTGTTAGTGAAAAATCTATTGATTATTTAGAAAGTCATGGAAAAATAAAAAGATGTGAATAATTCACATCTTTTTTATATACCTCTATAAATATCTTTATATTTATATGGATCTTTAGGATCAATTCTATCATAGAATAGAATACCATTTAAATGATCAAATTCATGTTGGAATACAATAGCTAGTTCTTCTCTAAATCTTTTTTCTATTTTATTACCATCTATATCATAATATTCAACACTTATTCTAGCACTTCTTGGAACAATTCCTTCAATTGGTCTATTAATAGATAAACATCCTTCTCCTTCAGATACATATATCTTTTCTTCTGATTCACTAAGTATCTTAGGATTAATAACTGTATATGTTTCAAACTTTCCTTCTTCATATTCATATACTATTACAAATATTCTTTTAGCTATACCTAATTGTATAAGAGAAAGTCCCATACCAGGTCTTAAATCATATTTCTTAGCATATTCATCTATTTGACTAAGTCTAAGCATTTCTATAGAGTCTTCTATAGTTTTTTTAGTCTTATCATCTAAAGGAAAACTAACTTCTTTACTTACTAATCTAATTCTCTTATCGTATTCATCAATAACATCTTTAGTTTTTAGCATAGTATCACCCCAAATCACACAAGTATTTTATCATATTTTTTAAAAAAATCAAATTAAAGACAGTGTAAAGTCCGTAGAATAATAAATATAAAACATGATATTATTATATTAGAGGTAGGAATATGAGAAGATTAATAAACAAATTAGACAAAGTTTTATTGATTTCTAGTATTATTTTATTTGGATTTGGTTTATTTATGATATTTGATGCTTCTTCTTTTAAATCTATATCTGAAGGAGTAGCACCAACTCATTATTTATTTAGACAAATCCTTTTTATGGTGCTATCTATTATAGTTACTATTATTGTTATATTGTATCCTACAAGAAAATATAAAAAATGGGCTTTACCAGTAGCTATTGGAATAATTATATTACTTGGATTATTATTTGTATTTGGTGCTAAAGCTAATGGTGCTAGATCATGGTTTCCAGTAGGACCATTTACTGTTCAACCATCAGAATTTGCTAAAATAGCTATTATTATATTTTCTGCTTTTGTATATGGAGCAGTTTCAAAGAATCCTACATTAAATAACTTTAAAACATCATATGCAATAATAGCAGGTGCTATTATGACTGGATTAACTGTTGCTCAACCAGATGCTGGAACAGGTTTAATATTATTTATAATAACAACTAGTTTATACTTTATGTCACCAGTTCCTGTTAAACATAAACTAAGAGCTTCCTTAATTGGAATAGGTGCTTTAATAACAGTTATAGGACTAGTTTTAATAATTAAAGGTAATGTATTTAACTCTATGCAAATGGCTAGATTTAATTTCTTAAAACCATGTACTAGATATCAAGAAAATACAGGTTACCAAGTATGTAATGGATATATAGCTATTAATAATGGTAAATTAATATCTGTTTCTCCTGGTAATAGTAAACAAAAATACTTATATTTACCAGAAGCTTATACAGACTTTATATTTCCAATTATAGTAGAGGAATTTGGTTTAATACCTGCAATACTTGTAATATTAATTTATGTATTAATTATATATAGAATTATATTAGTAGGTAAGAAAGCTACTAATATTCATAATCAAATATTATGTTATGGTGTAGCAGTATTCTTATTTTCACATATAATTATTAACTTGGTTGGAGTATTAGGTATATTACCTTTAACAGGTGTACCACTTCCATTCTTAAGCTATGGTGGATCATTTGCATTAACAGTCTCTACTTCGCTTGCTATAGTTCAAAGAGTATCTATAGAAAACTATGATAGTTTAAAAAGAAAAGTATTAAATTAAAGGAATAACACTTTCTAAAAGAGAATATAACTTTTAGGAGGTGTTTTTATTATGAAAAACAAATTAAAAATTATATTAGTTTTATTTACTATATTAGTTATTGTTATATCTATTTATTATAATCCTAAAGAAGTTAAAGCAGATGATGAAGTAATTACTCATAACTGTTTTGTAGATATAAAAGGTGCTATTAATAATCCTGGTGTATATGAAATAGAGTGTAATAAGAGAGTAATAGATGTTATTAACCTGGCAGGAGGATTAACTGATAATGCTGATACTACTATTCTTAATTTAAGTAAAAAAGTAAAAGATGAAATGTATATTATTATCTATACTAATGATCAAATAAAAGAGTATAAAGAAAAATCATTACCATCAAAAGAAATTATTAAAAAGGTAGAAGAAAAAATAATATGTCCAGATAATAGTAATGATGCTTGTGAAAAGAGTAATGCATCAAAAGAAGAAGTAAAAGTTACTGGTAAAGTAAATATTAATACTGCTACAAAAGAAGAGTTAATGACTCTAATAGGTATTGGAGAATCTAAAGCAGATAAAATAATTGAATATAGAAAAAGTAATATATTTAATTCTATTGAAGATATTAAAAATGTAAGTGGTATTGGTGAAAGCATATATACAAAGATTAAAGATAATATTACTACAGAATAAATTATTAATATTATTATCCATAATTGTAATATTGTATTGTTCATTATTTATCATATTATTTAATCCAAAAGACATAAATGATAATACTATTACAGGTTATATTTATGACTATAAAACAGATGGTAATAAATTAACTATAAAGATTAAATCAAAAAGAAGAATAATAGTTAATTATTATTTAAAAACAGAAACTTTTAATCTTAAATATGGTGATTATGTTGAACTAAAAGGTGAATATACACCTATAAGTGAAAATACAAATTTTAACATGTTTAATTATAAAAAGTATTTATATAGCCAAAGAATATATTATATGTTTAATGCTGATAGTATTAAACTAATAAAAAAGAATAAGAATATTTTATTTACTATTAAAAACTTAATAGTAAAAAGAATAGAAAAGTGTAAATACTCTAAAAAATATTTATATGTATTCCTATTATCAAATAAAAACTTTTTAGAAGATGATCTATATTCTTCTTATAAGAATCTAGGGTTAGTACATTTAATATGTATATCTGGTATGCATATATCATATATAATTATGCTTTTAAATAAATTAAAAACAAAAAAGATATTTATATATATCTTTTTAATTTTATATATGTTTTTATTAAACTTTTCTGCATCAATAGTTAGATGTTTCTTAATGTATTTATTAAAAAGTTTAAAACTAAATATATCTAATGAGAAACTATTATTAATAATAATGTTATTCTTGTTAGTTATTAATCCATTTAATATCTATAATATAGCTTTTATATTTTCGTTTGTAATATCATTTGGATTATATTATTCAAAATCAAAATATTCATCCTTAGTAGCATTCTTTTATTCTATTCCAATACTTATAAATAACTATTTTAAAATTAATTTTATTTCATTATTTATGAATGTAATATTTATACCATTTATTAGTTATATAATATTCCCGTTTTCATGCCTTGTTTTCATATTTAATTTCTTAGACAAGTATTTCTTCTACATAACTAATTACATGGATAAAATCATGCTTAAAATGAGTGAAATAAGTATATTTACAGTATCTTTTTCTAAATTAAATATATTACTAATAATTATCTATTATTTAGTGCTTTTTTTATCTAAAAATAATAAGAAATATTATCTTGGAATTATTAGTTTATTATTTATATTTTATCTAAATAATTCATATATGATTAATCCAAGAGTTTATTTCTTGGATGTAGGTCAAGGAGATTCAAGTTTAATTAGAATTAAAAATAAAAACTATTTAATAGATACTGGGGGAAAATATAATTATTCTTTAGCTGATAATTTAATAATACCTTTATCAAGAAGTGTAGGAGTTAAAAAAATAGATTATCTAATTTTAACTCATGGTGATTACGATCATATGGGTGAGGCCATTAATTTAGTTAATAAATTTAAAGTAGATAATGTAGTATTTAATTGTGGACCTTACAACGATTTAGAAAATGAATTAATTAAAGTTTTAAAAAATAAAAATATTAATTACTATACTTGTGTAAATAGGGTAGATAATCTAGAATTTTTACAAACAAAAAAATATGATAATGAAAATGATAATTCAAATGTAATATATACTAAGCTAAATAATCATAAACTCTTATTTATGGGAGATGCTAGTATTACTAAAGAAAAAGATATATTAAATAAATATGAATTGTCTAATATAGATGTATTAAAAGTAGGCCATCATGGATCTAAAACTAGTTCTAGTAAAGAATTTATTACTGAAATTAATCCTAAATATTCTATTATTAGCGTTGGTAAAAATAATAGATATGGTCATCCTAATAAAGAAGTATTAGATAATCTAAATAAATCAATTATATATAGAACAGATCAAGATGGAAGCGTTTTGTTTAAAATTAAATAATGCATATTGATTTTGATTTTTTACTTTGCTATAATACTTTTTACTTGCAGAAAAAAAGAGGTGTAAAAATGGAATTTGTAAGAAACGGTCAAAAAACAACATATTCTTTTAATACTGAGCAAATATCTTTATTAATAAGAGCTCATTACAAAAAATTAAAAAGAGATGTTAGTATATCTTTTAAATATAAAAAACAATATTGCTCTGATAATTTATTTTCTTGTCAAGCAACAGAAAACATTGTAGATCCTGAAACAGGTAAAGCAACAAAATCATACTTTACATTATCATTTGATGATATTAGACATATTGTAAAAAAAGAATTAAATGTTGACAATGCTACATTACTAGATATAGTTAGTGATGCTTTAGTAACAGAACACTTTAATAAAAAGACTAAAAAATCTTGTAGAAAAATTATTAATAGAACATTTACTGTTACTGAACTTGGTAAGGGCAAAACTTATAAAAGAGTTAAAAAACTTCAAAGTAAAAAAAAGAATAGTGAAAACTAGTCTTTTTTTGTGCTATAATTATTGTGGTGATAAAATATGGCATCAACAATTATACATATGGCTGTAGCAAATGAATTAAATAAAAAATTAAATAGAGATAATAATCTTATATTACTTGGAGGAATAGCACCAGATCTTGGCAAGATAGCTACTGGTTCTAAAATAGAAGCTCATTTTCAAGATACTAATAATGATATTCCAAATATAAAAAGATTTTTAAATAAATATAGTTCTAAAATGAATGATGATTTTGTAATGGGCTATTTTATTCATTTATATACAGATTATTTATGGTTTAAATATTTCATTCCTGAATTATTTAATCAAGAAAAAGAATTAATTACTAAACTAGATGGTACTAAAGTTAAATGTACTGAAAATATATTTACTTTATATGTATATAATGATTATACAAATCTAAATACTAGATTACTTGATGAGTATAATATGGATTTAAGCATTTTCTATAATGAACTTCCTGAGTTGAATAATATAATTACTGAAATTCCAATGGATAAATTAAATTTATTAATAAATGAATCAAGTTATATAATTGAAAACACTAAAGAGAAAAAAGAGTATATATTTGATATTGAAGATATTAAAACATTTATTAGCACATCTACTAATTTAATATATGCATATTTAAAAGAAAAAGAATTAATATAAAAAGACTGCTTATTGCAGTCTTTTTTAGAATTTTCTATATAATCCTATTGCTTTACCAACTATATATACTTTATCAAGTATAATAGGGGCCATAGTATCATTTTCAGGTTGTAATCTAAAATATCCGTCTTCTTTATAAAATGTTTTAAGTGTAACTTCATTATCTTCTGTCATAGCAACTACCATATCTCCGTTATTAGCAGTAGCTTGTCTTTGAACTATAACTATATCTCCATCATGAACACCAGCATTGATCATTGAAGTTCCAGATACTCTAAGTGTAAATACTTCTTTTTTAGTAGGTATCATGGAAGCTGGTAATGTAAAGAATTCATCTGGCATTTCAATAGCTTCAATTGGATTTCCTGCAGTTACTTTACCAAGTAGAGGAACGTCTATTGTATCAGATTCAGCATAATCATTTGGAACTAATAACTCAATAGCTCTATTCTTTGAATCTCCTCTTTTTATATATCCCTTAGTTTCTAAAGTATTTAAATGAGCTTGAACAGTTGCAGGACTAGATAAATCTAGTGCTTTACCAATTTCTCTAACAGTAGGTGGATAACCATTTTTAGCTATACTTCTTTTTAAATAATCTAAAACTAGATTTTGTTTTACAGTTAGTTTCTCCATATTATTCTCCTTTACTAAAATAATATTATCACAAAAAATGTAAAATGTCAAACATTTGTTTGAAAGCATATTGACACATACACTTGTTCGTAATACAATGAAGACAAGAGGTGAAGATATATGAAAAAATTAAAAGGAATTTTAAAAGTAGGAGTAACATTTGTTATATGTGTTGTTTTATTATATTCACTAGCTATTAGATTAATTAATGTATACGGAGTAGAGGATACAGTAATTGAAGATTATAATTATGAAGAATACTATGTTTATGAATAATCTATTTATTTTTTATTAAATGTTTGATATAATTAATAAAGAATAAAGGGCTAGGGTGATAGTTATGGATCAAAAGGCAATTAATGTTATAAAGAATTTAGCTTTAGATATGATTCAAAATTCTGGAACAGAAGGAAATTATGGTATAAGTTTTTCTGCGGCACCAATTTTATATACACTTTTTACCAAACATTTAAGAGTTAATCCTTCTATACCAGATTGGATAAATAGAGATAGATTTGTTTTAAGTGCATCACATGCATCAGCATTATTATATTCAACAATGTTTTTAACTGGATATCCATTAATGATAGATGACCTTAAAAACTATAAACAATTAGGTTCTAAGACACCTGCTTATCCTAATATTAATACTCTTGGAGTAGATTTAAGTACAGGGCCATTAGGTCAAGGATTTGCGACAGCTGTAGGTATGGCTCTTGCTGAAAAGAAATATGAAGCATTATATAATGATAAGAGTAAATCTAAATTAAATAAAATAATAGATTATAAAGTGTACGTTTTAGTATCTGATGGAGATTTAATGAAAGGTATTTCATATGAAGCTGCATCTTTTGCTGGAACTATGGGATTAGATAATTTAATAGTTTTATATGATTCAAATGATGTATCATCAGATGGAGAAATAAAAAGAACATTTAGTGAAAGTGTTTTATCTAGATTCTCATCTATGGGATGGAATACTATATTTGTTAAGAATGGTAATTCATCTAATGAAATTAATAAAGCTATCGAAAAAGCTAAAAGAGCTAAAGCTCCAACAATTATTCAAGTTAAAACTATAATTGGTGAAGGATTACTTAATCAAGGTAAATTAACTACTCATTCACAATTACTTGAAAAAAATGATTTAGATCAATTTAAACAAAAAGCAGGAGTTGGTACAATACCATTTACTATATTAAAAGAACCTGCTAGTTACATGAGAGATACTGTAATTGGTAGATCTATTAAGATTTATCAAGAATGGGAAAAACTAGTTAATGAATACAAACAAGTTTTAACACCACAACAATTACTTGAATTAAATAATATTAATCAAAACTTAGTAAATGTAGATTTAAACAGAGCAGAGATTCCAATAGATTATAATAATAAAGAATCTATGAGAGAAAGTAATCATAGAATTATGAACCTTATTGGTAATAGTGTTTATAACTTTATTGGAGGTAGTTCTGACTTAGCTAATACTACTAGAGTATATATTGATGGTTCAGAAGAAATAGGATATAAGAAATATACTGGAAAGAATATTCCATTCGGAGTTAGAGATAACTTTATGGGAGCTTGTTTAAATGGTCTTGCAGTATCTGGATTTAGATCATTTGGATCAACATTACTTGTTTATAGTGATAGTATGAGAGAATCTATTAGACAAACTGCATTAATGAATTTACCAGTAACATATATATTTACTCATGATTCTGTTACTAATTCATTTGATGGACCTGCTCATCAACCAGTAGAGCAATTATCAGATCTTAGATCTATACCTAATTTATATGTATTTAGACCTGCTGATATTAAAGAAATTATTGGTACTTGGAATGTAATACTAAGTAATAAGATCCCTTGTGTTATTTCACTTCCTAAAACTGAAGTTAAAGCAGAACAAGGAACTAAAGGAGAAAGCGTTTCTAAAGGTGCTTATATAGTAGGAGAGGAAAAAGAAAGAGTAGATGCTGTTATTATAGCTACTGGAGCTGAAGTTCAACTTGCTAAATCAATGCAAGTAAAACTATTACAAGATAAAAATATAGATGCAAGAATTATTAGTATGCCTTGTATGGAATTATATAATATTCAAAGTGATGAATATAAAGAGAGTATTATTCCAAAGGGTAAACCTATATTTATATTAGAATTTGGTTCTTCATTTGGATGGGAAAAATTTGTTCCTAGTTCAGATTATTTATTAACTGTAGATTCATTTGGAGCTTCTGGTTCTAAAGATGATGTTCTTAACTATATGAATATAAATATAGATAAATTAATTAGTAGAATAGAGAACTTATTGTAATAAGTTCTTTTATTTTAAATAAAAATAATATATAATATATATGTATTTAAGGAGGAAAATAATATGAGTAATATGTGGCATGATATATTAATGGTTGCTATTGGATTAGTACCAGGTTTAATAATTGGATTCTTTGTTGCTAAAATATTTATGGAAAAATATTTAAAGAAGAATCCACCAATAAATGAACAAATGATTAGAACTATGATGATTCAAATGGGAAGAACACCTTCTCAAAAACAAGTTAATCAAGTTATGAAGGCAATGAACAATACTAAATAGTATTGTTTTTTGATGATTTCAAAAGTCAACCAAAAATTTGACTATTTTACGTAAATATGCTATAATTTTTCTCGTATGAAGGGTGCAGTATCCTAGTTGATACATCTATTATGAAGACGAGCCTAAAAATTCGTTAAATAGCATACAAGTACACTTTGTATAGATTGCTTGGCTTGCCCAAAGCTGGGTGTTTATATAAAAGTAGTTTTATGGGAATCTTATAATGGCATATAAGACTCTACCCATTTAACACATGACAAAATAATAATTGCTAATCTTGAGTGAATATATGGGAATTATAGGAATATCTATATATTAATGGCCAAAGTATTTAGGTATTTATATCTTATATGAAACTGTATTTGCAAAAAAGACTAATAATAGAATAATATCAGGGAGGAAATCTCCTAGGCTGTATACTATCATGAGTTTGCAGTGCGTACTAAGTGGTAATCAAGTCGTATACTTAGGTGACGGTATATATATTTAAGTAAAGGGGAACCGCCTTTTGGTAACGAAAGGTTTAAATATGAGAAACTTCTACTTGACCTATGGCGCAAAGTTAATTGTGATAGTACCAGTCATATTTTTTTATGAAATAAATCATCTTATAAAAGATGATTTTTTTTGTTTTTAAATATTTAGTATGATATAATAGTTTTCAATTGTTTAAGAGGTGTACTATGAACAAAATATTATTAGTAGCAGAAGGTAATTATGATAGTGATAAACTAATTAATGCTCTTCAAAGAATGGTTATAGACTCTGAAAAAGAAATTGTAAGAGTTGTAGAAATCCATGAAATGAAATATAGAAAAGATGATTTAACTACAGGAACACAAAGTTTCTTTATGGGTCAAATAGTTTCAAATGAAGATAAAAACTTTCCAAGTTATGTATATTATGAAGATGAAAATGGTATGCAAATAAAAGAATACTATTTAGCTGGTATTCTAGATGAACAAAGAGTGTTAAAATCCGGAATAATTGAAGATGTAATTGATAATGAGGAAGATAGAAATAAAGTAAGAAATAATCCTATTTTATTACTTTATTATTTACTTAAAAACGGCGAAGAAAATATAGATAAATGTCTTAGAAAATATGGTATTAATGGAGCTTATTCTATATTAGATCCTAATCTAGATTATCCTATTGATACAGGCAAAGTAAACCATACTAATCCTATTTTTTATTTTAAAACTACAAATAATTTAGTTGGATATACTGATTCAATGCCTAAATATCCAAGAGAAGGACATAATGTATCATATTATACTAATAGTAGAAAAATTATGGATTACTTAGGATTAAACTATTTTTCGTTTACTAGTTTAGAAAAGAAATCTAGATATTATCCTAAAGGATTTAATATGTTTAGTGGGACTTTCTTAAGTTATGTTGAAAATGAAGCAAACAAAAAGAATCAATTTCCTATAGGTAATGAGAATTTAACTAATAATGCTCCTATAAGTATTGCTGATTATGCATATACACTTAAAAATAAGAATTAATATTATTCTTATTTTTTTATGATATAATTATATTAGGTGAGAAATATGAAAAAACAATTTGGTTGGTTAATAACAGTTCTATTTTTATCATTTGCATTATCAATGGGAATGAGTTTATTATCAGAAGGAGTTATACCTAAAATAAATGTATATTTTGGTATATTAATAATAGTATTATTTATATTTATTAGTATGATATTTGATATGATTGGAGTAGCTATTACAGCACAAGATGAGACACCATTTAATTCAATGGCATCAAAGAAAATAAAGGGATCTAGTCATTCAGTTAAACTTATTAAAAACTCTGATAAATTAGCCTCTATTTGTAATGACGTAGTAGGTGATGTATGCGGAGTAGTTAGTGGTTCTGCTGGTATGATGGTAGCAGCTTCTTTAGTAGATAAAGTAAAGATTAATCCATCATTATTAGTGTTACTAGTTACATCAATAATTGCATCTTTAACTATTACTACTAAAGCACTTGGTAAAACTATTGCTATTAAGAATTCTAAAGCAATAACAGAAAGAGTTGGAAAAGTAATAAATATATTTAAAAAATAAGAAGTTTTACTTCTTTTTTTATTTGCAAAATCTTAAATAAGTGTTATAATATCTTAGGCTTTCCAAAAAGGGGATGAGTATATGGAAATTAGAAACGTAGCAATTATTGCACACGTAGACCATGGTAAAACTACTTTAGTAGACGGATTATTAAAAGAATCTAATACATTTAGGGAAAATGAAGTAGTAGCTGAAAGAGCAATGGATTCTAATGATATTGAAAGAGAAAGAGGTATTACTATTTTAGCTAAACCTACTTCTGTTAAGTATAAAGATTATAAAATTAATATCTTAGATACTCCTGGACATGCTGATTTTGGTGGAGAAGTTGAAAGAATTATGCACATGGTTGATGGTGCTATATTACTTGTTGATGCTTATGAAGGTGTTATGCCTCAAACAAAATTCGTACTTAAAAAAGCATTAGAAGCTAATTTAAAAATTATAGTAGTAGTAAATAAAGTTGATAAACCAACTTCAAGAATTAACGAAGTAGTAGAAGAAGTTTTAGAATTATTAATGGAATTAGGTGCATCTGATGAACAACTAGATTTCAAAACAGTTTATGCATCTGCTATTAATGGAACTTGTTCATTAAGTCCAGATTTATCTACTCAAGAAAAAACTATGGATCCAATATTTGATTTAATAGTTAATGAAGTACCTGCTCCAAAAGTAGAAGAAGGTGCATTTAGATTCCAACCTGCTTTATTAGATTATAATGACTATGTAGGAAGAATTGGTATTGGTACTATTAATAGAGGATCTGTTAAAGTAAATGAAATGGTTTCTTGTGTAAGACTAGATGGTTCTATTAAGAAATTTAGAATTCAAAAACTATTTAGTTATTATGGATTAAAAAGATTAGAAGTTGAAGAAGCTCATGCTGGTGATGTTATTGCTATTGCAGGACTTGCTGACATAGAAGTTGGAGAAACTATATGTGCTGAAGGTCATGAAGAGGCTCTTCCAAAACTTAGAATAGATGAACCAACTTTACAAATGACATTTGGTGTTAATTCATCACCATTTGTAGGTAAAGAAGGTAAATTTGTAACTGCTACTAAAATTAGAGAAAGATTATATAAACAAGCAGAATCTGATGTTTCACTAAAAATTAGAGATAACGATCAAGAAAGTTTTATTGTTTCAGGTAGAGGAGAACTTCACTTATCTATTTTAATTGAAAATATGAGAAGAGAAGGTTTCGAACTTGAAGTATCTAAACCTGAAGTTATTATTAAAGAAATTGATGGTGTTGAATGTGAACCATATGAAGATGTTTCTATTGAATGTCCAGAAGATACTGTAGGATCTATTATTGAAGCTTTAGGCCTTAGAGGTGGTACAATGGAAACTATGACTAATTTACCTGGAGTAGTTAAGTTAACTTATACTGTTCCATCTAGAGGTTTAATTGGTTTCACAACAGACTTCATGACAATGACTAAGGGATTTGGTATCTTAAATCATACATTTAAAGAATATTTACCAAAACAAGTAGCACAAGTTGGAGAAAGAAAACTTGGTGTTCTTGTTTCTATGGAAAATGGTGCTTGTACAGCTTACGCTTTAGGTCAATTAGAAGATAGAGGTGTAATGTTTGTAGAACCTGGTGCAGAAGTATATGAAGGTATGATAGTAGGAGAAGCTAATAAAGATGCTGACCTTGCTGTTAACGTTGTTAAAGGTAAGAACTTAACTAATACAAGAAGTGCAGGTAAAGATCATACTGTAGTTTTAAAAAGACCAAAACAATTATCTTTAGAAGCTGCACTTGAATATATTAATGGTGATGAACTTGTAGAAATTACACCAATTAACTTTAGATTAAGAAAGAAGATTCTTAATACTGAAGAAAGAAAAAAATATGATGCAAGAATAAGAAATGAGCAAAAATAATTGCTCATTTTTCTTTGACATTCTTTTTTTTTATTTTAAAACTAATAAAAATAATATATAATTATATTAGGTGAAGTATATGAAGCTTAATGATGAAATATTAGAAGAGTTAAGAAAATTATTTAGTCATTATCCAGATTATAAAACTTTTGTGGAAAAACGTCCTCCTGGAATAAATTTTGATAGTATAGAGGATGTTGAAGAACTATTTGATGCTGCAAAAGATGATGATTTTTGGTATTTAACTTCTTACTATATATCGTCTGATAGTCTTATTATAAAGGCTAATGATAAAACTACTAACGATATTGAAAAAGAAATAGAAGATAATGAACCTTCAAATTATAAAAGAATAATAGTAGAACTAGATAATAAGAATTATCCTGGTTTAGAAAATTTAAATAAATATGATAGTATTCTTGTTAGAATTAAAGGAATGCCAGGATTTTGTTCTGTAGATGAATTTTTAGATATGAGAGAATTCTTTAATACTTTTTTAGAAACTTATCCTACTGAAGGAATGTCAGAGTTGGAAAAGATAACTCTTGCTTATGATCATGTTAAGTTTTTTGAATATCAATGGGATGAGGAAGATAGTCATTCATTAAGTTCTAGAAATATAGCTAAAGTATTTTCTACTAGTAATATAGTATGTGCGGGATATACATATATGTTTTGCGAATTACTTAGAGAAATGGGTATTGAGTCTGCTATTATGTCTGTACAAGAAGATGATGAAGATAATGAGTTTAATCATGTAAGACCTTTGGTTCAAGTAAATGATAAAAAATATAATATTAATGGATTATACATATTTGATCCAACTTGGGATTCTTCTCAAGATATGTATTTAACTGAGACTAAAGATGGTAAGAAATATTATGGCTCTAGATTAGATGATGATGTTAAAGTTATAAAAGAATTACCTAGAACTGTTTCATATAACTTCTTCTTAGTACCTGCAAGAGAATATAAAAAATATTTTCCAAATGAAATTATAGATACGTTAGAAAAGTATCCTACAGATGAAGAAGTTGAATATTCTGAAGATATTAATATAGATAGTTTAGATACTGACAACTTAAAATTTTCTGAAATAATTAATATATTACCTGAAGTTTTAAGAACTGTAAAAAGAATTGAAGGTATGCCTGAAGAACAAATTGATGAATATATAGATGATGCAATGAATATTATTATTAAATATAGATTTGAAATAATTAGATCTGCGCCAAAGTTTTAAATAAAATAACTAGTAAAACTAGTTATTTTTTTGTTATAATTATAGTAGGTGATAGTGATGAGTCAATATAAAGTAATTGATGGAAATAATGCTTGTGCTTATATATCTTATTTATTTACAGAAGTAGCAGGTATATATCCAATAACTCCTTCTTCTAAAATGCCTGAATTAATTGAAAAATGGGCTATAGATGGAAGATTAAATATATTTGATAATAAAGTAAAATTAGTTGAAATGCAAAGTGAAGCGGGTGCTGCTGCTTTAATACATGGATCGCTTTTATCTGGATCACTATCAAGTACTTATACATCATCACAAGGTTTATTACTAATGATTCCAGAAATGTATAAAATAGCAGGGGAATTACTTCCATGCGTAATAAATGTAGCATCTAGAACAGTTGCTACTCATGCATTATCTATTTTTGGAGATCATTCTGATATATATGCTGTAAGAGGAACAGGTTTTGCTATTATGGCTTCTTCTTCAGTACAAGATACTGAATATATGACATTACTTTCATATTTAAGTACATTAGAGGGTTCAGTTCCATTTGTTAATTTCTTTGATGGTTTTAGGACTTCTCACGAACTAAATAAAGTGAATCTATTAGATGATAGTGAAATTAAAGAACTCGTTGATATGGACCAAATAAATAGGTTTAAAAACGAAACTTTACTTTCATCTAAGATAATTAAAGGAACTACTCAAAATGAAGATATTTATTTTCAAAATTTAGAAGTTAGAAATGAATATTATGAGAAGTTACCTGATATAGTTAATAAGAAAATGAAAGAGGTTAATAAGAAGTTTAAAACTGATTATAAACCATTTAATTATTATGGAGATAAAGATGCTAAAAGAGTAATAGTAGCTATGGGATCTGTTTGTGATACTATTAAAGAAGCTATTAAAGTATCTGAAGAAAAACTAGGTTTAATAGAAGTTCATTTATTTAGACCTTTCTCTGAAAAATATTTCTTAGATGTACTTCCAAAGAATTGTACTAGAATAACAGTTCTAGAAAGATATAAAGAAACTACATCTAGAGAAGCTATGTATTTAGATATTAATAATATTATTAAAAATAATAAACTTGATATAGAGGTAGTAGGAGGAAGATATGGAATATCTTCTAAGAATACTAATATAAATGATATATTATCTGTTTATGATAATATGGCATCTGCTTCTATGAAAGATGATTTTGTTTTAGGAATAATAGATGATGTTTCTAATAAGAGTTTACCTAAGAATAATACTCCTATTCCAAATACAAATATAGAAATGGTTATATATGGATATGGTTCTGATGGTATGAATATGGCTTCTAAAAATATTGTTACTTTAGTAGGTGAAAATACACCATTATTTGTTCAAGAATATGGTTTATATGATTCACATAAGAGTGGAGGAGTAACAAGAGAATTTATTAGAATTGGTAAAGATGAAATAAGAAGTCCTTATTATATTGAAACGCCTCATATAGTAGTATGTTCTAAAGATAGTTATTTAGATAATTATGATATGTTATCTAATATAAAAGAAAATGGAATATTTATACTTAATACATCTAAAACAATTGATGAAATAGATGATAATATAAAAGCATTAATATATAAGAAGAAAGTAAGATTCTTTACTATTGATGCATCTAAGATTGCTAAATTAAATAATATACCTGGTAAGATTAGTTATATTATGGAAGCTGCTATTATGAAGATTATTAATATATATCCATATGAAAAAGCTTTAGAAGTAATGATTAAACAAGTAGAAAAATCTTTATCTAATAAAGGTGAAGATATAGTTAATAGTAATATAGCTGCTATTATGATGGCATCTGAATCTATCAATAGTATTGTTATAGATGATTCAGATAAAATATATGAAGAAAAAGAATATGAAGGTATTATTAATTCTGTTCTTCATTTAAAGGGTGATAATTTGCCTGTATCAGAATTCTTAATTCATGATAATGGAACATACGATATTAATACATCTAGATTTGAAAGAAGAAATATAGCAGAGAATTTACCTTGTTGGGATTCATCAGCATGTATTTCATGTAATAAATGTTCACTTGTTTGTCCTCATGGAGTAATTAAACCAAAATTACTTACAGAAGATGAACTTAGAGAACATCCAAATATTAAATATAGAGGAGTTCCTGGTAAAGATTTATATTATGCATTAGAAATTAATTATGATGCTTGTTTAGGATGTGGGCTATGTTCTACAGTATGTCCTAATAAAGCAATTGCTATGATGCCAAATAGTGCGGTAGATAGATCAAATGAAAAGATAAATAAAGTAACTAAAAAGAATATTTATCCTAAATTTTCTTCTATGCAAGTAGCATATAATAAACCATTATTTAAATATAGTGGAGCTTGTGCAGGATGCGGGGAAGCACCATATATTAAACTACTTACTCAAGTTGTAGGAGAAGGTATGGTTATAGCTAATGCTACTGGATGTTCATCTATTTATGGAGGATCTTCTCCAACTAGTCCATTTAGTGTATCTTGGGCTAATTCATTATTCGAAGATAATGCTGAATTTGGACTTGGTATTAGATCTGCAGAAGATGTAAACAGAAAGAAAATTCTTAGAATAATGAAAGATAAAATGGATAAAGTGTCTACTAAGAATTCAGAATTATTTAGAAGATATATAGAAGATCCATTTAATTATAAAAATAGTGTAATAATAAAAGATAATATAGATTATGAAGAAGTTCCTGAATTACTTCCATTAAAGGAATATATACCTCAAAAGAGTGTATGGATTATCGGAGGAGATGGATGGAGTTATGATATTGGTTTTGGTGGTATAGATCATGTTATAGCATCTAATAAAGATGTTAATATCTTGGTATTAGATAATGAGATATATTCTAATACCGGTGGTCAATCATCTAAATCATCTGCTAAAGCATCAATATCTAAGTTTACTTCTATGGGTAAGAAAACATCTAAAAAAGATTTAGCTAAAATGTTTATGAACTATGATAATGTTTATATTGCTCAAGTATGTTTAGGTGCTAATTTAGAAAGCACTATAAAGGCATTTAAAGAGGCAAATGAACATAAAGGACCATCTATAATAATTGCATATGCTCCATGTATATTACATGGTATTAAAGGTGGTATGAAGAACTCTTTAGAAGAAGAAAAACTAATAGTTAAATCTGGTTATTATCCAATATTTAGATATGATAAATCTAAAGGTGAATTTAAACTAGATTATAAGAATGTAGATTTTAGTTTATATTCAGAAGTATTAAAAAATGAAACTAGATATAAGATGATAGCATCTGTTAATCCAAAGAATGCTAAAAGATTATTACTAGATAATATTAATACTGCTAAGGATAGATTTAACTTCTATTTAGATTTAGAAAACAAACTAAAAGAAGAGGTGATAGAAGAATAATGGATTACTTTGTTTATAAAACAAAAAGTGAAAAAGAAGCTATCATCGAAGAAATGATTGGAATGCGAAAGTTTATCTATGGTGATGAAGATATTTCTTCATTAGACAATTTTGTTAAACTTATACCATATGAAAAAGTAAAAAAATCTCTTACTGAATATATTGATACTAATGTTGGTGCATTATTTCATAAGGGTAACGATTGCTTTTATAGATGTTATGGTGAAAGAAGTGAATATGCATTAAATGTTTTTAAAGAAGATTTAATGACTAATATAATGTTTAGTTCATCTGGATCAAAAGATGATATATTCTTAGAAGTATTCTATCCATTTGTATATGCTAGATATATTCGTAAGTATTTACATACTGAAGATAAATCTGGTATTAATGAAGAACTTGGTCATTTAGGATTACTTGCATTTGCTAATGAATATAATCCTGATTTTAATAATGATTTAGTAATATGTGCTTTATATAATAGAAATAATATTAAAAGTATTTATGAAAATATTATGGGAGTAGGTTCATTTGAGAGATTTATGAAAAGATGTGAGTCTTTCTTTGGTCATCAAAATAAAGCTAATAGTATTGATGATGAAGTATTAAATGAAGATTTTAATGCTATAATTGAATCTTTAAAAGATTTCTTCCTAGAAAAAATGGGTAGAAGAAGAGATATACCTAATGAAGAAAAAGAACCTATGATAGATAATTTTGAAGAAGTATTATATTTATTAAAAGAAAAATATAAATCTGAAAAAGAATCTATAACAATAGGAGTTACTGGATTATAAAAAAAAGAAGACTTATGTCTTCTTTTATTTTGTTAACTTTTCAGTTTCTAATGCAATCATTAATTCTTCATTTGTTGGAACTACCCAAACTTCAATCTTAGAATCATCTGAAGAAATCTTTTCTTCTTCGGCTTTAACTTTATTCTTTTCAAGATCTAATTTAACACCAAAGCAAGATAAATATTTACAAATTTCTTCTCTTGAATAGTTTCCTCTTTCACCAATACCACCAGCAAATGTAATAACATCACATCCACCAAGTGCTACCATATATGAAGCAATATATTGAGCTACTTTATAATGGAATATATCTAAAGCAAGTTTAGCTTGTTTATTACCTTGAGCCATAGCTTCTTCTAAATCTCTATCATCTGCAGATAACATTGATATACCTTTTTTACCAGATTCTTTATTAATAATAACATTCATTTCTTCTGGAGTAAGATTTTCTTCTTTCATAATAAATGTAATTACAGATGGATCAATATCACCAGTTCTAGATCCCATTGGAATACCAGCAGCTGGAGTAAATCCCATAGATGTATCTACACATACACCTTTATCAATAGCACATATAGATGCTCCTTGACCTAAGTGACAGTTAATAACTTTTAATTCATTATTTCCTTTAATTTCAGCAATTCTTTTTGAAACATATTCATGTGAAATACCATGAGCACCATATTTTCTAATACCATATTCTTCATAATACTTATATGGAATAGGGTATATATATTGAGTTTCTTTCATTGTTTGATGGAAACCTGTATCAAAACATACTACAGACTTTACACCTGGAAGAATTTCATTAACAGCTTCAATACCAGCTATAGCAGCAGGATTATGAAGTGGTGCTAAATGAATAACATCCTTTAAACCATTAACAACTTCTTCAGTAACAAGTTGTGGTTTAATAAACTTACTACCACCATGAACAATTCTATGCCCAACAGCGTTAATTTCTTTTTCTCCTTTTAAAACTAATTCATTTAATTTTTCAATAATGAATCCTAAAGCTTCAGTATGATTATTTGCAGGTAATTGAAATTTTTCTTTATTACCATCATACTTAATACCTAGAAATGATTGTGCTGCATCACCAATTCTTTCAAAGTTACCTGATCCAAGTACATCTTTAGTATTTGTATCAATAACTTGGAACTTTAAAGAAGATGAACCAGCATTTAATACTAATATATTCATAAAATCCTCCTAATAACTCCCATATTTTAGCATATATTTACAACGTTTACAATAAATATGTAAAACTATTTATATTTATGTTATAATTATTAAAGGAAGTGATTATTATGATTCAAAGACCAAAAGGTACATATGATGTATATGGTTCTTTAGCTAAAAAACAAGACTATGTTAAAAGAATGTTTGGAGCTGTTTGTGAAAGTTATAACTTTGGTTATATTGAAACTCCAATGTTTGAAAGAAGTGAACTATTCCATAGAGGAGTAGGTGAAACTACTGATATAGTTACTAAAGAAACATATGATTTCCAAGATAAAGGTGGAAGAGATATAACACTTAGACCTGAAGGAACTGCATCAGTTGCTAGATGTATTATTGAAGATAAATTATATACTACATTACCATTAAAATTTTATTATATTGGTCAAATGTTTAGATATGAAAGACCTCAAAAGGGTAGATATAGAGAACTTAGACAAATGGGAGTAGAATTATATGGTTCTACTGAACCTGTTTCAGATGCTGAAGTTATTTCTTTAGGAAAGAATTTCTTAGATGAACTAGGTATTGAAACTAAAGTTATTATTAACTATCTTGGCGGTGTAGAAACAAGAAAGAAATATAGAGAAGCTTTAATTAAACATTTTGAATCTGATATAGATAATTTTTGTGAAGATTGTAAAGAAAGATTATATAAGAATCCACTTAGAGTATTAGATTGTAAAGTAGATGCTGATAAAGAATTAATGGCAAGTGCTCCAAGTATACTAGATTTCTTAACTGAAGAAGAATCTGAAAACTTTGTTAAGATTCAAGAATATTTAAGATATTTAAATATTGAATATGAAGTTAATACAAGACTTGTTAGAGGACTTGATTATTATAATGATATAGTATTTGAATATAAGACTTTAGATGATGAATTTGGATCTGTTGGTGGTGGAGGAAGATATGATGGCCTTACTGCTTCATTAGATGGTCCTGATGTTCCATCAGTAGGTTTTGCATTTGGACTTGATAGATTAGTAGATGTTATGAATAGAGATAATATTGAAGTTGCTGATAATAATATAGATTTATATATTATGAATGTTACTGAAAATGAATTAATGTATTCATATAATCTAGCACAAGATCTTAGAATGTGTGGATTTAAAGTAGATATAGATCTACTTAATAAGAGCATGAAAGCTAAATTTAAAGAAGTAGATAGACTTAATCCAAAATATATAATTATTATTGGTGAAGAAGAAGTTAAAACTGGTGTTTTAACTATTAAAGATAATCTAACAAAAGAAGAACAAAAAATAGAATCTACAGAACTATTAGATTTCTTAAATGTAAACTTATAATAATAGAAACCATAAATATAAATTTATGGTTTTTTTATGTTATAATTAATATAATAGGTGATAAAAATGAGTGAGATGGAAGAACTAAGTATTGAACAAAGTTTAGAAAAATGGCCTTATCTTAAAAATTATGAGGATGAAAATCTCTTTGTAACTATTAAAGATTTTGAAAAAATAAAAGATGGTGGTTTGATTAATGTAGATGAAGATTGTGGAGTATACATTGAGTTCATAAAAAATATACTTGATAATAACATATATTTTGAATATGCCTCTAAATTATTTAGAGGAGATATAGATTATTTCTCAGTTATATATATTATTAATGGAGATTTTGGAGAAAAAATAAGTTATACTAAACCAATTATTATTGAAGCTATTGAACAACTTGTTAATGATGGTATGATTACTCTTACTGAAAAAGAAAAAGAAAGATATGAATATTTAAAATCATTTATTTCTTTTGATTTATTTAAAGAAAAAGTAAAAGATGATAAATTTGATATTGAAATGGATGGTAATAGTTATTCTATCCCTGCAAATGAAATAATTAGTTTTATGGAATTATCTGATGAAGAATATGAATCAGTGTGTAAGCAAGGAACATATAATGGTATTCCAATAGAACACTTTGCTTATGCAACTATAGAATATATTAATGCAAATAAATTAACTAAAACTAGATTGTTATCTAAATCATTCAAAAAAAGATATAAATCATTGAAAGAATATAAAGATATAGATTGCCAAGCTGTTAATCAGTATTTGACTACTACTGATACATTATATGAGAAAGTAAAAATGAATCCAGAACTTGAGGCTGCTATTTTAGATGGTATGCCTGAAGATGCAACTGTTCTAGAAAAAGCAATATATATATATCTTAAAATGTGTGTATTATTAACATACGATGAAGAATACTTTGCTGTTGGTCAAATGGGGCCTGCTACTCAAAAACATAAAGATATAAACTATATTTCTACAATAGATTTAGAGAATAATGAAGCAGTATGTTTTGAATTTAATGCGATGTATTCTAAACTTTTAAATGATTTAGGTATTCATTTTGAAAGCACTTATAAAGATTTTATTGGTGAAGTATATGGTGCTCCACATGCTCATTTAGATTTCAGAATAGGTAAATATTTAGTTTCTGCAGATCCAATAACTGGTGTATTAACAGAAATTGATATTTTAAACGCAAAAATAAATCAACCAATTAAAGGGTTAAAAGTTAATAATGCTAATCTAAGAACACAAATTGAATTTGATAATATGTTAAACAAAATGTATGAACTAGTAAGAAAACAAACTGGTCAGATTGAAAGACCAGCAGATCTAGAAGGTGTTTTAAAAGAGTATGCATTGACAACAGATAATCTTTTTAAAATATCTTTTGATGAAAGATTAAGTATTATGATTGATAAGGCCAATTCATCAAGAATGAAAGGTACTGACGTTTATGGTTATTTAGTTCAACTAAGAGGGGCATTATTTACTGGTAGGCAAAAGTATGAAAATTTTAGATTATCAGTTTTAGGTAACAATCGTCCATCAGATAAAAGTAAAGAAGCTATGTGTCTAGCAGTTTTTGCAGTAAATAATAATAGTTTTCAAAAAGATATAGAAAGTACTAAATATTATCTATATGAAACAAATCAAGATTACCTTGTAGATATTCCTTTAGAAGAACTTCAACATAGATTCAATATAGGTGCATACGAGTATATATTTGACGATGATCCTAAAATCCCTGGTATAGTAAATGGAGGTATTAAAGTTGTTAAAGGATATTAGATTAATTAACGATAAATTAATAGAGATTAATAAAAATAATCCTAAAGAATTAAAAAAATATCTCTTAATAAAAGAGATATTAAAAGATGATAATTGCTTTTTAAAAATGGATATAGAATATGCTTATTCTATACTTAGAGACTTAAAGTTTTCTGAAGAAGATTTAAAGAAAGTATATTTAAAATTAATATAAAAAAAGTGTACTAATATAAGTACACTTTTATTTTTGCCCCAATTGTTATGTACATTATACCATAAATTTTGGGTGATTTCAAGAATTGACTTTCAGTTAAAATACACATTATAATAAAAGTGGATATAGGAAATTGGGAAGTGTATTTAACCGACTAAACTATTTATAAGGGAGCCGGGAATGATGCTTCTGTGTTGAATGCCTTTAATTAGGAATCCTAATGAGCATCACGGGGCACCCACCTGCACATACGTGTAGGTTTAACGTTGCCGATTTCCTATATCTATTTTTGTGGGGTAAATTATGTTTGATAGATTAGAAGGATTATTAGGAAAAGATAAAGTTGATTTAATTAAATCTAAGAAAGTATTATTAGTAGGTGTAGGAGGTGTCGGTGGTATGACTCTTGAAACACTTATTAGAAATGGTATTGAAAGTATTATTATAGTTGATAAAGATAAAGTAGATATAACTAATAAAAACAGACAAATAATAGCACTTGATTCTACTATAGATAAATATAAATGTGATGCGTTTAAAGAAAGAATATTAGATATTAATCCTGATGCAAAGGTAACTGTTATTAATGAGTTCTTAGACGAATCTAATATAGATGAAATATTTAAACTTGATTTTGATTATGTAGTAGATGCTTGTGATACAGTAGATACTAAAATATTACTTATTAAATATGCATTAAAATATAATAAAAAGATAATATCATCTATGGGTATGGCTAAAAAAATAGATACATCTAAAGTATCTATTATGAAGATTAATCAAACTAGTTATGATCCACTAGCTAAAGTAATTAGAAAAAGACTTAGAGATGAAGGTATAACTGATAATATAATAGTTTGTTCTAGTGCTGAAGAGGGTATAGGTGGAGATAAATTATACTCTTATAGTCCTGTTACTAATTATGCTGGTATTCTAATCGCAGACTATATTATAAAAGATATAATAAAAGAAGAGAATTAATTCTCTTCTTTTTTCTTTTTCTCAATTCTTTCATATATTTCATTTAAAGATTTTTCATAGTTACTAGTTAGTTTTGCTTTATAGTATTTTCTATTTTTTAATTCTTTTGGCATATAATCTTGAACTACAAATGATCCTGGATAATCGTGAGGATATTTATATGTAGTAGAAGTAATCTTAATTGTATCAGGTATTTCATAATTCAAACCTGATTCTGCATCTTTTAAAGCAACATCCAAAGCAACATGAGCAGAATTACTTTTTGGAGATAATGCCATTTCTGTTATTACTACTGAAAGAGGAATTCTTCCTTCTGGCATACCAACTCTTTCACATGCATTAATTGCAGCATCTACTTTAGGACCAATAGATGGATTAGCAAGACCTATATCTTCATAAGCTATAACTGTCATTCTTCTATAAATTGAATCTAAATCCCCAATAGTTATTAATCTCGCTAAATAATATAGAGTAGCATTTACATCAGAGCCTCTAATAGACTTTTGAAAGGCAGATAATAGGTCATAATGGCCTGATTCATCACTATCTGATATAATTACTGGTTTATTATTAATCTTCTTAATTAGGTCTATTGTTACGTTCTTATCAGAAGTAGAGTAGTAACATAATTCAAGTAAATTATAAGCATATCTTAAATCAAATGAAGATAGTTCTGCGATATACTCAATAGCATCTTTTTTTATCTTAATACCATCTAAGTATTCTGATTTAATAGCTCTATTAAGTCCTTTAATAATATCTTCTTTCTTAAGAGTATTTAATTTAAATATTTGACATCTACTTCTAATTGCAGGATTAATTTTAAAATATGGATTTGATGTAGTTAAACCAATTAATACTATTAAACCTGATTCTAAATGAGGTAATAATAAATCTTGTTTATCTTTATTAAGTCTATGTATTTCATCCATTATAAGAATTAAACCATCATACATTTTAGCTTCTTCAACTACAACTTCAATATCTTTCTTATTTGAAGTTACAGCATTTAAAAATCTATATTTATTTTTAGTATTTTCTGCTATTACATTAGCTATACTAGTTTTACCAGTTCCAGGTTCACCATAAAGTATCATGGAAAACACTTTGCCGTTATGTACTAAATTATATAAAGGAGCACCTTTACTAGTTAAATGATCTTGACCAATAATTTCACTTAGTTTAGTAGGTCTAAGTTTAATTGCTAAAGGTTTTTCCATAATATCACTTCCTTTAATAATTATAACATATTTTCATATGATTTTTAGTTATATCTATTGTATATATATTATTAAATATATTATAATAGATGTTACATCGATTATTTGATGGGGGAGAATATATGAAAAAAAATGAATTTTTGAGTAAAGTACAAGTCGAAATTAAAGAAGCTCAAAAAAGAAAAGAAGAAGCGGAAGAAGCTCTAAGTTTTTATGGCGCAGTAAGAAAAGATGGAGAAGATTATGCTTTAGCAACATTTGCTAAGAAGAAAGCAGAAAAAGAATTATTATTCTTAGAACAAATTGCTGATTTACCTGAAATCTTATATATTAAATATGCGTCTGATGAAAAACTAAATACTTTAAAAGAAGCAAAATTACAAGAAATTAGAGCATGTAGACATCATGTAATTCATACTATTACGATGGGTGACATTAAAATTGATGGATTATCTAATGCAGAAAAAGAATTAATTGCTAGTTATTTTGAATTATTAAAAAGTGATGAAGCTGATGCTGATAAAGCAAAAAAATTAACAGATTTATTATCTAAAGGATCTGACAGTGCTAAGTCAAAAGATCAAATTAGAGAAGAAATTTCTGAGAGTAAAGATAAATTATCATTTTGGAATAATAATTATAACAGAATAGTATCTTTACCTTTAGAAGGCTTTAGAAATATTTTAATTGATAGTATTAAGGATTCTAATGATACTATTGATATTGCTGAAGAATTAAAAGCTGGTATTAAAAAATATAGAGTATTTGCTAGTGTATCTAATAGCCCTGATAATGTAAATATATTAGCAGATTTATTAACAGAATATAGAGGGAAAAATATCGTAGGTCCAAAACCTGTTATTTATGATAATACAACTGTTGATGGACAACTACTTCCTGAAAAATTAGAAAAAAGGATTTTTAATAATCCTGAAGTATTTTGTTCAAAAATACTTATTAATCCAGATAAAGCAATTGAAATAATTAAAGAATATAAAAGTAAAGTTTTATCACAAGCATCAGATTATTATACTTTGTCTTATCAAATAGGTGAAATAGGAACTGCTTTAGTAGCTTTAAATAATTATGAACTAGAATGTAAAAAAGCTAATCGTGATGAAATAGTTTATGGTGATGTTAATAATACTGAGGCTCAAGATGCAGTTTTAGATTTTTTTGAAAGAAATCAAACTTTTCCATTAATTATGCATAATGGTGGTATTCCTACTAAAGAAATTTCTAAAGTTGATTCTATGTTTGATGGATATTCAGCTCCAATATTCTTTAGACGTAAATCTGAAATTGAATTTAAGAAAACAGTTGTTAGTGAACAAATAAAACTATATAGAAAGAGAAGAGATTATTTAAGGAAAAAATTCTTTGAATTAGATCATTTACCTCTTGTAGAAGCTATATTATACCAAAGGGCTGATAATGATGATTTTAGAAATGGTCTTGTTGATGCAATAAATGGTTTAGTAGAAATGCTTGATAAATTATTAGTAATTTTTGAGAGATTAAAGAATGAATTTGATTCTAACAACCATAATTTTTTAGATGAGCTAGAAGAAGTTGCAAAAAAAATAGGTGATATAGCTCGTTGTAAAGAAGTTGATCAATCAACATTATTAATTGATGGTGATAGAGATGCGTTAATTGATCAAATCTATGAATATGCTGCTGTTTATAAAGCTGCACAGTTGGTTACAGAATTAGAAGACCAAGCATTACAAATTTCAGTTAGAGAAGAAGCTCAAGAACTTGGTATTTCAGAAGCTGAATTAACTATTAGAAAACAAAATCAATTACGTGCTTTATACGAAGCAAAATTAAAAGAAAAAGATGAAGAAATTGAAAGACTAAATGGGATAGTAGAAACATTTACAAAAGGTATAGAAGATAGTCGTATTAAATCATATTCTTATGAAAATAACGGAAAGATTTCAAGATTCTTTCGTAGTTAGAAAATAAAAGAACAACAATAGTTGTTCTTTTTGTTTACATAATATTTTTATGATATAATTATAATAGAGGGTAATAGATATGGACATAGAGAAAGAAATATATGATTATATGAATTATCTTATAATTGAAAGACAATTAAGTTCTAATACTATAGATGCATATAAAAGAGATTTATATAGTTTCTTTAACTATGTTAAAAAGAAATATAATAATATTACTAAAGAAGATATTATTAATTATATTAAATATTTAAATAGTGAACTTAATCCTAAGAGTGTTAATAGACATATAGTCACTTTAAAAAATTATTTTAATTTTTTAGAGAAGAACTCTATGATTAAAATTAATCCATGTGAAGATATTACTGGTCTTAAAACTAAGAAAAGTATTCCAAGAGTATTATCAGAAGAAGATATAGATAAACTTCTTGATATTAATCCTACTAATGCTTTTGAATATAGAAATAAGGCTATGCTTGAGTTAATGTATTCTTCTGGCCTTAGAGTATCTGAATTACTTAATTTAAATGTTAATGATATAGATTTTGATTTAAATATAGTTAGGATATTTGGAAAAGGATCTAAGGAAAGAATAATGCCTATAAATGAAATAGCTACATCTTATCTTTATGATTATATAAATATATATAGAAAAACATTATTAAAAAATAAAATAAATGATATATTATTTTTAAATAGTAGGGGAGAAAAGTTATCTAGACAAGGTTTCTTTAAAATACTTAAAGAAATAGCTAGAGAAAAAGGTATTAAAAAAGAATTGTCTCCGCATACTTTAAGACATTCATTTGCTACACATTTATTAAATCATGGAGCAGATCTAAGAAGTATACAAACTATGCTTGGACATGAAAATATAGAGACTACTCAAATATATACTCATGTATCAAATAATATGGTTAAAGAAGAATATGAAAGTGCTCATCCAAGGAGTAAAAAGGAGTAAATTATGTATAAAGAAAATTATGAGAAATGGTTAGAATTTGTTTCACCTGAAGATAAAGAAATAATGCTAAATATGTCTGAAGAAGAAAAAAGAGATTCTTTTAGTGATACTTTATCTTTTGGTACTGCAGGTATTAGAGGTATTATGGGTCTTGGAACAAATAGACTAAATATCTATAATATTGGAATGATTATGAAGGGTTATGCTGAATATCTAAATAATATGAATCATAATGCTGCAGTAGTTATTGGTTATGATACTAGAAATAATTCATATAAGTTTGCTATGGAATGTGCGTTAGTTCTTAATGCATATGGTATTAGAACATATTTGTTTAATGATATAGCTAGTACTCCTTTAGTATCTTATGCTGTTAATCATTTAGGTTTAGAAGGCGGAATAGTTATTACTTCTTCACATAATGAATATATATATAATGGTCTTAAAATATATAATCTTTTTGGAGGCCAATTAAGCACTGAAGAGACAGCAGATTTAACTCCATATATAAATGATATAACTGACTATAAAAGTGTCAAAAAAGCCCCTCTAAATAACGATAAATTTAGTGTTATAGATGATATTATTTATGAAGAGTTTGATAAAGAAAATGAAAGAGTATTTATTAATAAAGAATTATTAAATGAATATGGTAAAGATTTAAGAATTACTTATACTTCTTTACATGGAACTGGTATAAATGTAGTTCCTAATATATTAGAAAAATATAATATTAAATATAATCTAGTAGGGGAACAATGTGTAATAGACTCTATGTTTACTTATGCTCCTAAACCTAATCCTGAAATACTAGATAATTTTAAATTACCTATAGAATATGCTAAAAAGAATAATAGTGATGTAATAATAGCAACAGATCCAGATTCTGATAGAGTAGGTATACTATATAAAGAAGATAATGATTATATACCTTTAAATGGCAATATGATTGGAGTAATATTCTTATATTATTTAATTAATAATAGTGATTATTTTAAAAAACATGTTGTAAGAAGTATTGTTACGACTAATTTAGTAGATAAAATATGTCAGGAACATCATATTAGAGTATTAGAAGTCTTAACAGGTTGTAAAAACATAGCTAAAGAAAAAATAGATGATCCAGAATATTTCTTTGGATTTGAAGAATCACTTGGTTATATGTTTAATATAGCTGTTAATGATAAGAATGCTTTTTCTTCTATTAATATGTTATTAGAAATACTATGTTACTTAAAGAAGAACAATATGACTTTAGGTGATTATATTAATGAAATATTTACTAAATATGGATACCATGCGTTTAAAACTATAGATGTTTTGCCTAAAGATAAGGGTAGATTTATGGTTAAACTAGCTACTGAAAAACTATTTGATTATGAAAAGAAAATAGATTATTTAAAAGAAAAAGAAAATCAAACTAATGCATTAAAATTTATTATTAATGATAATGAATACTTTATGGTAAGACCATCAGGTACTGAAAATAAAATAAAAGTTTATTATTTTGTATGTGATACTACTAAAGAACTTGCAAGTAATAGACTAGAAAACCTAGTTAATAGAACTACCATTATATTTGACAAATTAAGCTAAAAACGTATAATATTATGCAATTAAAGGGGTGTTATTATGGGTAACTGGTCATTTAATAAACCTAGATATCATGACATGAATAAAGATAGAACTCTTAAACTAATTAGTGCTTGTGATATAGAAATACCTTTACTTGAAAGTGACTATAATTATTTTATAAAAGATGCATCTTATTTAGGATATGTTAATGATAGTAAAAATCGTATTTGTAAAATATTTGAGGACTCAGATCTAAAAGAGAAATTCAAAAGAAAAGTACATTTATCTATTTTACCTGATTATGAGACAAATGGTTTCTTTATTGGATATTCTCCTAATGCAATATTTAATGCTATATTTGAAGTGTTAGATATTAATGAAAAAAGTAATATTATATTTAATGATAAAGATAATATAAAATTTGAATTAAATAGAATAAGAAACATTTTAATAGGTCAATATAATAAATATAAAGCTAAAATAGATAATATCGGTCCAATAGATAATGATTATACATATAAACTATGTGAAAAATATAAAACTATTATGTCGTTTATATGGAGAGCTCATTATTATACTGATTATATTGCTAGTTTATATAATAAAAAAAGTCTAACTACATATTCTAGTAAAGGCTTTATTACAAGAAAAGGTTGTACATATGAAGTTGAAAACCCTCACATTTCATGGCGTAATTTGGCTCAATATATTGCATATTATTCATTACAAATATATAAAAAGACAGGAGAATATTTATATCTAGAATACCCTTATAAATTTTATGAAAGATGTACTAAACCAGATGAAAATGGTAAACAAATGGAATATGTTTCAAGTTTATTAGTAGAAGATAAATATTTAGATCCTGAATTTAAAACATTTAATAGTGAAATAGAGGAAGTATTAAAAAATCCTTATAGATTAGATTTTTTACTTCATTATAAAGATAATAATAGATTAACAGTTCTTGAAACTCTTAATCCTGGAAGTATGAAATTAGATGATGAAGACTTTGGTACTTTTATGGAATATAAAAGTAAAACATCTAAAAAACATAAAAAGGAAAAAGATAATAATACAGCGTTATCACAATTATTTAGTAAAATTAGGTTTTATTCATATAATCCTGAATTTAGTGAACATATAGTATGTAGAATATATGAACAAGATGATAGTGACGCTGGTTATGTAGGATTTATATTAGATAATGATTATATTGTACTTGATAAGTTCTTTGATGAATTTAAAGATGGAACATGTAGACCTACTTTAAATGCTGCTGTATATGCATTACCTCTTGATCTATATCAAGCATTAGATAGAGATGCAGGTAAAATTCTTCAATATAGATTAACAGAAGAGAAGGGGAAAGAGTTAATTACTCATAAACATCATACTAAATCTGAAAACTATACTAAGGCCCTATTAGAGGTTGCAAATAAAGATTCAGTGTCAACTTTATCAGCATCAGAGTTTATAATAAACAACACTGGTAAAACAAGTAAATTTCAATCTTATAAAGTTAAGAGAAAAAAGAAAAAGAAATCTAATAATGATAACAAAAATAAAGACTAGTTTATTTGACAAATTAGTCTTTTTTTTATATAATAATATCTTCATTTGAAAGGGTGGGGGATTATTATGAATAACAACTTTGTTAAATTTAAAAAACGTGCAACTATTACTACTGCTAATAATGATAGATTCTTATTAGAAAGAAATAGATTCTTTATAATGCCTCACAGAGGTATAAAAAACTATAAACATAAATATGGTAATATTTGTACTATTACTAAATTAGATCATGATAATAATGTATTAAGACCAAATGATGTAAGTTTTATTACTGATATATTTTCATTTGATGATAATAGATTAAGATTCTTAGTAGAAACATATAAAGGTGCTACTATGTTTGATACAGAAATGCATGATAATGGTAAAGAGTTACCTATTACTGTAATAGAAAAGTATGATGATAAGAAACAAACTATTGGTTCTTTATCTATTAAAGATATTAAAACAGATCTAGAGAAAGATTCATTAAATAATGATGTAACTGTAACATATTTTGATATTAAGAGACTTATATTATTAATGAATAGCAACAAGGTTAGGGGAAGAAAAAAAGACCTATAATACTAGGTCTTTTATTTTGTAGATTTTAATTAGTTAACATAATAATTATTATATGAAATTATATACTATATATTTCTAGATTGAATTTCAGCCATCTTTTCATATACTTCTGTACTATTTTCTTGTGTTATTTCTGTATATCCAAGTTCTTTTAAAGCTTGTTCTTGAGCTGATACTAATTCTTGTGTTCTAGATAATACTTCCTCATGTTTTTCTTTAATTTCATCTTCATATTTCTTATGTACTTCAATTATCTTATTTCTAGAAGCACTCTTAGATTGATACATTACCATAGCTGAATATAGTATTGATTCAAATGCAAATTGTTCATCTTCATTAAATACATATTCATTAGCATTAATAAATCCTGTAGTCTTAGCTACGTATGCTAATAAGTAATTAATTGTATCGTTATTATCAGAAACTTCTAAGAAATAATATAAATATCTAAGCATATTTCTACCATTAACTTCATCATCATCAATCTTTTCTTTAAGTAGGCTAATAATATCATTTAATAGTTTTTGATCATTATTGTTAAGATCATTGAATGATATCCTCCCCTTCTCTTGTAAAGTAGAGAAGTAAGTAGAATCATTAATTAAATTATTAGCATGTTTAATAAAATCACTATCTACTTCTATAGAATCGATTTCATCTTGAGATTTAATATTTAATAAATTAAATAATTTCATTTTTTTCTCAAGTGGCCAATCGCTTATACTATCCATTTCTAAGTAATTGTATACCATTTGTCTTGATACACCAAGGTATTTAGCAAGCTTTACTTTACTTACCCCTATCTCTGATAATATTTCATTAAGTCTGTTCATAAACATACCCTCCTATTGTTAATTTAATTATATGTTAGTAAAGTGTAAATGTCAAGTAAAAGTAAATAAAAAAGAACATATTAAATGTTCTTAGTATTCCTTAAAACAGTATATCTTTCAGGTCTTCCTAAAGAGTCTACTCCATCATATTCATCTATTATATTATAGTTACACTTTTGATAACATTTAATTGCTCTAATATTACGTTTAAATGGCCTTAAAACGATACAATCAGCAGAATAAGCATCATATATATAATCAGTAATAAAATTTAAAATAACGGTTCCTATTCCTTTAGAAAGGTATTTTTCCTCTCCTATAAATAAATCTAATTCATATATGTTTTTATAATTAGATAGATCTCCATACATTTCATTCTTATACTTATATATTTGTACATACCCTATTCTTTCACCGTTATAATGTATAAAGAATAGATTTTGTTCCATTAAGTTTAATTTAGTCTTATATTTATGCCTAATTTCATCTAAAGAAAGTATTCTTTGTTCAAACCATTCATAAATAAACTCTTGAGAACACCATCTATGCATTAATTCATAATTTTCTTCTTTATCTTTAAAAGGTACTAATTTTATCATATTATCACCAATATAATTATAGCATAAAAAAGAATACTATAATAAGTATTCTAATTTCTTTCCGTCTTTTCTGACTTCTTTTATAATACCACCAATTACAACTTCATCACCATCATAGATAACACAAGCTTGCCCTGGAGTTACGGATTTAACATTGTCATAAAAAACTTCTATGTTACCATCTTCTAGGTACTCAATTGTAACAGGTATATCTTTTTGTCTATATCTAAACTTAGCGTTTGCAGATTTAGGTCTCTTTTCGGATAGATAATTTATATCTTCTACTATACATGAAGTAGATTGAAGATATTTAGTATCATCTCCTAAAGATACATATAATTCGTTTTTATCTAGGTTTTTACCTACAACATATAATCTCTTATCATTACCACCAATATCTAGTCCTCTTCTTTGACCAATAGTGTAATACATAAGGCCTATATGCTCCCCTACTTTTTTATTAGTATCTATATCTATAATATTTCCTGGTGTATTAGGTAAATAGTTAGTTAAGAATTCTTTAAAGTTTCTTTCACCAATAAAACATATACCAGTAGAATCTTTTTTATCAGCTACTGATAATTCTAGTTCTTCTGCTATCTTTCTAACTTCTTCTTTTCTTAAGTCTCCAACTGGAAATAATACGTTAGAGAATTTATCAATAGAAACTTGAGATAGAAAGTATGATTGATCTTTATTATCATCTATACCTTTATATAAATGACCATCAATCATTCTAGCATAGTGACCAGTAGCAATATAATCTGCTCCTAGTTTATCAGCTTCTTTTTTAAACATATCAAATTTAATATATTTGTTACACATAATATCTGGATTAGGTGTTCTACCTTTTTTTAGTTCATCTAAAAAGTAAGTAAATACATAGTCCCAATATTCTTTTACAAAGTCTATTCTATGAAGTTTAATACCTAGTTTATTACATACGTCCTGAGCATCATTAAAATCCTTCTCTTGAGTACATATATCACCATTTAAACTTGGATTACCTTTAATATCATTATTAACGGATGAATCCCAGTTTCTCATAAATAGACCTTCTACATCATATCCTTCTTTTTGAAGTAAATATGCTGCTACTATTGAGTCTACACCACCAGATATACCAACTATAACCTTTTTCATCTTTTTCACCACCAAAACTGCATAGTATTATACTATTTTATTCATTATTGTGCAACTGGTACAGCAATAAATGGAGTTGGATGATAATCCTTTAATAATAATTCCTTATTTCCTGTTTGATTTTGCTCATAATATGCATCTCCTTTTGGAGCATATTCAGTTGAATAATCAAAGATACTCTTATGATCTTCTAATTCAATTTTTGGATTACCTCTTGTAAGCATATGTTCAAAGCTAATCTTTCTTTCAAATGCTTCTTCATAGTCTTTAGAGTTTTCCATTAAACTTAAATTATATTCTTTTAAGGCTATGTCTAAAATTGTATATCTTTTTGACATAGGTATTTTATCAAATATTTCAGTTGTTAAAACATCAGCATTCTTTGTATATTCGCCAATTTTATTTTTAAATTGTTCTGATGATGAATATAAATATGATAAACCAGCAAATACCTTTTTATTAAGTAATTCAAATTTATCTTTAACATTATTATATTTTCTTTCTACAGTTTCATCTGTTGATGTAAGAATTAGTTTTTCATATTCTTTCATATATTCATATCTTCTTATTTGTTGTCTAATTGGTTCTTCTTGATCAACATAAATATGTGCGTTCATTATAGTCCATGTTAATGTTCCAACTTTAAGACCAGCAACTTTTGCAAACATGTTTACAAGTAATGCATATTGAGCAATATTAAATGGTAGTCCTGCAGGAACATCTGCACTTCTTTGAATTACTGTTGCATGTAAAGTACCATCAATTACAGTGAATAAAATATCAAAAACACAACTTGGAAGAACTGCTTTTGCAAAGTGTGCTCTTTGCCATAAATTTATTTGCATTCTTCTATCTGTTGGATTATTTTTTAACATGTATTCAACAATTTGTGGTTGTTGATATAAAGCATTAATAAAACCGTATTGCTCTCCTATAGAACCTGCATATTTTTCACCAAAATATGTCGCTCTTTTTATTGTTGGAAGAACTTTATGCTTTTTAACAAAGTTTTCAAGTGATTCTTTATCCGGTCTAACACTTATTGTTTTACCAAATTCATCACGTTTATAGATTCTTTTGATATTCACCTTTTTGTGCTACATCTTTATGATTTAATACTTGTCTCATTAATGGAACTTCTATTTCTATATTTCCATTTATTTTATTCCCGTATTTATCTTTTTGTACAGGCATGTATTCTCTCCAAATACCATCAGAGTCAACAACCCATTCATTCCAAATACTATTTCCTTTTTCTTGTAACCATGATACTTTATTTGATTGTACTTGATGTATCCATTGTATTTCTTGTGAAAGAAATGAAGCGTTTGTAAGCTTTGTCTCTGGAATTGGAAAATATGTACTAATATCAAATGTATGTGTCCATCCAGCAATTGCTTTAGTATTTACACCAGTTCTATTTTCTGTTTCAACACCAGTATCTAGAATTAGTTTACACAAGTTAATATAAACTTCATCTATTTCAGATATTGCAACATTTGCCCTATTTATTCTTACTTCTTTTCCGTCTATGACTATCATAACCGTAACCTCCCTACTATTTCATTATAGCATGTCTTCTAAATAAAAACTATAATAATTATTATTTCCTATAATAATATGATCTATTATTGGAATATTATTTAGTTTTCCTATCTCTTTTAGAGTTTTTGTTAGGTTAATATCATTCTTAGAGGGTAATACATCTCCTGAAGGATGATTATGAACTAGTATTATTGATGATGCAGAATTTATATAAGCATATTTAAAGACTTCCCTTGGATGAACAGTAGAATAATCAATAGTGCCTATGAATAATACTTTCTTTTCTATAAGATATTTTTTATTATCTAAATATAAAACTATAAAGTATTCTTGTTTCTTATCATATAATTCATCATGAAGTAAGTTATATATGAGTTTAGAATCATTTAATAATACTTTTTTATCTTCTTTTAATTGATATACTCTTTTTCCTAGTTCTATAGCTGCTATTAAAGTAATAGCTTTTACCTCCCCTATTCCATTTATTTTAGTTAGTTTATTTATAGATATATCTTTTAAGTCAGATATATTATTTATACTTTTTAAAATATTATATGATAGAGACATAACAGATTCGTTTTTAGTGCCATTTTTAAGCACTATAGAGAGTAATTCTTCATTAGATAGATTAATTACTCCATATTTAAGTAATCTTTCTCTAGGCCTATCTAAAATGGGGATATCTTTTACTAATATATTATTCATATATTTATTATTATCTGTTTATTTATAAAAATCCATTAAAAAAAGAAAACAATTTGTTTTCTTTTTATTACATTTTAGGTCCAGATCCTGTTGGATAACCAGGTTCTTCATTTGAATTAACAAATTCATTAATAGCTGGTTTAATAATACTATTAATTCTATTTACGTAATAATATACTTTATTAGCATATGTTTTATTAGTCATTCTATTAAGCATTGTTGCTATTGCATAATATTCTGTATTAACATCACCTACAGTAACATCATATAAACCAGTTTCTTCATTCTTTTTAAGTATGTTTTCATCCATGAAATCTTCTAATTTTGATAAGTATTTAATAAATGTTAATGCATCATATATTACTAATGTATCATATGGTGTTTTAGGAAATTCTTTAACTTCATTTTTTGCTTTATTAACATCAAGTTTATTTCTAAGATCATCTGGTATAGTTTTCATATATTGACGAACTATACTTTCTATTAACCCTGCATTATTATTTACTTTTCTACCATATGCTTCATTATGCATTACGCTAAGTAATGATCTTATTTCTTTACTTTCTATTTGTGTATCACCAGGATTTGGGAGATTATCATACATATAAGATTCTACTTTAGGTAGATATTTAAATAGCTGTAAACTGTCAAATAATAAATCATCATCATACCATGTTTCTTCTCCTCTATTAATTACAGTTCCGTCCTTCATTTTCATAGTTAATCCATATGGATCATTTAGTTCATATTCTATTTTACTTTCAAATTCACTCATAATAATACCTCCTTATTTATTACTTTCTTCATTATGTTTAATTGGATGCATAGTGTATGGTTTTTTAGTATCATTTTTAGCTTTTAATTCTTGAACAATTTTATTCATTAAATTGAATTTTTCTTCTCCGGCATCTCTTACTAATAATTCAGCTTCATCATCTAGAACCATATTAATACCTATAGTATCATCAGTTCCATCAGGTGTAAGTTCAATAAAGCCATTTTTATTAGCTTTTTCTATAGACTTTCTTATTTCTATATATTCTTTATCTTCATTAATACAATCAGTTATATCTTTAAATAATGGTTTATATTCTTTATTTTGTGAATATGTAAATAAATCTTTAGCTAATTTAGTAAAATTAACTATTACTTTATCATTATTAAGGCGTCTAACTGATAATAATAAACATAAGAAATCATATTCTTTATCTACTACTTCTACATACATTTCATCCATTCCAAACCTCCAGGAAGAAAACTATATATTTTCTTCTTCTATTATATCTTGCATATTATATACTACATCAAATATAGAAACTTCTTTAACTTCATCAGAATTTCTTCTTTTCATTTCTACTATATGATCTACTATTTTCTTACCTATAGTAATTCTAATTGGAATACCAATTAAATCCATATCATTAAATTTAACACCAGGTCTAACATCTCTATCATCTAAGATAGTTTCTATACCTAAATCTGTTAATTCTTGATATAAATGATTAGCAGCATCCATTTGATCTACATTTAATGTATCAATAACTACTATAGCTACTTTATATGGTGCTATATTCATAGGCCATATAATACCTTTTTCATCAGATCTTTGTTCTACTATTGATGCTAAACATCTTCCAACACCAATACCATAACATCCCATAACAACAGGTTTTAAACTATTATCTTTATCTTGATATAGTAAATCTAATGCTTTAGAGTATTTAGTTCCAAGTTTAAATGTATTACCTATTTCAATACCTTTTTTAAATGTTAATTTGCCTTCACAATTAGGACATACATCTGATTCTTTAACATTTCTAATATCTCCTGTAATAGCTACTTCAAAATCACTTAAATTAACATTCTTATAGTGATAGTCTTTCTTATTAGCACCTACTACAAAGTTAACCATATTGGATACTTCATTATCCATAACTACTGGAATACTTAAATTAATTGGTCCAACAAATCCAATATATGTTCCTAAGTTCTTTTCTACTACTTCTTTTTCAGCAAGTTCTACTGAAGTAGTATTAAGTAATTTACAAAGTTTACTTTCATTAACAACTGATTCTTCTTTAAGCATAACTGCATAATATTTATCTTCAGCTGTTTTATATATTAATGTTTTAACTTCTTTAGTTTTAGCTTCTGGTAAGCATTCTATTAATTTTTCTCTAGTATATGCGTCTTTTGTAAGAACTAAATCTTTTTCTAAAGGAGTTTCGCTTGATTTATCTTCTACATGTACACATTCACATACATCCATGTTAGATGCAAAATCACATCTATCACAAAGTACTAAAGTATCTTCTCCAATATCTGTAATAGCTTGGAATTCTTCTGATAAAGAACCACCCATAGCACCAACATCAGATCTAACTATTTTATAGTCTATACCTAATCTACCAAATATTTTCTTATAAGCATTAAACATAGCTGTATAACTCTTATCTAATGATTCTTCATCTTTATCAAATGAATATGCATCTTTCATTAAGAATTCTCTAACTCTTATAAGTCCATATCTTGGTCTTGGTTCATCTCTAAATTTAGTTTGTATTTGGTATAGAGTAAATGGTAAATCAGAATATGAATTTACTTTGCATTTAGCTGCTATAGTAAATAATTCTTCATGTGTAGGACCTAAACAATAATTTTTATTAAATCTATCGTTTAATCTAAACATATCTTTACCAAATGCATCTAATCTATTAGAACTAGCATATACATCAGCAGGTATTAATGCAGGCATAAGAAGTTCTGATGCACCAGCATTATCCATTTCTTCTTTAATTATCTTTTGTATATTTTCTAATACTTTATATCCAAGTGGCATAAACATATATATACCAGATGAAGTTTTCTTAAGCATACCAGCTCTAACAAGTAAGTTACCAGATACACTATCTTCATCTTTTATGTTTTCTCTAATAGTATAAAAATAACTATTTTTTAATTTCATATAAAATCACTTCCACATAAAAATTATATCAAATATATGTATTTATTACAATAAAAAAGAATAAGCATTACTTATTCTTTTTACTCTTATAAACTTCATTAATAACTACATATAGTATTAAGATTAATCCTATTGCTAAAACTGCAATTAATAAAGCCAAGTTATTAAATAGTTTCATTAGTTCTATTACTAATGTTACAAACATATAGATAATACCATATGTAACTAAATATCTATATTTCTTAATAATACCTATAAAGATATATCCAAGAGCAAGTGTTAATGCAAATATAACACCTACTGTTGTAGTATTAATAGCTATTGTAGATAATACTAGAAGTGGCCATAATATAACATGGAATCTAGTCTTATCATTCATCTTGAAGTAGAATGCTAATACAAATAGATATACTATAAATGGAAGTATAACTAATTGATTAGTTATTCCAAAAGTATTACCACTATTAAATACATAATCATAATATGGTATTAAACATACAGTTGATAGAATTATATTAGTTCCGGCTTTTTCTTTACCAGTTAAACCAAATATTACTAGAACTGTCATATATACAAATAATGTAATTATTGTACTAAATAATGTTATTTCAATAACAGAATTAATAATTAAGAATATTAGTATTAATCCAACCATTTCTGCAATAATTCTAAATGGTTTAGAGTTATTAAATAAACAAATTGATATAAAGTTAATAACAAATAATACTCCAATTAAAGCTGTTACTATATATTGAGTATATGATGAAATAGTTAATGAAAGTATTAATGATAATATTTGTCCTGAATATAAGTAGAACTTACTTAATACTTTATTTGTATTTCTAAGAATTATACCTACTACTATAGATATTAATGATATTGATGCAAATATTATTCTTTCATCTATATCAAATAATAATCTGATCTTTAATAAAGATATTGCAAGAACTATAAATGTAATAATATTTACAGCACTTATTTTTTCCATGAATGAAACAAATATAAATAATATTAATAGTAATACATTTAAGAATATTATATATATAGCTCCAGTCGAATATGTACACATAAACATAGCTACTATCATAGATGCTAATGCATATAAATAATATATTTTATTTATAGGTTTATTAAATGCTTTTAAGAACATATAAGTAACTAAATAAATAGATGCAAGTAATAATACTATAAATACATTAGGGAAATCTATAAATGTTCTAATTAGTCCATATACAATGAATATACATGCAAGTGGAATAAGTGAATCTGATACCCATTTAAATTTTTCTAGATATCTATTAATAATATTAAATCCAAGTGTAATAGCTCCTACTATAGCTAAAGCTAAATACATATCTGAATCATAATCCATTGTAAATAGAATACCTAAAGTAAATAGATATAATGCTACATAAGTTATAATCTTTGATGTAATATTTAAATATTTATTCTTAAATAATAAGAATGCAATATATATAACAAGTGAAATACCTGCAAATAAACAAATACCAAGTCTAGCGTCTTCAATCATACAACCAAGTATAACTAACATATTTGGAAGTACTACAAATGGAGATACATATGTGTAAATAGATTTTCTATTTTGATAAATAAATACGAATGTATTTGCTATAAATAATACTGTAATTAGTATTAGATTTAAGTTAATAGTATCAAAACTCTTAATAATACTATTATTAAATTCTACATATAAAGCACCTACCATAAATATACTAAGTAATGAAAATAAAATACTTGTAAACATTGTAAGTGATCTTTTAAAGAATGAATCTTTTCTTAAAATAAAGTTAAGTATTATAACAAGTAATACAAATACTAAACTAGATATTAATAAGAATGATATACTCTTTTCAAATGCTAAGAATATAGATACTAAAGTTCCATATACGAATGTATATGATATAAATGTAAATGCTTTAGTTCTAAGAAGCATATATGACATGAAATATATTCCAGCACAAAGTAAATTTGATATTGCTAGATATACGAATATACCTGCTCCTTTATATGATAGATAATCTCCAAGTAAACTATATACTGGAATTGTATATAGAATTATTGGAATCATCATAACAGCAAGTAAATAAAATGCTTTTGATAATCCGTTATTCTTTATTTTTGCAAATGTAAATGAAATAATAAAGAATAATAAAGTTTCAAATGTTAAGAATGAAATCTTAAATAATCCACTCATATTTTCCCAAGTACAAATAGCAAATATTAATGTTGCTAAAATAACTAAAGATACACCTACATAAAGAATAAGATTATTTACGTTAAATTCTTTTGGTTCTTTAACTTCTTTAACTACCTTCTTAGGAGTATCTTTTTTGATTTCTTTTCCGCAGTTAGTACAAAACTTATTACTTGGACTAAGTTTGTTACCACAGTTAGTACAAAATTTCATATTATCCCTACTTTCTAAAAAAATTATAACATAATTTAAAAGAAAAAACTAGAAGATTATTTTAGTAATTCTTCTAGTTTGTTTTTTTCTTCTTCTAATTTTACCCTATCCATTTCTACTATATTACTAGGAGCTTTAGAAACATAGTTTTCATTAGATAATAGTTTTTCTCTTCTAGCAATAGATGCCTTTAATTCTTCAATTTGCTTTTGTTTGTTTTCTATATCTTCTTTAGTTTCTTCTTTCTCAAAATATATAGTAGCTTTAATATTATTAGATGAAACTGGATATGATTTAATATCTAAGTCTGAGTTTACTAGGTTATCAGTTAATCTTAGAACTTTAATAACTAAATCATTATATTCTGAGTCTTCAAATAATACTTTTAAGTCTTTAGTCATATTATTTTCTGCTTTAATATTTCTAAATTTCTTCATAAAATCTATTTGATCATCTACTATCTTTTCTTCTTTAGTAAATACTAATGCTTTATCATATTCTGGATATGTAGATATCATAATACTTTCAGCATCTTTAACTGGACAGATTTGATAGATTTCTTCAGTTACAAATGGCATAAATGGATGAAGCATTTTCATGATACCAAGAAGTACATAACATAAAGTTGATTTAGTAGATTCTTTATCTAATGAATATTTAGCCATTTCAATATAATAATCACAGAAATAATTCCATGTGAAATCATATATTTCATTACCTGCTAAATTAAAGTCATATTTATCCATGTATTTAGTTACATTTTTAATAGTATTTTCATACTTAGTTAATATCCATTTATCTTCATTAGATAAATCTTTTAATTCTATTGATGTTAAATCTTCTATATTCATTAAAACGAATCTAGATGCATTCCATACTTTATTTATAAAGTTCCATGTAGATGTTAATTTAACTTCATCAAAGTTAAGATCTAATCCCATAGCACCACCAGTAGTTAAATAGAATCTTAGTGAATCTGCTCCATATTTTTCTATCATTTCAAATGGATCTATTGTGTTACCTAGAGATTTACTCATTTTAACACCGTTTTTATCTCTAATTAGGCCATGAATAACACAATCTTTAAATGGTCTATTATCTGTTAAATATTCTGATTGGAAAGCCATTCTTGCTACCCAGAAGAATATAATATCATAACCTGTTACTAAACAATCAGTTGGGAAATATCTTTCTAAATCTTTAGTTTGATTTGGCCAACCTAGTGTTGAGAATGGCCATAAAGCTGATGAGAACCAAGTATCTAGTACATCTTCATCTTGTACCCATCCTTCACCTTCTGGAGCTTCCATTCCAACATAAATTTGATCATCTTTATACCAAGCTGGAATTCTATGACCCCACCAAAGTTGTCTAGATATACACCAGTCATAAGATATATTCATCCAGTGACGAAGTATCTTTTCAAATCTTTTTGGTACAAAGTTTATTTTCTTATCTTTATCGTCTTGGAATCTAAGAACTTTTTCTGCAAGTGGTCCCATTTTAACAAACCATTGTTCTTTTACCATTGGTTCAACCATTACACCAGTTCTTTGTGAATGACCTACTTCGTGAACAAGTGGTTCAACTTCTAAAAGTAATCCTTGTTCTTTTAAATCTTCAAGAACTGCGTCACGGCACTCTTCTCTAGTCATTCCTTGATATTTTTCTGGAACGTTTTCATTCATAGTAGCATCATCATTCATGATGATTATTCTTTCTAAGTTATGTCTATTACCTACTTCAAAGTCGTTAGGATCATGAGCAGGAGTAATTTTAACACAACCTGTTCCTTTTTCCATATCAGCATGTTCATCTGTAATAACTGGTATTGGTTTATTCATAATTGGAAGAATAACATTCTTGCCAACAAAGTCTTTATATCTTTCATCTTTTTCATTAACTGCAACAGCAGTATCACCAAATAATGTTTCTGGTCTTGTTGTAGCTACATCTAAGTATTTATCAGAACCTTCTAATTGATATTTTAAATGATAGAAAGCACTCTTTTCTTCTGAGTATTCAACTTCTTCGTTAGATAATGCTGTTTTAGCAGCAGGATCCCAGTTAATTATCTTTTCACCTTTATAGATTAATCCTTCGTTATAATAATCTACGAATACTTTTCTAACTGCATAGTTTAAATCTTCATCTAAAGTAAATCTTTCTCTAGAGTAGTCTACTGATAAACCTAAACCTGCCCATTGGCTTCTAATGTTATCACTATATTCATGAGTCCAATCCCAACAAGCTTCAAGAAAGTTTTCTCTTCCAAACTCATATTTATCAATACCCATGTCTTTTAGTTTTTTAACTACTTTAGCTTCTGTTGCAATAGCTGCATGGTCCATTCCAGGTAGCCATAATGCATCAAAACCTTTCATTCTTTTATATCTTATGATTGCATCTTGAATAGCAGTATCATAAGCATGTCCAATATGTAATTTACCTGTAACATTTGGTGGAGGTATAACTATACAATAAGCTGGTTTTGTTGAATCACTATCAGCTTTAAAATAACCTTTATCTTTCCAATTATTATATTTATCTTTTTCTATTTCAATATGATTATATTTTGTATCTAACATTTTTATTCTTCCTTTCTAATATTCTATAGAACTTTGCCCTACAGATTTTAATTCATCAATTATTACTTTAAATCTATCATTTAATATTTTAATAACATTTTCAGAAATTTTATGCCTTTCATATTTAGGTGTATTCATATCTGACATTTTAACTATCATAGGATATATAGTATCAGTTATTTCTTGTAAGTCATAAAATGTTTGACCAAGTTTACTATCTAGTCTTGTATTATCATGATAAATTTGTGCTTCTTTTATTACTTCGTGTATCCCAGGTACTAAATTTATTACTAATCTAGCTATTTCTTTTAATGCTTTATATCCGTTTGAGAAATATGGTTTACCAATTACTTTAGATGTTACTTCATCTTCTAAAACAGCATTAAATCCTTCTTCTAAACCAACACCTGTTTCACTCCATAGAGATTTAGTTACTACTCCATTTTTTTCATGTAATTGATATATTCTAGTAATTAATCCAGATCTTTCAATGATTGTATCACCTTTTATAGTCCATTCATTATTATATGATTTAATTAAATGCCCTAGTTCATGAATTAAAGCAGCTTTATAAATCTCTAAATTTAAAGATGATGCATTAATTGCTACTATTCTATTAACACCTTCTAATGTATATTGATTTAGCCCTTTTTCATATTTAATTTCTGGTTCTGAATGATATACACCTGAACATATTTTTAGTGTTTCAAAAGAAACTAAACCTTCATCTTTTGTATTTCCTAAAAAACCATATCCTTTTAAGCAAGTATATAAATTATCAGTTAGAACTATTTTACAATCCATTAATGCATTATATATTAATTGTTCATTACCTATATTTGCTACTAATTCAGGGTATGTTTTTTCTAGAAATACTGAAATATCTTTAGTATAATTATGCTTTTTAATAATATCTTCAACACCCATAATTACCTCCTTAAAACAAAAAAGACTAGTCATCTAAAAGGACAATCTAGTCGTGGTACCACCTTAATTCGTAATATTTCTATTACCTTAAAACTGTAACGTAAGTTAACGTATTAATTTACTATTAGTTCAATTAATAAGCTCCTAAGCTACCTTCAATTACCTTTTATTAAGAAAAGCTTTCAGCCAGTGACTTTTCATCTCTAATAATTACTAAGTAATATACTCCTCTTATTCATCGCTTCATTAAGTGTATTATACTACTCATTTGATGTATTTTCAACATTTTGCTCATTTTCTTCTATTTTCTTGTTTTCTTCTTCTATTTTTCTTAAAGTATTTTGTTTAATAACTTCATTAGTTTCAGATCTTAATTCTTTTAAAATAAATTCTTTACCATCAACATAGAATTCAAAATCATGATTATTAACTTTAATAAATCTATCTTTTGATATTGTTAAACCTGTTTCATTTGGTTCTTTTAAGAATATATTATCTTCATTATTCAAATCTACATAGAATACTTTATAATTATTTTCTATTAAAGTTTTAATAAATGTGTAGTATTCTGAAGAATCTTTCTTTTTAAATACTAATACATAATATACTTCATCTTGACCATTATATATATCATGACCATTTATTTCATTAAAGTCAGTTAATTTAGCAAATTCTGTTGATTTATAAGTTATATTATCTACTTTATATTTACCTTTATTAAATCTAAATATATTAATATCATTAATATATAAAATTAATATAATAAATAATATAACTATAACTGCTGATTGAAAAATATAAAATACATTCATATTAAATACTTTTCTAAGTTTAGATAATCTTTCTTCTCTAGCTTCTCCTTCAGGAGTCATAATAGTAGGTTCTTCTACTACTGTAGGTTCTACTTCTTCTGCTTTCTTAAAGAATATATCTAAATAATCTTCAACTGTTTTCTTTTTATCATAAACATCAAAGTATTTAGTTATTTCAGGATTAAATGTAAGAAGATCTCCATCTTCTCTACCTCCACCAATACCTATATATGTTTCTTCAATGTTTTCTAAATATTTATCTAAATGATTATTTTTTAATATAAAGTCTGTAGCAAAATCTTTAACTATAGAATTATAATCTCTTTTTGCTTTAAATTTATATAAATAATAATTCTTACCGTCTCTTTCTACTTTCTTGTAGAATTTAATAGCTTCAGGTTCTTTTTCATAGTTATAAGTATTTGAATAAATATTATATAATTCTGATTCATATATATCTTTTTCATTACTATATTTCTTTGGCATTAGTTTTTGTTCACCATAGAATGATAGTAAATTATATAATAAATATCTGCTTCTTAAATCTTTAGCTATTGGAGCAAGATTTAAACTCTTAATTTTCTTTTTCTTTTTAATAAATGATTCTAAAACAAATAGTTTTAATTGATTATCTTTATGTTTAAATAATTTTTCAAGTAATGCTTTTGTTTTAGTACTATTACAGTAATATTCAATATTTAATGTACACTCTACTACATATCTTAAACCTAAATATTCTTTATTAGTCATATAATTATCATTAGCATTTAATTTAAACTTAGATAATTCTTCTAGTGGCATTATTATATGTTTAATTAAATTCTTTTTATTCTTTTTTAAGTCATCTATTGGAACTACTCCAAGATTAATAAAACTATTTAAAAGAATTATTAAAGAATATCTCTTATTATCTGTTTTAAATACACTATATAGATCTGGGAATAATAAATCATAGTTTTCTTTATTTTCTCCTAGTTTACCAATAGGTATTTTATTACTTTCAGTATCAAATCTATATATTACTAAATATTTCCAAAGAAGTATTGCATCAATGTTATCAGATTCAGCTAAATAAGATAATAAATCTAATTTAGTTTGTTCATCTAAATCATCAAATATATTATTTAATTCATCTGCATATTCTTTATCAAAATTCTTAAATAATAATAGTAATAACATTGAATTAATATTCATGTCTTTAAACTCTTCACTATATACTTTAGTAGAGTTTTCTATTATTCTTAATCCTATTTCCTTAGATATAGGAATTTTCTTTAATTTATCGTAGGCTTTTACCTTTTGTTTGTAGTTACCAGTTGTTATTTTTTCAAGGCATAAAGATGCTCTAGTTAAGTTAATATTATTTATAATTTTATTAAACATCTTTATCACCACCTACATGTATAATTATATCAAAATTTAATAAAAAAAGAAGATATTATTTTTAAATAATATCTTAATTAACATTTTTTGGTTTAACTGTATGTTTTTCCTTATTATGAGCTTGTAATTTTAATCTCCAACAGTTACCATACATTTTCTTTTTTATCTCATCTAATTCTTCATCATTAGCACAAGAATAGCCTTCATATATTTCAGGATTTTTATATATTATTGTGTTATCTGGAAGAGTTACAGTTCCTATTCCAGAAACTTTATTTATAAATGGTAATATTTGATTTCCTACAGTTATATTTGTATATTCATCAATTACCTTTAGTTCTTGTGTAACCTTAAATAATAAATCACCATGGTAAAAATATACTATTACTTTTTCGCCAATATGATCTTTTAAGTTATCAATAAATTCCATATTACTTACCACCTAAGAATATATTTTCATATATTTCTTTGTAATTTTCTACTAATATGAAGTTTACTTTCTTTTTAATTTCATTTGGAATTTCATCTAAATCATTTTCATTAGTTTTAGGAATAAATATAGTGTCTACTCCAGAGTTATAAGCTCCAATAACTTTTTCTTTTAGACCACCTATTTTAAGTACTTTACCCTTTAAAGTTATTTCTCCTGTCATAGCTATCTTATGAGATACTTTAATGCCTGTTAAAGATGAAATAATTGCAGTAGTAAGCGTTACACCTGCTGATGGTCCATCTTTCTTTGTAGCACCTTCTAATGCGTTTATATGTAGATCATTTTCTTCAAGTAATTTTTTATTAATCTTAAACTCTTTTAGATTACTTTTTACATATCCTAAAGCAACAGATGCACTTTCTTTCATTACATCACCAAGAGAACCTGTAAGTATTATTTTACCAGTTCCATCATAGAAGTTAGTTTCTATTGGAAGTAGTACTCCTCCAAAAGGAGTATAACCAAGTCCATTAACTACCCCTACTTCATGATCTTCATTATTAATAGAATTATATTTCTCTTTCCCAAGGTATTTTTTAACCTCTTTAGAGGTAATATTTATCTTCTTTTGATTATTTACTTGTTCTTTTGCAATCTTTCTTAAAATAGTGCTTAAAACACGTCTAAGTTCACGTACTCCAGCTTCTTTAGTATAATTACTAATTATATATTTAATACTAGATTCTGATATAGTAACTAAGTCTTTAGATAAACCATGTTCTTTAAGTAAAATATCAAATAAATGATTCTTAACTATATCTATCTTTTCAAACTCTGTATAAGAAGATAATTCTATTATTTCTAATCTATCTTGAAGAGCATATGGAATGTCTTCTATGTTATTAGCTGTTAATACAAACATAACATTAGATAAATCTATACCTTCTTCTATATAATTATCACTAAATGTCTTATTTTGTTCTTTATCAAGGACTTCTAGCATAGCTGCTGCAGGATCTCCTTGAATACCCTTACCCATTTTATCTATTTCATCAATTAAGAATAATGGATTCATACTCTTAGCTTTAATAATAGATGAAATAATTCTACCAGGCATAGCTCCTACATAAGTTTTTCTATGCCCTGTAATTTCATTTTCATCAGATACTCCACCAACAGAAATCTTAACGAAGTTTCTATTAAGTGCTTTAGCTATTGAATATGCTAATGAAGTTTTACCTACTCCTGGAGGACCTACTAAACATATAATTGGACTAGTAAGTGAATTAGTTAATTTCTTAACTGAAATATATTCAAGTATTCTTTCTTTAATATTTTCAAGTCCATTATGATTTTCATCTAATACTTCTTTAATTGAATCTAAATTTTCTTCATCTAAAGTATATTCTCCAAAAGGAATGGATAATAATGTATCTATATAATTCTTAGTTATTGTATATTCTGGTGAAGTAAATGGTATTGTTTCAAATCTATTTACTTCTTTATTTAATCTATCAATTATATTCTTTGGAGCATCTAATTCATTTATTTTCTTTCTAATTTCATCAATATCTTCTTCTTTAGAATCTTTATCTCCAAGTTCTTTCTTAATAACATTAAGTTTTTCTCTTAAAATAAATTCTTTTTGTGATTTATCTAATTCTTTTTGTAAATCATTTTCAATATTCTTTTCTAGTCTTTCTACTTTTTCTTCTTTTACTAATAGATCTATTAAATAGTTGCCTCTTAGTATTGGATTAGTAGTTACTAAAAACTGATATTTATTTTGAAATGATAATGGTAATAGATTAACTATTATATCAGTTATTTTTTCTAATGAGTTTTCTTCATTTATCTTAGAAATAATCATATTAGAAATATTAGGCATTACATTAACATAAGCTGCAAATTCTTTTTTGATTACTCTAAGTGATGCATCATTTTCTTCTTCTGATATTTCTTCAATCTTTACAGGACCTATAATAGCATCTAATATATTTTCTTTTTGAACATATTCAAAGATATCTGCTCTATTTATACCTCTTATATTGATTCTAATATGTTCATTAGGTAATACTATATTACTAGTTATTTTACCTATTACACCAATATTAGGTAGATCTGTTGTATTTAAATTATCACTAGTAATATATTTTGGGGTTACAAGAAGACAGTACCCATTATGTTTATTAACCGCATTATAAATTATTTCTTTATCTTCTTCATTTTCTATTTCAAGTTTAAGTTCTCCAAGGGGTAAAAGAACCATATTTCTAAGGATGATGACTGGTAATTTAGTTTTAATCATGGCTTTTACCTCCTTTATTAACAAACATTGTTTATTATAAATTATTATGTAAATAAGTCAATAATAAACAATAAAAAAATAAGACTTTTTAGTCTTATTTTTTAATTACATCAATTGCTTTTCTCATTTGAAGTTCATATTCAATCATATCAGTTCCACCAATATGTTCTTTGAATTCTTCTTCTGGGATATTATAAGCCTTAGCAGCTTTCTTGATTTCTTCATCAATTTCTTTCTTAGTTACTTTAATATCTTCAAGTTTAACTATTTCTTCAAGCATAAATCTATATTTAACTCTAATAGAAGCATCATTTCTCATTTGTTCTCTTAGTTGTTCTTCTGTTGAGTTAGTATATTTATAGAATGCATCTAAGTTCATTCCTTGCATTTGTAAGTTTCTTGAATATTCTTCAATCATCTTATCAATTTCTTCTTCTACTAATTCATCTGGAATTTCAACTTCTGTATTCTTAGAAATTTCTTCTAATAAAGCATCAATATATTTATTATCTGCTTCATAATCTTTTCTAGCAGTTATTTGATCTTTAATTACTTCTTTTAAAGACTTTTCATCTTTAACACCTTCCATACCAAGGTCTAAGAAGAAATCTTCATTAAGTTCAGGTAATTTCTTAGTCTTAACTTCATGAACTTTAACTTTAAATACTACTTTTTGTCCTTTTAATTCTTCTGAATGATAGTTTTCTGGGAATGTAAGTTTTAAATCTTTTTCATCTCCAGATTTTAAACCAACTAATCCTTCTTCAAAACCAGGAATAAATGAATTAGATCCGATAGTTAGTGAATAGTTTTCACCTTTACCACCTTCAAAAGCTACTCCATCTTTGAATCCTTCAAAGTCAATAATAGCTATATCTCCGTTTTCAATCTTACCATCTTTAATAACTATATCAGCCATTCTAGCTTGTAAGTTTTTAACTTCTTCATCTATTTCTTCTTTAGTTACTTTAACTTCATCCTTTTTAACTTTTAAATCTTTATATTTTTTTATTTTAACTTCTGGTCTAGTAGTAATAGTGAATTTAACTTTACAGCAATCATCACATACTTCTAAAACATCTATATTAGGGTTTATAATTGGTTCTAATTTATTATCCTTTAATACTTTAGGATATTCAGTTTGCAATAATGCATTAATTGCATCATAGTATAAACTTTCTTTACCATATTTTTTAATAAATACGTCTTTAGTTACTTTACCTTTTCTAAATCCAGGAATAGTAACTTTTTCTTTAGCAACGTTAAAAGCTTTATCAATAGCTTCTTCCCATTTTTTACCTTTAAATTCTACTTCTATTTCATGTATATTCTTAGCCATAATAACCTCCTACTTAATAGATACGATCTTAATATCGTAACTTCCGTTTGGACTTTCAATTGAAACAACGTCTCCAACTTTCTTACCTATAATAGCAACTGCTATTGGAGATTCATTAGAGATCTTATTTTCAAATGGATCAGCTTCAGTTGAACCTACAATTTTATATGTATCAGTTTCTTTATCATCAACATATTCGATTTCTACTGTAGAACCTACTTTAATTGTACTTGATTTTGTATTAGATATAAGTGTAGCATTATCAATTAAGTATTCAATTTCTTTAATTCTAGCTTCAATTTGACCTTGTTTATCTTTAGCAGCATGATATTCAGCATTTTCAGATAGATCTCCTTGAGCTCTAGCTTCCTTTATTTGATTAATTACTTCTGGACGTTTATTTTCTTTTAAATCTTTTAACTCCTCTTGTAATTCATTTAAACCCTCTTTAGTTAAAAATATTTCTTTCTTTTCGTTCATGTCATTCACTCCTTATGTAATGTTGCACTAAACGTATAAAATTGTATTATATTTTGGAGTAAATGTCAATAAGATTAGTATATATAATAAAAAAATATAACCACCAAAAAGTGGTTATATTTCTTATTAATCAACGTCATTTCTAGATAGAATTGATGCTGGTGATTTTTTAATAGTTGCTCTTACTGGAAGTAAACCTACTACTAAGTTAAATAGTAAGAATACTACAGCAGATAATGCAATAACTCTCCAATCTAACATATAATTGTTTTTAAAGAATTCTAGACCTGCTATTGTCTTAAGTATATTATACATTAACCAGATACCTGGAATAGCAGATATTATAGAAATAGCTATTATTTCATTAGAGAACATCTTATATATATCTGTTTTCTTAACTCCTATTGCTCTCATAGTACCTACTTCTTTAATTCTAGATATAAATGATGATCTAATCATTAAATATATTTCTAGGAATGAAATAGCAAGTAATACTACAGCGATTATAATAGAACTTCTAGTTTGTTTTAATTGTTTCTTTTTAAATGTTTCTTTACTAACGGTATATGATTTCTTATATTTTATTTCCATATCTTTTATTTCATTAACAAATGCTTTTTCATCTTTAGGATATACCATAAAGTCTTTTAATTTAGAAATGTTTAATACATTTATCATGTTTTCATTAACATAGTATGTAGATTCATTTCTAGGAGATTCATAGAAACCTACTAAAATAAGTTTTCTTTCGTTAATTTTGAAACTTGTTTCTTTATCCAACTTATATGTATTATCGTATGGATTATAATTACTATAATTAATCATAACTTCATAGTCATTTTCAGGAAGTCTTCCTTTTTTAACAGTAACTCCTGAATCTATATAACTCTTATATGTAGAACCAGTATCTACTCTATCATAATATTCTTCACTAGATTGATTATTATATAAAATCTTTGTAAATTCTGAACTATTTACATATATAGATGGACTATTTAAATCAGTTACACCTACAACTGTATATTGTTCTTTACCTAGTTTAACTACTTTACCAACTAAATCTTCATATTTAAGAATATTATATTGGTTAATTGGATTAGACATACTATTTTTATTTTGTTCATAGAAGAACTTATCTAATACAATTTCATGGCTATTTTCAGGTAGTTTTCCTGAAATAATATCTTTATCTGAAATTGTATTTAAAGCTGTCATAGATGCCTTATAACTAGGGTTATAGTACTTATATTGATATAACTCACTAACAAAACTAAAGTTTATTAATGAATTACCAGGAATAACGTATTCTACTGATTCCATATTCTTTAGTTTTTCATATAAATCTACATTCTTTTTAGAAGATGTAATTGTATAGTAATTTTTATTATATTCAACAAATTGGCTATCTTTAATATCAAGTAATCCAAATATATTACTAAATGCATAGAAAATAAACATAACTGAGAATACAAAACCAATTAATAATATTTTTTTTAGTACTGAATATGATTTAACTTTCTTAAATCCTAAAGCTAAACCTCCAAATAAACTATATATAGATGAATATCTAATCTTATGTTTAGAATTATCTAATTTAGATAGATCAAAATTATTCTTTTCATAATCTTCTTTAGTAATTTTCTTATAATTATCATTTACAAACTCTATATTTGAGTTTTCATCTACTACTTCTATATTCTTACTACTAGATTTAATATAGATATTACCATTTTTAATAGCTATATCTAAATCTAAATCTATTTCATGATTAGAATATACATTAAAACTATATTTATCAGTTTGAATCTTATCTTGAATCTTATAATCTTTAAGATATATTTTATTATCCATTCTAAGATCTAATTCATTATTATCTGTATTTTCTTCATTAGAAATAATCTTTCCATCTTCTAGTTTAATAATTCTAGATGCATAGAAGTATGCTATTTCTTTTTCATGTGTAACTAGTATAACTAGTTTAGAAGTTGAAATATGTTTAATAATATTCATAACTTCAATAGTATTTTTAGAATCTAGATTACCAGTTGGTTCATCTGCAATAATAACAGACGGATTTTTTACAAGAGCTCTTGCAATAGCTACTCTTTGTCTTTGACCTCCTGATAAATCAGAACATAGTCTATTTCTAAATCTATACATATTAGTTTGCTCTAATACGTAATATACTCTTTTTTCTATTTCTTTTTTGTTTTTGATACCAATCATCTTTAAAGATATTGCTATATTATCAAAAACAGTCATGTTATCTAATAAATTGAAGTTTTGGAAGATATAACCTATGTTTAAAGTTCTTAGTTTATCTTTAGCATAAGTTGTTCCTCTTGGCATCTTTTTACCGTTTACATATATAGCTCCAGAATTAATCTTGTCTAGACCACCAATAGCATTAAGAAGTGTTGTTTTACCACAACCACTCTCACCTAATAAAGCTACTAGTCCAGTTTCTGGTAACTCTAAATTAGTATTATTAATAACATGTATTTGATTGCTTTTAAATCTATTAAAATATTTATTTACATTAACTAACTTTATCATATTATTCATTCTCCCTATAATTAGACATTACTGAATTAGTAAATAGTTTATTAGAATATCTATTAGCAATCAAAACAGACATTACAATTAAAACTATATATATAATTATGTAGTCTTTAAGTTCAAAGAATGTACTTAATTGATATAAGTAATTAATCTTTAATATTATTTTATGTCTTATTAATATTAGTATTGTTGTAAATATTATATAAGCTATGTTTATATCAACTAATAATTCTATATTTAATAAATCATTTAATACTTTCTTATTACCACCAAGTGTTCTAATAGTAGAAAAATATGTATTTCTAGACTTAAGTATTAACTTAATAATGAAATAACAAATGAAGAATAATACTATTATTGAAACAACAAATCTAATTTTTCCAAATAGTACTGCAAATCCTAAGATTTCGCCAAATATATTTGATGTCATATCCATCATTTTATATACATTAATATCAAGTTTTTCTAGTTCTGTAGTTACAGTATCAATTTTTCTTTCATCTTTTACATAAACACTCATTTGATATGTATTTTGATTAAATAATTCTTTATAGTTATCAGGATTAATAAATATAGTATATGCCATTTCATCATATCTTTCTTTATCGTATCCTAATTTCTTAGATATTGTATTTTTCTTAAATGTATCTGATATATATAGATCAAATCCATTTTCATAATAATTGTTTTTAACTTTAATATTTATGTTCTTCTTAAGACAATTAAAATCTTTATAATATAAGTTTATATCTTCTGAAACAAATGCTTGTCCATATGGTACATTATTATTTGATTTTAAATTAAATGTTAAAGAATAGTCTTCTGACGAATAAACTTTATCATTTAAAGTAACAATAATATCGCTATAGAATAGATTAGTTTCAGTTCTTGCTCTATCTAACACATCATTAGATACATATAATGTATCAGTATAATCTACAGATGTTTCATCTGTATTTTCAAGTATACCAATTATTCTTAATTCTGTTGCTATTTCTTCACCATTACTATTTGTTAATTTAAATGTATTATTTAAATACTTTTCTGCATCAGTTTTAGATGCTTTACCATATGTCTTAAGAATAGCTACATTATAATCGTCTTCCCCTTCTTTAGGTAAATGACCATATTTTACTTTCTTAACGTTACCTATATCATTAATTCTTGTACTATCCCATACTTTAATTTCAGGGTTTTCTAAATAAGTATTACTATCTATTAAGATATCGTCTTTAACTACTTCTCTTACATTTTTAATTTTAGAAATTTTTTCTACATCTTCATCTGTAAAAGCAGATTTATCTTTTTTGTTAATAATAATTCTTTTTTCACTATAATCACTAAATATATAACTCATTTTAAACATTTCGTTATTATATGTAGACATACTAAGTGATGTATAGTTAGAAAAAACTGATATTGTAAGTATAAAATAAACTAATACTAGTAAGAAAAATTTAATTTTGATATTAAATACGTTTCTGAAAGCTATTAATAGTTTATTAAAGAACCTAATATTCTTATATTTTGGTGGTTCATCTATTACTTCTTCAGTTTCTTTTAATTTCTTATCTACCATGATTCTTCCGTCATGCATAACTATTTGTCTTGTAGCATACTCTGCAAATTGTTCATAGTTATGAGTAACAACAACTACTAATTTATTTTTAGATATTTCATATAATAATTTAGTAATTTCATTAGCAGATGCAATATCTATATTACCAGTAGGTTCATCAGCTACTATTATTGGAGTATTTTTAACTAATGCTCTTGCGATAGCTACTCTTTGTTTTTGACCTCCAGATAATTTAGATGCTTTAGTGTTTTTAAATTTGGTTAGTTTAACTAAATCTATAACCTCTAATATTTTCTTTCTAATATCTCTTTTCTTTTCACCATTAAGTAGTAATACTAGCTCAATATTTTGATAAACTGTATAACTATTAACTAGATTAAAGTTTTGGAAGATATTACCTATATATTTTCTTCTATAGTCTTCATAATCTTTTTCGGTATAATGGCTTGTTTCTTCACCATTAATATATAATTCTCCTTCTTCATAAGAATCTAGTCCCGAAATAACATTTAATAATGTAGATTTACCTGATCCAGATTCACCTGTAATAACTACAAATTCACCTTGATCTAATGATAAATTAACTTTATTAAATCCAGTTGAGACATTCTTTTTATTATGATAAAACTTAGAAACATTAACTAATTTTAATAAACTCATTTATTATTCAACTCCTTTATCATACAACTTAAATTATACCAAAAAAAGAAAACTTTATCAATTGATAAAATCTACTCTTATTAAATCATTTACATTTACTTCAGTATCACAAGGAATTCTTAGAACTTCTCTTGGATGATTGGCATTTTCTACGAATTCATTTGCTTCATTTTTGATATATTTCACATCTAGGAAGATACTTCTATTACCTGGACTAAATATATTTATTTTATCTCCTACAGAGAAGTAATTTCTTTCTTCTAAGATAATTTCTTTAGTTTCTTTATCATATCCTAGAACTACTCCAAGAAAATCTTGGTTAGTTTTTTCTTCTCTATCCATGTAGTATTGTTCATTTACTCCTGGAAATTCTTTTACATATTGAGGAAGTGATTCTCTATTAGCGCATCTTCTAAGTATTATTTCATCTAGAGGATCATATTTATATGTACCATCTAGTATTCCATCAATTACTTTTCTATATACAGATAGGATTGTAGCTAAATAGTAAACTGATTTCATTCTACCTTCTATTTTAAATGAATTAACTCCTATTTCCATTAATTCTTTAATATATAAAAGCAATTGCTGATCTTTAGGAGCAAATGAGAATTTAGTCTCATTAGAGACTTTTTCATCTCCATCATATAAATCAAAGACCCATCTACAAATCTGCGCACATGCGCCTCTATTTGAGTCTCTATTAGTAAAATAATTAGATAATGTGCATCTACCAGAGTATCCCATACACATAGCACCATGTATGAATACTTCCATATCTGCATTTGTTCTTGCTTTTATAGATTTCATATCATCTAAAGAACATTCTCTAGCTAAAACTACTCTTTTAACTCCATTTTTTAAATAGAATTTAACTGCTTCACTATTAAGTGATGATTTTTGAGTAGATAAATGAAATTCTATATTAATATTTTCTTTTTTTATTAAATCTAATATAAATAAATCACTTGATATTATTGCATCTACTTTGCATTCTTCTAAATGTTTTAAGTATTCTATTAATCCATTAGTATCATTTTCATGAAATAGTATATTTACTGTTACATATACTTTTTTATTTCTTGCATGAGCATATTCGCAGCCTTCTTTTATTTCTTCTAAAGAGAAGTTTTTAGCATTAGATCTTAAAGAGAATTCTTTTCCTCCAAGATATACTGCATCTGCACCATAATCAATAGCCCATTTTAATCTTTCTAAATCTCCAGCTGGAGCTAATAACTCAGGTCTATTCATAGTCTTCTACCTTATATACTGTTTTCTTATCTAAGAATCCAGTATAATTACCTTCACTAATATTATGATTAATAAAATTATTTACTTCTTTATAGAATACTTCTTCATCTATCATATAATTATCAAGTATTATATTTAAATTATCTAATTTATCTATAAATTCAATTGAATTATATACATCTCCAGTATAGAAATTAGAGTTATATTCTTCAACTATCTTAAATTCTTTTGATGTAACAAAGTCTTTAAATGTATAACTATTTTTATCTTTATTCTTATTAATAAACTTAAAATAGTTAGTTAATAACTTTCTAGATGATGTAGCCATATTTAAATAACCATATCCCTTAATAAATATGTTAGAGTCTGTATGACTATTTATTTCATTTATTTCATCTACAGTTATTTCAGTACTAATATAAGCGTTTTTAACGCCTCTATTTAAGTAGAAATCAAGTGTATATGAATTAGTACCTAAATGGTTAGAAATAAGCATAGATTCGCCTTTAAAACCTATTTCATCTAATATATTTAATACTGAATCATCAGTAAATCCAATAATTACATTTAACTTAGATAATTCTTTAATTGTTTCTTTAAGATCATCTATTTCGTGTTCAAAATATAATCTATTTAAAAAAATAATAATATCCTTATTATTATTTTTACATTTATCACATATTAAAGAAATTTTATCTAAAGATAAATAACTATTAAATTCACTACTAAATTTTTCTATGCCAAAGATAAATCCAGATACATCTAAATTAATATATCTATCAATATCACTTGGATTAGTAATGTAAAAATTATTCATTAATATCTTCCTTTTTATAAGTTATAGCTATTCCATCTCCTACTTTATAGAATTTAGTTTCATATTCAGGATGATTCTTAAGAAATTCAATATAATCTCTTATTTTATTTACTAAACCTCTAAGATTTTTATTTTCAATTTCTTCTTTTGATTCTACAAAGCCATGAAATGAAATATTATCTGTAACTATAACACCATATCTATTTAAATTTTCTTTGTATTTATTAAAGAAATTAGTATTTTGAGCTTTAGCAGCATCAATAAATATCATGTCATACTTTTCTTTAATATCTACATCTAATGCATCCCCACATATTAAAGTAATTCTATCTTCTAGATCACATGCTTTAACATTTTTAACAGCCATCATATATCTTTCTTGATTTCTTTCTACTGATGTAATTTTTACATCTTTAGATGTTAAAGCCATTCTAATAGCAGAATACCCAATAGCAGTTCCAAGTTCTAGAATAGACTTAATTTCATTCTTTTCTATAAACTTACATAAAAAATCTATTCCTTTTTTCTCCATTATAGGAATATTTTCTTCATCTGCATATTTTTCCATTGCTTTTATAATGTCTTTATGCATATATCATTTCCCCTTTTTCTCTAAACTTTCTAATAATTTAGATATGAATTCCCATTCTTCTTTTTTAGTTATTTTTTCTAATTTATTATTCTTAGGATTAAATACCCTAGCATATGTTTTAATACTACCATTTTCCATTTTAGTATCATCTGTATAAACTATACCAAGCTTACCACCAGTTTTTTCATATGCATATAATATTCTTGCGTTAGTTATTTCCCCGTTATTATTCATGAATGTGATTATATCTTTTTTCATGATGATATTAATCCTTTCTTTGATCTAAATATCTTTGAAGTATTATAGTAGCTGCCAAAGCATCTACTTTTTCCTTTCTATTCTTTCTTGATGTATCACCCATAATCATTAAGTTATTAGCTTCTACAGAAGATAATCTTTCATCTTGAAGTATTACTTCTATATTTATATTATCTTCAATTAACTTTTTAAATTTTAAACTTCTTTCAGAAGCAAATCCTAAACTATTATCCATATTTTTAGGCAAACCTAAAACAAGTTTATCTACTTTAAGTTCATCTATTATTTCTTTTAATGGATTAATTAAAGATTCATAATCTTCATTTTCAAACTTAATTAGCTTATATGAAGAAGCTATTAAACCTAAACTATCACTTTTAGCTATACCAAGTGTCTTGGTACCTAAATCTAACCCCAAATATCTCATTATTTATTTAAATAATATCTAAGTAAACATTCAATTATATCAGTTCTATCAATTCTAGTTATTTTTTGTCTACTTTCTTTGTAGTTTGATATATAACCAGGATCACCACTAATTAGGTAACCAACTAATTGGTTTACTGAATTATATCCTCTTTCTTCTAGAGCTTCTTTTACGTCTTCTAAAGTTTCCTTTACAAGATTATTGTTAACGTTCTTCGGGTCAAATACATTTGTCTCCTCAGTCATAATTTCACCTCTTTAACGATTTATATTATATCATAAATAAAAGAAAAAACCTACACATTTTTATGTAGGTTTTATATTATTTCTTTATTGCTGGATTTTCCATTATTTTCTTTTTAGCTTGAGTTCTAATTTGACTAATGTCTTCAGATATATTAATTGTTCTTCCATTATAAGTACATCCATCATAATTAGGATTTGTCCTAATTTCACTTTTTATAATTGAATCATTTCCTCTATAACCAATATTTATACCTGTTTTAGTTAAACCACAAGCGATAAATGCAATTTCAGGAGACATTGATATTTGTTTACTATGATCAATAGATATATCAGATAAATCATTACCTGATAAATCAGTATGATTTAATTTTAAGTATACTTTTTTACCTCCATCAGTTAATTTAGTCTTAGTACCTGATAAATTAGTATTTTTAATAAACCCAAAACATTTTTGAGTTAAAGCATGCCAGTTATTATTAGATAAATCTGTTCCATGAAAATCAAAACTAGTTATTTCTACTTGGCCTCTAGTTAAATATTCATATGATTTACTAAAATCTATTACAGCATTAGTATTACTTAAATCTACTTGTTCACCTTCATCTAAATTAGGATAATCTTCACCATTAAATGATACACCATCAAATGATATTTCACTTAAATCTATTTTAGATAATGTATTTGAAAGGAATCCTATTCTTTTAAATGTTCTTTTTTCGCTATCTGTATAAACATCAAATAATATACTTTCAAGGTATTCTCTTTCAAAATATCTTTTTTCATCATCTTTTATTCTTTCCAAATAACTAGCTAATTTTTCTCTTTCTTCTATTATTGCAACTTCTTCTTTTGTTAATGTTTCCATTATAACCTCCTGAACCCTAATCTCATATTACTATATTTTTATATTTATATCAAGAAAAAAACCTACATATTTGTAGGTTTATTCTTCTAACCATAAATCTTGGTTTTTTAATTCTTTAATTACTTTTTGTTGATCAGCATCTGTTTTAGAAAAATGTATATTAGTATTCTTATCTGCAACAAAGTAATAATAATCTTTATATTTATCCATTGGCTTCATAATTCCTTTTACAACAGCATCAATTGAATCCTTAGAAGCTGATGAAATAGGACCAACTGGAATACCAGGAACACAGTTTCCTCTAGTATTATATCCATCACAAATATTGAAGTCTGCAACAGTTAATACATCAGTTCCAATTCTTTTATTAGCAGAATAATAAGTAGTAACATCAGAACCAAGACTCATTCCAATTGCTATTCTATTTAGGAATACTTGAGCAACTCCTTGAAGTTCTTCTTTATATGTTTTAGTTGTTTTAGCAGGCCCTTCATGTTCTACAATAGAAGCTACTGCTAAAATATCATGATAATTAACACCTTTATACTTATTTTCATCAAAGCTAGCTTTAACCTTATTATTCATTGTACTAACTAATTTTTCAGTTATTTCTTGAACTGTAGCATCTTTCTTAAGAAAATATGTATCTCCATATAAATATCCTTCTAATGGATGCTTAATATTTTCATTTAATACTGAAGCAGTTACTATTTCATATTTATCTATCATTTTTTGTACAAATACAGGATCATCCATTTCAGATATTACTGTATTTACATCTAAATCATAAGAATTAGCTATTTTTAAAGCAAAATCAGTTAATCTTCCACCTTCTGGGAAAGATACTTTCTTAGAGTCTTTATCTATAGCTGCAGTAGAATCATTTAAAGTATCAAATATATCTCTTAAGCTATCTGCTTTATTTAAATCATAATCTCCCGCTTTAAATGATATAGGATGTTTTGTAGTACTATTCATTTTATAGTATAGTAAAGCAAAATATTCACTCTTAATTAATTTAGCTTTCTTAAGATTCTTAATGACAGTTCTTGCATGATCTCCATCACTAATCTTAAATTCTACTTTTTCACTTTGTCCTTGCATTGGCATAGTCATATAATAACAACCACCAACTAAGGCTAGTACTACTATAATTGTTATTATTGGTAACAAATATCTTTTCTTCATATATTCTCCTTTTATTCTAATATAGCTTTAATTCTTCTTACACCAGCAGAAGAAGCTTCTTCTTTAACAATTTTAAATGTTCCAAGTTCAGAAGTATTACTAACGTGTGGTCCACCACAAATTTCTATAGAAACATCACCTATTTTATATACTGTAACAATATCTGGATACTTTTCTATAAACATACATTCAGCACCTTGATTAACAGCTTCCATCTTAGGCATTTCTTCTTTAGTAACTACTAATCCTTCAGAAATCCATTTATTAATTAATTCTTCAGTAGCTTTAATTTCTTCATCTGTAAGTTTATGATCACAATTAAAGTCAAATCTCATTCTTTCTGAAGTAATATTAGATCCTCTTTGATGTGATTCTGGATTAACAGTTATCTTTAATGCTGCATTTAGTAAGTGAGTTGCAGTATGATATTTAGTTTCCATTTCACCAGTAGATGCTAAACCACCTTTAAACATACCTTGAGATGATGTTCTAGATAGTTCTTGATGTTTCTTAAACATTTCGTTAAATCCATTTTCATCTACTTTAATTCCTTTTTCTTTAGCTAATTCTAAAGTAAGTTCAATTGGGAATCCATAAGTATCATATAAATGGAATGCATGTTCACCATCTATATCAGCATTACTAATCTTTTCAAACTCTTTTAAACCTTTTTCTAGAGTCTTACTAAACTTAACTTTTTCGTTATTAAATACTTCTTTAATATAATCTTTATTATCTAATTCACTATAATAAGATTTATAGTTATCTATTACTAAATCAATTAATTCATCTTCCCAATTAGAATTAATATCTATATCTAATTTTCTAACATATCTAATTATTCTTCTTATTAATCTTCTTAAGATATAACCTTGATTTGTATTAGATGGAACTACTTTTGAAGGGTCTGCAATTATAAATACAGAAGATCTAATATGATCTGCTATAATACGCATCTCCTTACTATAATCATTATAACTTTTATTAGATATCTTTTCAAGAACATTTATGTAAGGCATGAATATACTTGATGTATAGTTGTCATATTTTCCTTCAAGTATAGCAGTAGTTCTTTCTACTCCCATTCCAGTATCTACATTTTTCTTAGGTAATTCAGTAAATGAGCCATCTTCATGCTTTTCATATTGCATAAATACATTATTCCAAATTTCGACCCATCTTTCATCTTCTGGGTCAAATTTTTCTGGAATAGGATCTTCAGATCTAAAGTAGAATATTTCAGTATCAGGTCCACATGGTCCTGTTTCTCCTGCTATCCAGAAGTTATCATCAACTGTTCTAGCTATTCTCTCTTCTGGTATTCCTTGCTTAATCCATAAATCATGAGCTTCCTCATCGAAAGGTACAAGATCAGATCCAGCATAAATAGTAACTGCTAATCTTTCATTAGGTATATTTAATACTTTAGTTAAAAATTCATAACTCCAAGCAATACTTTCTTCTTTAAAATAGTCTCCTAAAGACCAGTTACCAAGCATTTCAAAAAATGTATGGTGATAACTATCTCCTATATTATCTAAATCATTAGTTCTAACGCATTTTTGATAGTCACATAGTCTTGTTCCATAAGGATGCTTTTCTCCCATTAAATAAGGTATTAATGGTTGCATGCCAGCTGTATTAAATAGTACTGAAGGATCATTTTCAGGTACTATTGGAGCACTTGGTATTTGTTTATGTCCTTTTGATATAAAAAAGTTAATATATAAATCTTTTAAATTCATTTGATTACCTCCATCATATAATCTACTACTTCTTCAATAGTCATATTACTAGAATCAATATATATTTGTTCAGGAGTTCTTTTTAATGCTCCATATTTTCTAGTCATATCACTATGATCTCTATTCTTTATACTTTCATATATTTCATCATAATTAGATTCTAAACCTAATTCTTCGTTTTGTTTAACTCTTCTATTAGTTCTTTCTTCAATAGAAGCATCTAGATAAAACTTATAATCTGCATCTGGAAATACTTCTGTAGTAATATCTCTACCTTCCATTACAATATCGTTATTTTTAGCAAAAGCTCTTTGTTTTACTCTCATTTGCTCTCTAACACTAGGATAACTACATATTATAGATATATTTTTGTTTATTTCTTCAGTTCTAATATAAGGAGTTATATCTTCTCCGTCTAATAGATTTCTATCATCTTTAGTTATCTCTAAATTAGCTTCTTTGAGTGCTTTAGCTACTAATTCTTCAGAAGTCATATCTATATTATCTCTAAGTACTTTATAAGTTAAACTTCTATACATTGAACCAGTATCAATATATACTGCATTTAATCTTTTAGCTAATAACTTAGAAATAGTTCCTTTACCAGCTCCTGCTGGACCATCAATTGCTATTATCATATTTTACCTCCAAAAAAAGAATGGTATTCCCTATATAAGGAGCCATTTAGGCGGTACCATCCTCAGTTTTACTTAATTATTATAACGGATACCCGGCATGTTTTCATGCATAAATAATAGTAGCTTTCATTAATTATAATTATTAACTTACACCAACCGTTAACTCTCTATAAATTATTAATTAATTACTTTTCTATTATATTATTTTGTTAATCTTTCTGTAATTTTATACCTATCATTTAAGTAAATTACTATTGTTTTTAAAATAGCAGTTATAGGTGTTGCTAAAAGCATACCTATTATACCAAAGAAGTGTTCAAATATCAATAAACTAATTATTATTGTTACTGGATGAAGTTTCATAGTCTTACTCATTACTATTGGATGTAAGATATAACTTTCAAGTACTTGAATAACTATTACTATAACTAATACTATAATACCTAGTCTAAAATCAGTAGCAAATGCAAATACTACTATTGGAATACCACCAATCCATGGTCCAATATATGGAATAATATTTGTTATCGCATTCCATAAAGCAAAGAATACAGCACCTTTTAAACCAGATACCATAAATGCTATACAAGATACTATAAATACTAGTATTGCTATTAAACCAGTACCTTTAACAAATGAGAATACTTGTTCTGATATAGTAGTTAATAATTTATGAGTTCCTTCTTTATATTTTTTAGGAATAAATATATAAATATAATCAGCTGCTCTATTAAAGTCTATTAATAGATAGAAACTTATAATTAAACTAATTAATATACCACCTATTCTAGATACAAACTTAGTTGTAAACGAAATAGCATGATCAGGAATAGTAGTTGTAAGTGTATTTACATAGTTAGTTCCTGTTGTTTTAATTGTTTTAATAATTGATGAAGTTAATGATTCACTAAGATTTAGTTTATTAAATAAACTTGTAATTGACTTAGTTACTGTATTAAATACATTTGGAATATATTTAAATAATTCAGATATTTCTTTACCAAGTGATGGTATTAAATAAGATCCTATTAAATATATAATACCTAAAATAACTAAATAAACTATACTTGTAGCAACAAATCTATTTAATTTACCTTTAGACATTCTAGTTATTAATGGATTTAATATATAAGCTATAATTACACCAAAGAATAATGGTGAAATAACTGTTAATATACTCCATATAATTTTAGTTAATTTTAATTGTTTATTAATTAATAAAATAGCATATATAGCAATTATAAATAATAAAAATAATAATATTTTTAATACTTTAGCGCCATAATATCTAATTTCATCTTCTTTTTCTATCTTTTTCTTCATATTATCACCATTCCTACTTAAGTATATTATACTATAAATAGAAAAAAAGAAACAATTATTTTGTTCCTTTTTTACATCCTAACATAGCAAGTGTATACTTCTTAGCAGTTTCTTCATTTGCAGGAGGCATATCTATTTCTTTATCTTTATATATTTTTCTTAATTCTCTTAATACATCTTGATATTTTAACCAATCTTCCATTACTTTAAATTCACTATAATGTGGTACACATTTTATTTCTTTATAATGTCTTTCAGGCATTAATAATAAACCATCTGTAGGTCTAAATAACGGATCTAATATACATCCTTTTGGTCCTTGTAAGATACAACTATTAGGAGCTTCTACATATCCTGTAACAATAGTATCTAAATCTTTAGAACCTCTTGGTCTAATTATATAGTATTTACATAAAATATTACCTGGAGCTATAGCTAAAACACCTATATCTAATACATTTTTCATATATTCTATGTTATTTATATCTATAAACTCTCTAGGAGATAATGTACAAGGATAATTTGAGCAACAATTTCCTTTACATTTAGCACATTCACTACATAAACATGATTTAACCATATCTACTGTATTATAAGAACATGATTCTACTATATGGTTTTTTCTATTTTTATATTCATTTTCAGTTAATGTAATCATAATAACCCCTCTTTGAATGCATTTATTATACTTATTTTGCTATATTTGTCAAAAAAAGAAACTAATTACTTAGTTTCTTTTTCACTCTTTTTAACAACTTCTTTACCGTTATAATATCCACATTCTTTACATGCTCTATGAGCTTTAATAGCTGCACCACAATTTGGACATTTAACTGTACTTGTAGCTTCTAATTTATAATGAGTTCTTCTCATTCTTCCGCTAGTTTTAGATACTTTTCTAAATGGAACTGCCATAATATCACTCCTTCCTTATTCATCTAAGAAATCTTTTAACTTAGATAATCTTTCATCAATTTCTTCTTTTTTAATATATTTATCAGAAATATCTTCATCATTTGATGAATCTGTCACCCTAATTGGGATCTCTATCAATATATTTTGCCATATAATTGGAATTAAATCAATAGAATTAGTTATTTTTTTATTTTCATCATCAAAGTCTAATTCATCAATATTAATATTTATTGGAAAATCTACATCATTTAATGATATTGATGATTTTAAAGTTAAATCACACTTAACATTTAAATTAATAGATAAATTATCTAATTCATCTAAATATAAATAACCATCTAATTTAACTGGACTTATAGATTTAATATCATAAGTATAATATTCTTCTGGAATAGTTATTTCTTCATTAATATCAATTCTATCAGTCACACCTGAAAATAATTTTATTAAACTTATATTCATAATTTTTCTCCAGCAAGTAAGATTATATTCTATTTTTTATTAAAAATCAATCTTTTTAACATCTAATTTAACGATCTTACCGTTTAAATCATATTCTTTAGTTAATTTATCATTAACTTCTATTTCATTAGCTAATGTTTCTTTCATAATTATTTCTTTATAATTATCAATTATATAAGCTATATCACCAGAATAGATTAATTTAATTCTATCTACTACATTGAAATCTTTTTCTTTTCTAAGATTTTGTACTTTAGAGATTAATTCTCTAACAATTCCTTCATTAATTAATTCATCTGTTAAAACAGTATCAATTATAACGAAGTTATTATTCATAAATGCTGCATCAAATCCTTCTTTAGCATTTATTCTTATATCAACCATTTCAGGAGTTATTTCTTTATCTTCTCCTGCTATATTTAGAGTAATAGTTTCTTTATTAACAACCTTAGATTTATCATCATCTGATAGATTAGATAATTTTTCTTGTAATTCCTTAATAGATGGTCCAAATTCTTTACCACATACTTTAAAGTTAGGTTTAATTTCAAATGTCATATACTTATCAAGTTCTTTAGTAAACTCAATTTCTTTAACATTTAATTCTTCTCTAATTAATTCTTTTAAGTCTCCAAGAATTTCTTCTTTATTACCATCAAGAACTATTTTACTAATAGGTTGTCTAACCTTAATTTTAACCTCTTCACGGGCATTTCTACCAAGACTGATTAAATCCCTTACTAAGTCCATTTTTTCTTCTATTTCAGCGTTAATTAACGCCTCATCGCATACTGGGAAGTCTTCTAAATGAACTGAAGTAGTAAACCCAAGGTTACTATATAATTCTTCAGCAGTAAATGATGCTATTGGAGCAATTAATTTACAAAGACCAGATAATACTTCATATGTAGTTATATAAACTGCTTTTTTAGAATTATCTATAGCAGATCCCCAGAATCTATCTCTATTTCTTCTAATATACCAGTTAGATAAATCTTCTGATACAAAGTTAGTAATTAATCTAGTTACATTATTTAAATCATATTCATCATAACCCTTAGTTACATTTCTAACTAATTTGTTATATTTAGATAATAACCATTTATCTATTTCTTCTCTATCTTCATATGGAATATTACATTCATTTATATCAATCTTATCGATATTAGCATATGTTTCAAAGAATGAATATGTATTTTTTAATGGATTAAAGAACTTAGAATGAACTTCTTTAATACCTTCTTCATCAAATTTAATTGGAGTCCAAGTTGGAGATGTAAATGGTAAATACCATCTAACTTCATCTGCTCCATATTGTTTCATAGTAGTAAATGGTTCAACTGCATTACCTTTAGATTTATGCATTTTTTGACCATTTTTATCAAGTAATAAGTCATTTACTAATACATTTTTATATGGAGATTTACCAGTTACAAATACTGATATAACTAGTAATGAATAGAACCATCCTCTAGTTTGGTCAATACCTTCTGCTATAAAGTCCGCAGGGAATTGTTCTTCCCATAATTCTTTATTTTCAAATGGATAATGATATTGACTAAATGGCATAGCACCTGAATCAAACCAACAATCGATAACTTCTGGTGTTCTATGCATTTCTTTACCACAATCAGGACATTTAATATGAATATCATCTACAAATGGTCTATGTAAATCAATTGTTTTAGGATCAACCTTTTCAATTGCTTTTTCTTTAAGTTCTTCTCTTGAACCAATCATTTCCATATGACCACATTCACATTTCCATAAAGGAAGTGGAGTTCCCCAATATCTATTTCTAGATATTGCCCAGTCATTCATATTTTCAAGCCAGTTACCAAATCTCTTATCACCAACGAATTCTGGATACCAGTTAACTGTTTTATTAGCTTTAATAATCTTATCTTGTAACTTAGTTACTTCTAAGTAATATGATGGTCTTGAATAGTAAACAAGTGGTGAATCACATCTCCAACAATGAGGATATTCGTGAACCATCTTTTGTTTTTTAAATAATTTATCATTAGTAGCTAAATATTTAACAACTTCAAGATCAGCATCAAATATATTCATACCTTTCCATAATCCATCAGTATAGACAGCATCTTCACCTACTGGATTAACATATGGTAATTTATATTTCTTTCCTACTTTAGCATCATCTTCACCAAATGCAGGAGCTATATGAACTATACCAGTACCATCAGACATAGTTACATAATCATCACATGTAACAAAGAATGCTTTACCAGGTACATCTAAACTAGGTATTAATTGTTCATATTCTTTATATTCAAGGTCTTTACCTTTATATGTTTCAAGAACTTTATATTCATCTCCTAAAACACTATTAACTAATGCTTTAGCAAGTATAAATTTATATCCTTTAGATTCAACTTTAACATATTCTTCATTAGGATTAACACATAATGCAACATTTGATATTAATGTCCATGGTGTTGTAGTCCAAACTAAGAAATATGAATTATCATCTTTAGATTTAAATGGAACAATAACAGTATTAGCAGTTACTTCTTTATAACCTTGAGCAACTTCATGTGAAGCAAGTCCTGTACCACATCTAGGACACCAAGGCATAATCTTAACTCCTTCATAGAATAATCCTTCATCGAAGAATTTCTTTAAGATCCACCATTCAGTTTCAATATAATCATTATCATATGTTATATATCTATTATCTAGATCAATAAATTGACCCATCTTTTCAGTAAGATTTCTAAAAGCAGTCTCGTTTTCCCAAACGCTTTCTTTACATTTCTTATTGAATTTTTCTATACCATATTTTTCAATATCTGATTTACCAGTGAATCCTAATTGTTTTTCTACATTAACTTCTACAGGTAATCCATGAGTATCCCATCCAACTTTTCTAAGTACTCTCTTACCCTTCATAGTTTGATATTTACAGAAAGAATCTTTAATTAACTTAGCAACCATATGATGTAATCCTGGATTACCATTAGCAGTAGCAGGTCCATCATAGAAAACCCAGTTATCACATCCTTTTCTATTATCAATTGTTTTGTTTAAGATATCTTCTTGTTTCCATTTTTCTACTTGTTCTTGTTCTTTAACATAGTTTTCTCTTTTATCTAATTTCTTAAACTCCATTTTATTTCCTCCTTTAAAATAAAAAAATATCTATGATGTAAGGACTAATTATAGCGGTACCACCTTACTTCATAGATATCTATGCTCTTAATTATTTAACGCATATATACGCCTTATTCTATTAACTTAAATAAGGATATCAGAAGTGATCTAATATTTATATAGTTATTATCTTTCACCAAACGATAACTCTCTTAAAACATCTATAAATATCCGTCTTCATCATTTATTTTTTATCTAATTCATCAAGAAGTCTTTTTTGTTCCTCAATAGTTTTTGTTAACTTCTCTTTTATAATATTAATTCTCTCGTCTTCTACCCTTTGGATAGCTTTAGTAGTATTTTTAGTCAAAAGAATACTATCACTAAGTGTTTTACTTAGTTCTTCATCACTTTGAACTAAATTTTTGTTTGGATACTTTTTTAAATAAGCAATTTCATTTTCAAGTTTTTGAATCTTTTCAGTTTTTTCTTTATTAGATTTAATTATTTTCTCTACATTTTTAATAATGTCATCTATAAAGGCATTTACTTCTTTTGTATTATATCCAAACAAGCTTCTTTTAAACTTATTCATAATACCACTTCCAAGAATTAAGACATATAATAACACTAATTTATATTAAAATCAATATTATTCTTCGTCGTCTTTTGATTTTGCCTTTTTATCTTCTTCTTCAGTCATCTTTCCTTGAACATTTATATTCTTTGGAGTACAAAGGAATATACCAGGTCCAAGTTTTTGCATATTACCACCAATAGCATATAGAGTTCCAGATAAGAAATCTATAATTCTTTTAGCTTGCTCTGATGTAACTCTTTTTAAGTTAACAACAATAGTATTTCTTCTTTTTAAATGATCTGCTATTTGTTGACTTTCTGAGTAAGCTCTTGGTTCTAGTAATATCATTTTATTACCTTCAGAATCAGGATTTTTATAAGCTTCCTCAACTGTATTTATATAATATGAATCTTCAACGTTTTCACCGTTTTCAGGTTTATCACCGATTAATTTATCAAATATTCCCATAACTTTATCCTCCATTACTATATACATAATACCATATATTTACGTAAAAATAAAGAGATAATGAATATGAAATGTAAATAAAAAAGATACTAGAATTGTATCTTTTTATTAATATAATCTACTACTTCATCTACTGAGATAGTAATTTGCTGCATTGTATCTCTATCTCTAATAGTTACAGTGTTATTATTTAATGTTTCATCATCTACTGTAATTGAGAATGGAGTTCCAATAGCATCATTTCTTCTATATCTTTTACCAATAGAACCAGATTCATCATATGAAACCATGAAATACTTACTTAAAATATTAAATATTTCCATTGCTTTATCACTATGATTCTTTTTAATTAATGGAAGTATGCATGCTTTATATGGAGCAATTGCAGGATGAAAATGCATAACTTCTCTTGTTTCACCATTTTCAAGTAGTTGTTCTTCATATGAATTACATAAAAGAGCTAATGTTAATCTATCAGCACCAATAGAATACTCAATAACTGTAGGTATATATTTTTCATTAGTTTCAGGGTCTAAATATTCAAGTGATTTACCACTAAACTCAGTATGTCTAGATAAATCCCAAGTTCCTCTATGATGAATACCATTAAGTTCTTCCCATCCAATTGGGAATCTATATTGAATATCACATGCTGCTTTAGCATAGTGAGCTAATTTATCATGATCATGGAATCTTAGTTTTTCAGGATCAAGTCCAATATCTTTAGCAAATGTTAAAGCTCTTTCTTTATAGTTATTATATATATTCATTGAATCTGTATCTTTACAGAATTTTTGAAGTTCCATTTGTTCAAATTCTATAGTTCTAAATAAGAAATTACCTGGAGTTATTTCATTTCTAAATGACTTACCTATTTGTGCTATAGCAAATGGTACTTTAGCTCTAGTAGTTCTTTGAACATTTAAGAAGTTAACATATTCACCTTGGCAAGTTTCAGGTCTTAAATAAACTGTATCTTTAGAACCTTCTACTGTACCTCTACTAGTTTCAAACATTAATTTAAATTGTTTAATTTCAGACCAATCAAATCCCCCACAATGAGGGCATTTAATATTATTATCAGCTATGTATTTTTCCATTTCTTCGTTAGTCATACCTTCAGCTGCAACTTCTCCTTTAGAGAATTCTTCAATCATATTATCTGCTCTAAATCTTTGTTTACATTTCTTACAATCCATTTTAGGATCTGAGAAAGATTGAACGTGTCCAGATGCTTCCCAAACTCTTGGATTCATTAAAATACCAGCATCTACTCCATAAGTATCTTTGTCTTCTTGAACAAATCTCTTCCACCAAGCTTTTTTAATATTGTTTTTTAATTCTACTCCAACAGGCCCAAAATCCCAAGTGTTAGCAAATCCATCATAAATATCACTTCCTGGGAATACAAAACCATATTGTTTGCAATAATTAACTATTTTTTCCATTTTTAATTCTTCCATAATATCCTCCCTATTAAGAAAAAAGATGATTCTACTTCTATGTAAGGACGATTATTACCGCGGTTCCACCTTACTTATTCTTATTAGAATCATCTTTATATTATATAGCTCTTAGGATTCCAACCCTAGTCATCGCTTTTCTTATACAATTAAATTATATCACATTTTATTAAAAAGTATATACTAATTCTTAAAGTATTCTTTTATTTGTTCATCAGTCATTCCATAATAATGCTTTATAAAATCAACATATTCTTTTAAAAATTCTTTATCTTCAATTCTATTATATATATCTTTATCATTAAATCTTTCTTCAGTGATAGCATATAACAGTTCTTCAAGAAACCACATATCTTTTTCTTTTATATAATAGTCAATAAACTTGTCAAAATTATAATTAGAATTAGAAAATGAGAATGCTAATCTCCAAACTAATTCATGATTATTAGTTTTACTTATTTCGTTAAATAATTCATCTAGTTCTTCTTGTGTTGGAATGAACTTTGTTTTAAATGTTAATGAATCATTTAATTCATCTAAATATTCTTTATATTTCATATTATCACCTTAAATATAAACATTTTTAATTTTATTTAAGAATTTCTTTGTATTTAAATACATACCCGAATATCTATCATAGTATTCTGTAATAAATTCATCTATTTCTCTTTGAACTTTATCAGACACATCTATTTTAGTTATTTTATCTATATCTATGTAATAAAGAAGTCTAATCATTTTTAATGTTTTTGGATCTACTATCTTTTCATTAGTATGATGATTAGCACATACAAATCCACCTTTTTCAGATGAAAGTGTAATTACTTTTTTATTACCACATATAGAGCATTCATTAAGTTCTGGGCTAATACCTAAATAAGATAAATATTTAAGTTCTAGTATATTAGTTAAGCATTTAGGCTCTAAACCTGATTCCATTTTATCTAGAATACTAATTAATAAATCAAATATGTTTTCATTAAAGTTTTCTTTCATAACTTGAGTAGTTAATTCTACTAAGTAGGATGCATAACTAATTCTAACTAGATCTGATTTTATATTATTGTATGGATTTACTATATCTCCATCTATTAAAGTACTTAATTTTCCTTCTTTATAATTTATTTGAAAGTCACAGTATGAAAGCTTAGTAGTTATAGATCTAAGTTTACTTTTTAAGGATTTAGCTCCTTTAGCAATCAAAGATATATAACCATATTCTTTAGTAATAACATAAACAAGTTTACTTGTTTCATTATATGGTTTTTCTCCTGCAACTATTCCTCTTACTTTAGTTATTTCCATATTATTCTTCTTCTGTTAATCCAAATTCAGTTAAATATTTATCTCTATCTCTCCAGTTATTAACTGTTTTAACTAATAATTCAAGATAAACTCTTTTATTAACTAATTCTTCTATATCTTTTCTAGCATCTATTCCTATTTCTTTAATCATAGTTCCAGAGTGACCTACTAATATTTTCTTAAGTGATTCTCTTTCTACTATAACTAAAGCATTTATATGAACACTAGTCTTATTTTCTTCATAGTTTTCTACTACAACGGTAACAGCATGAGGAACTTCTTCATTAGTTTTTCTAAGAACTTTTTCTCTTATTAGTTCCTGAACTAAGAATTTAACTGGTTTATCTACATATTCATCTTCATCATAGATTCTTTCACCATCAGGTAAATATTTTTTTATAGTTTTAATTAGTTCTTCTATATTCTTTTCTTTTAAAGCTGATATAGGAATAATTTCATCAAACTTATATAATTCATTATATTCATTAATAATACCTATTAAATCTTCTTTTTTAATTAAGTCAACTTTATTAATAATTAAGAATATTGGTTTATTTGCTTCTTTTACTTTTTCTAAAACAAATTCATCACCAGTACCTAGTTTTTCTTTAGCATTTACCATAAATAATACTAGATCTGCTTCATCTAAAGAAGAATAACTAGATTTATTTAGATATTTACCTAGTTTACTTTTTGGTTTATGAATACCTGGAGTATCTAAGAATACTATTTGGCTATCTTCGTCATTATAGATACCTCTTATATTATTTCTAGTAGTTTGAGGCTTATCTGAAGTAATAGCTACTTTTAATCCAATTAAAGCATTTGTTAATGTAGATTTACCAACATTTGGTCTACCTACTATTGATACATTTCCTACTTTCATATTAATCCTCTCTTGTTACTCCAAAACTATTTAGTATTTCATCTTGTAAAGAAAACATTACTTTTTCATCTTCAGGAGTCATATGATCATAACCATTTAAATGAAGAAAACCATGAGTTAAAAGAAAACATAATTCTCTTTTTAAACTATGACCATATTCATTTGCTTGATCTTTAGCTCTTTTTAAGCAAATATAGATTTCTCCTAAACATCTTTCAGGCATTTCTATAGTTTCATTATCTTCTAAAGCAAATGAAATAACATCAGTTACTGAATCTTTACCTCTATAGTTTTTATTTAATTCTTGTATCTTTTCTTCATCTACGATAATAACGTCATAAGAGACATTCTTTTCTTTTAAATATTTTGGTAAATATTTAGATAGTTTTTCTAATGTTTTTAATTCATCAATATTTTCATTAGTCAAATTAGTGATTGTAATCATCTTAAAATCCCCCATAAACTTGTTTTCCAGTACAATATACCAAGTAAAATTATCATTATGATAACTAATATGTTTTTAACATAATTTTTTTGGAATATTTTTATATTCTTTTCAAGCACATAAATTACTAAAAACAATAAATAACCAATAGTGCATCCTATAACATTTAAAATAATATCATCTATATCAAATGTTCTACCTATCATATATTGAGTAACTTCAATAGTTAATGATGTTAATAATGCTACTAAAAGTATTGCAAATGGTTTTTTAGATTTAATAAGTGTTGAAACAAAATATCCAAATGGTATAAATAAAATTACATTACCAAGAACATTTTTAATAAAATATGTAGATAAGAATTCATATCTAGTTATTTCTCTAAATGGTATAAAATTATTTGTTCCATAGTTATTATCTTCAAATGTAACAACATAGAATAAACTAATTGAATAAACTACAAATGCTAAATAAAATAATTCTTTATAAAAAACAAATTCTTTTTTATTTACTATCAGATAAGCTATTCTTATAGCTACTATAACAACAGTAAATATTATTAGCATTGGATAATTTTCAGTAAAAACTCTTTGTAATGTATTTTGTATCATATTAATTCCCTTTTCTTCTTATTTTATTTTATCATATTTTAAGCATTAAAAAAAGAGAATTAATCTCTTTCTCTTGCTTGTCTTTTTCTACTATTCTTAATACCTGCTTTTTTAGCTTCTCTTCTTTGAATACCAGGTTTAGAATAATGTTCTCTCTTTTTGAATTCTGAAGGAAGTCCACTTTTAGCAACTTTTTGTTTAAATTTCTTTAATGCGCCATCAACGTTACCATTTTTAACTACTACTTTTGTCAATTTTGTCCCTCCCTTCATTCAAGAACTACAAAGATTATATCACTATAATTCTTATATTTCAACATTTTTTATTTATTTTATTACTTCACCTAAATAGCATTCACCATCATAACTATTTAGTTTTACTTTAAAGATTTGGTTTATATCTCTTTCATCTGATTTTATCTTACATAAACCATAATTTGTTAAATGACCATATAAATATCCATCTATGTAAGTTTCTGTAAGAAGATATTCTTCTGATCCTACTAAATTAGAATAATATTTATTCTTTAATTCATTAGATAAATTAATTAGAGTTTTAACTCTTTCTTTAGCTATATTACCATCTACTTGATTAGGCATTATAGCAGCAGGTGTTCCTTCTCTTTTAGAATATGGAAATACATGTAATTCAGTAAATCCTATTTTCTTAATAGATTCTACAGTTTCATTAAATAATTCATCTGTTTCTCCAGGAAAACCAACTATTACATCAGTAGTAATAGCAATATCAGGTCTAATAGTTCTAATTTCATTAATCTTTTTAATAAAATCAGCCATTAAATATCTTCTATTCATTTTCTTTAAAATAGTATCAGATCCAGATTGAAGTGGAATATGTATATGATTAACTATTTTCTTACTATTTTTAAGCGTTTTTAGAAACTTTTCATCTAGCTCTACTATTTCTATTGATGATATTCTAATTCTCTCTATACCGTCTATTTTTTCTATCTCAGAAAGAAGATCTGAGAAGTCATATTCTTCTATATCTTTTCCATAATGACCAGTATGAATACCAGTTAAAACTATTTCTTTATATCCATTATTAGCTAAATTAGTTATTTCTTTTATAACTTCATTTTTTGGTTTAGATCTAACATTACCTCTAGTGTATGGAATTATGCAGTAAGTACAATAATTATTACATCCATCTTGTATTTTAACAAATGCTCTAGTATGAGTTTCAAATTTATTTAGTTCCATATCTTCAAATTTAATATCTTTTAAATCTAATACTTTAACTATTTGTTTTTTATTCTTTTTGTATTCTTCAATTAAATCTAAAATACTAGTTTTATTAGCAGTTCCAAGTACTATAGATACCCCAGGTATAGAAGATGCTTCTAAATATTTTATTTGAGAATAACAACCCATTACAACTACAATAGCATTTTCTCCTCTTTTAACAGCTTCTCTTATTATTTTTCTACTCTTCTGATCAGCAGTATTAGTTACAGAACAAGTATTAATAACATAAACATCAGCCTTTTCATTAAAAGGAACTATTTCATAACCGTTTTCTTTAAAATTTTCTATATTCACTTCAGTTTCATAACTATTAACTTTACAACCTAAAGTATAAAAAGCTACTTTCATAATAACCCTCTTTTCATGAAAAAATATTCTATAAGAATTAACTTAATTAGTCAACTCTAATAGAATACTTTTTAAGTATTGAAATAACTCTAGCAGAAGTAAAACTCTTATTCTTATATACTTCTGTACCAGAAGAAATTAATATAATAAATCTATTCTTTTTATAATCAACATAATAAATATATTTTGATGGTCTATCAGATTTACTAACTGTTCTTTTAAAGTATTTATTCTTTAGTTTAGGATTAAACATATTAAGATAACCTTTATCTTTCTTTTTAATCTTTTCTATTTTATCACCTTTACCATCTTCCATTAAAGTTAACTTATCTTCAAAAGAATCAACATCAGTTTTCTTATAATTATATGAATAAATATTACCATCATTTAATAAATATTTACCATATATAGAATCTTCTTCTATTGTTTCTTCAAACATAATAATTGTTTTCTCATCTAAGTTTTCATCAATTATATCTAATGACTTTATAAAAAAGTTTTCTATAGATACATAAGCATAAGCTATTATAAAAAATGAAAATAAACCAATTATAACACCCATAAATATTTTCTTTTTCATAGGATCCTCCTAAAAAAGTGATCTTATAGACCACTTCTAAATTCTTTTAATCTTCCAAGGAAATCATTTTCTTCCTCTTCAGTTTCATTTTCTTCTTTTTGAACACCATATATTGGTGAAATAACAGTAGATGGTTTAAATGAAGTATGAACTTCTTTATCAATTTTTTCAGCTACTTCTTTATTTACTTCTTTTTTAGGATAAACAATTTGTTCTACCCCAGCTTTTTTACATAATTCACCATAACTAATAATAGCATTTTCTTCTTGTTCCCTTTCAAAATCTGTTAAATCAAATTCTTCTTGAGCACCAGTATTCATCATTTCTATTAATATTTCATCTAAATCAGTTACTGTTTCATCAAGAGTTTCTATTTCTTCCATCTCTTCTTTAACAGCCTTTTCATACTTTTCTATTACTTCTTCTTTAGTTTCAGTGTAAACTGGTTCTACTGGCTTTACATTTACTTCTTGTTCTTTATACTCATTATTAATTTGCTCATCTATTTTTCTAATTCTCTTTTTATTCTTAATTTTATATACAATAGATGCAATTAAATTATATAATCCTATAATAACTAATAAGGCAACAATTACGATAATTATTACTATAAGTAACTTGTTGTTTCTATCTAAATTGGAATACATATAAATAATATTTTTCATAACTTCACCCTCTACTAATATTGACTAAATTTATAATATCATAAATCGAACAAAAATTAACACTATTTTTTACATTTTTTTAAAAAATTATCAATTTACTTATATAAAGTAACTATGATATAATCAATTTAGGTGATAAATAATGAATAACGAATATATTTCAGATGATTTTTATGATTCAAATGATGATAATATCTTTGATGAACAAAGTGTAGAAATAAAGAATGATAATGGTAAGAAAGTTGCTATGAGTATATTAGACAATTACTCTGATGAATTAACTGCTAAAACATATGTAACTAATCCTGCTATTTCAAGAGAAAAGCAATTAAAAGATATGATTCTTATATTACTAAGTCCTGAAAAATCTGTAGTATTAACTGGACCTGCTGGTGTTGGTAAAACTTCTTTAGTAGAAGGTTTAGCATTAATGATCCAACAAAATAAAGTTCCAAATGTATTACAAAATTATAAGATATATAAAATTAATACTTCTTCCCTACTTGGTAATTATGAACATGATGGTATTGTTGAATCTAAATTACAATTATTAATCAATGAAGTTATTGATAGAAAAAATACTATATTATTTATAGATGAAGTTCATACTTTAGTAACAGCTGCCAGAAATGGTTCTGGTGTAGATTTCCTTAATATGTTAAAACCTTGTTTAGATAGAGGTGATTTAAAAATAGTTGGAGCTACAACTACTAAAGAATATGAAGAATTCTTACTAAAAGATAAAGCATTTATTAGACGTTTTGAAAAAGTAGAAATTCCTGAACCAGATGAAGAAACAACTGTTAAAATAGTTATGGGAACTAAAAAGAAAATAGAACTAGCAACAGGTGTTATATTCCCATATAGTGATTATTTATTAGAACAAATTGCTAAGTTTATAGTTAGTATTACTTCTAAATATAAAAGGAGAGCAGAAACAGGATCTAATTATCCAGATATTGCTCTATCACTATTCTCTTCTTGTTTTACATTTGCAAGATTTGATAACGCTAAAGAAGTTAATTTTAAGTATATATATGAAGCAATTAAGAATACTAGACTAATTTATCCAGACGTTGTAGAAAAGGCTCTTCCTGAGTTTAAAAATACCTTTAAAGAATGGATGGAAAAAGAAGGAACAGTATTAGATGATTAAAAATAAAAGATACTCATTTGAGTATCTTTTTTTATATTGTAAATGGAACTTTATCAGTTTTATTTTCTGTTGGTTTAGCCGCTAAAGCTTTTCTTTTTGGTTTAAAAATATCTTCTTCAAAACCTCTATTTATATGATAATCTGGAGTTGGATGCATAGTAACTATATCTTTGGTTGTTGGAACAGTAAATACTTGAATAGAAGAAGTAAGTTTATTGTTTTTATCATAACCAATTACATATCCTAGAGGAAAAGTATATACGTCCATAACCATTCCATAACCAGTTGGTTTCATTTCATTAATTCTTCTTTGACAATCATCAAATAAAACATCATATGCTATATCATTAAAAAATTTAGAATGTTCTACAAATAATTCTTCTGGATCTGTAAATGATACATCACCTCTAGTATGTTCTATTGCTTCATCTTTAGAATAATCTTCTACTTGTCTTGCAAAATAATTAGTATCCATATATTCTTTAATTTGCTCATCAGATAATCTATCTGTTGATCTTAATAAATAAAATAATACATTAGGTGCATAAGCAATTCTATATCCTAAAAATTCGCATAAAGCTTTTAATCTATCATAATTTTTTAATGCATATTCATAATAACCTAATCTGATATCTGCCTTAATTTGATTAACTAATGATTTACATCTATACAAATTATTTCCACCAAGCATTCCACAAGCATAATCTGCTGCTTTAGAAAAATCTTCTTTTTTCATATAATAATTACTTAATTCAAAATTAACTGCTTCTTTATTGCTATCATCTATTATTTGACTAAATAATAATAATGCTTTAGAAATATCTTTATTATTTCTTAACAAAGTTCTTGCTAAACAAAATATTACACTTTTATCGTTTGGATAATGCGTTCTTACCCTTTCCATCTCTTTTATTGCTTCATCAATTTTGTTTTGTCCTAAAAGAATCAAATATTTTTCTTTTTGTTCTTCTGAAGCTAGTCTAATTCTACTTTGTCCTTTACTCATAATTGTCTCCTGTAATTTTTTATTATAAAGTAACAAAAAAGAATAGTCAATAAACTATTCTTATTTAAACATTTTTAAAAACTTTTTAATAATTCCATCACCATCTAAATCAGTTTCAGATAGTTCTTTAAATAATTCTTTTTGTCTTCTATTAAGTTTAGTAGGAACTACAACATTTAAAACAAAATATAAATCCCCTGCTTTATTAGAATCCATATAAGGAACACCTTTTCCTTTAACTCTTAATTTATCTAGGTTTTGTGATCCTTCAGGAATAGTTAATGAAATAATTGATCCCGGAATTTCTATATCTTTTTCTGCTCCTAAAACAGCATCTGTAATAGTGATTGGAACTTCCATATATAAATCATTACCATCTCTTTTATATATATCATGTTCTACTACGTTAAATTCAACGTAAATATCACCATTTTCACCACCATTACGTCCTGGTTCACCTTTTCCTTTAATTCTAACTCTAGTACCTGTATCAACACCTTTAGGTACATTTACAGATATAGTTTTCTTAGTCCAAACATTACCTGATCCTTTACATGAAGAACATTTATGTTCAAACGATTTTCCTGTTCCAGAGCATTCTTCACATGTAGTACTAGTTTGAATAGTTCCAAACATAGTATTTTGATTTCTAGTAACTCTACCAGATCCATGACATTCAGGACAAGTTCTTGGATTATCTCCACCTTTACCATCACAATCAGGACATTTATCATACATTTCAATTTTGATATCTTTTTCGTCACCAAATATGGCATCTTCTAAATCAATATTTACTCTATATAATATGTCTTTACCTTTAGATGGTCTATTAGATTTTCTACCACCAAATCCAAATCCTTGACCAAACATATTAGAAAATATATCACCAAGATCAATATCACCAAAATCAAATGATGATGAATTAAATCCTCCTTGATAATTACCACCAAATCCTGAACCAGTAGTTTGATCAAATGCTGCATGCCCAAATTGGTCATATGTTTTTCTTTTACTTTCATTAGATAAAACATCATAAGCTTCTTGAACTTCTTTAAATTTTTCTGCAGCATCTGGAGCTTTATTTAAATCCGGATGATATTCTTTAGCTTTTTTTCTAAAAGCAGATTTTATTTCTGCTTCAGAAGCTGATCTATCAACACCAAGGACATCATAATAATCTCTTTTAGCCATTTATATCTACTCCTTACTTATTTTATTAAAATCATCAATTAAACTATCAAAATATTTAATAGCTTCTTCATATACTTTTGAATCAGTTAAATCAAAACCTAATACTTTAAATGCATCTATAGGATATGTATCAGATCCAAGAGATAAGAATTTAAAGTATCTATCTAATGCATCTTTATCACCTGATAGTATTCTCATAGCATTAGCAGATGCTACTGAAATACAAAACGCATAATCAAATAAATAATAATTACAGAAGAAATGTGATCTACCTATCCATTCACATCCACTAATATCATCAAATATAACATTATCTCCATAATATTTTATTAATGAATCTATAGATAATTTATTTAGATATTCTTTTGTTAATGTATTCCCTTCATTAGAATACTTATTAAAATCTACTTCGTTTTTACCTTCTCTTACAGCACCAAATAAATTGCCTAATATAACATCCATCATGTTTTCTATACCTGCTAATTTTTCTTCCTTTGTAGTACCGTTCTTAGCTAAATAACTAGATAATAAACATTCATTAGTTAATGATGCTACTTCTGAAACTAAAGTAGTTACATATACATATTGTGATGGATTATTAGCCATAATAAATTGATCATGAACATTATGACCACATTCATGAGCTATTGTAGATACTGTAGGTAAATCTTCATTAAAACTAAGTAATATTCTAGAATAATGATCTGCAGTATTACATGAATAACCACCTGATTGTTTACCTTTATATTCACAATAATCTATATAATGATTATCAATTATTTTATTATACTTTTCTATATATTTATCCCCTAAAGGCTTAAGTGCTTCTCTAATTAAATCTTGTGCATCCTCTATAGAATATTTCTTATTAGATTTAGCTAGTTCAAGATTTAAATCATATGGATGTAATTCATCTAAAACTAGGGTATCTTTATACATTTTTATATATTTTCTTACAGAAGAAGTATTACCTTCAACTGTACTAATTAAAGCATTATATGCTTCTTCTGGCATATGATTACCAAATAGTTTGCTTTCCCAAGCACTATTAAATTTATGTATTTTAGAGATAGTATTATTAGTTTTAACATATGAATCTAAAAGTGAAGCTGCTGTTCCAGCATATTGATTACGAAGTCCTCTAAATTTTTCAAATACTTCTTTTCTAATTTTAGGATCTTTATTCTTTAATAAATATCTAAAATTAGTAGATGTAATAGTTGTTTCTTCTCCATCAATCATAACAGTTCCATAGTTATGTTCACTATTAATTAGATTAGATAATATATCTTCATATTGGCCTGATGCTGTAACTAAATCATTAACTATTTTTTCTTCACTTTCAGATAGTACATGATCTTTTTCTTTATACATTTCATCAAGCATAGCTTTATAAACTAATAAATCTTTGTTTTCAAATAATTTATCATAATCTTCTTTTGATAAAGAAACTAATTCAGGTGCAAAGAAACTAAAATAATTAGAAAATACTCCAATTAGATTATATGCTTTATTAAATCTACTTAGATTTTCTTCTACACCTAAAACTTCATCATTTTTTAAATGAGAATAAACATATAAATTAGTTATTCTATTATCAAGTTTAATTACTAAGTTTAGAAATTCAAATAATCTTTTACTATCCTTAGTACAACCTACATAATCTTTAATAACTTCTATATCTTTTGTAACTGATTCTAATTCTTTATCAAATTCTTCATAACTTTTATAAAAATCACTAAGATCCCATTTATATTTTTCAGGAACATCACTTCTAGATTTATATTTATTCATACTATCTCCTTAACATAGAAAAGGAAGTTCTAGCTTACTAGAACTTTCTTTTATTTTTCTTCGTATTCAGCTTCTTGAACGTTATCTTTTTTATCTTCTTTTGTTTCATCTGAAGATTCATTTGCTTGATTAGCTTTAGCAGCTTCTTCATATACTTTTTTACCAAGTTCCATAGCTTTATCATTTAAGTTTTCTTTAGCTTTCTTAAGTTTATCAATATCTTCAGTTTCTAATGCATCTTTAGCTTCTTTAATAGCATCTTCTGCATTAGTTTTATCTTTTTCATCTACTTTATCTCCAAGGTCTTTAATAGCCTTTTCAGTAGCATAAATTAATTGTTCAATTTCATTTTTAGTGTCAGCTAATTCTTTTCTTCTCTTATCTTCTTCTTTATTAGCTTCTGCTTCTTTAACCATCTTATCGATTTCTTCATCACTTAATGATGTATTTGATGTAATAGTAATAGATTGTTCTTTATTAGTAGCTAAATCCTTAGCTTTAACATTAACAATACCATTAGCATCTATATCAAATGTAACTTCAATTTGAGGAACTCCTCTTGGAGCTGGTGCAATATTTCCTAATTGGAAATTACCAAGTGTTTTATTGTCTGCAGCCATTCCTCTTTCGCCTTGTAATACATGAATATCAACAGCTGGTTGATTATCAGCAGCAGTACTAAATATTTGTGATTTAGAAGTTGGAATAGTTGTGTTTCTTGGAATTAATACAGTCATAACACCGCCCATAGTTTCAATACCAAGTGAAAGTGGTGTTACGTCAAGTAATACGATATCATTAACTTCACCAGTTAATACTCCACCTTGAATAGCAGCTCCCATAGCAACTACTTCATCTGGGTTAACTTCTTTACTTGGTTCTTTACCAAGTTCTTTCTTAATTAAATCAGCAACCATAGGGATTCTAGTTGAACCACCAACAAAGATTACTTTATCAATATCATTTTTAGTCATATTAGCATCTTTTAATGCTTTTCTAACTGGATTTAATGTAGATTCAACTAAATCTCTAATTAAATCTTCAAATTTAGCTCTAGTTAAGTTCATTTCTAAGTGTAATGGGCCATCAGATCCTTGAGATATAAATGGTAAACTAATTTGAGTAGAAGTAACTCCACTTAAATCCTTCTTAGCTTTTTCAGAAGCATCTTTAATTCTTTGCATAGCCATTTTATCTTTAGATAAATCTATACCATTTTCTTTTTTAAATTCACTAACTAAATAGTCAGAAATTCTATTATCAAAGTCATCTCCACCAAGTTTATTATTACCTGCTGTAGATTTAACTTCGTATACACCATCACCTAGTTCTAGTATAGATACATCGAATGTACCACCACCAAGGTCATATACTAAAACTGTATGTGCATCATTTTGTTTGTCAATACCATATGCAAGTGATGCAGCAGTTGGTTCATTAATAATTCTTTCTACTTCTAATCCTGCTATTTTACCAGCATTCTTAGTAGCTTGTCTTTGTGCATCATTAAAGTATGCAGGAACTGTAATAACAGCCTTAGTAACTTTTTCTCCTAAATAACTTTCAGCATAATCTTTAATGTATCCTAAGATCATAGCAGATATTTCTTCTGGAGTATATTCTTTACCATTAGCTTTAACTTTTTCACTAGATCCCATTAATCTTTTAATAGAATAAATAGTGTCTGGATTTGTTACCATTTGTCTTTTAGCAGCATCTCCAACAATTATTTCTCCATTTTTAAATGCTACTACAGATGGAGTTGTTCTTCCTCCTTCTGGATTAGCAATAACTTTACTTTCTTTACCTTCTAAAACTGCAACGCAGCTATTTGTTGTACCTAAGTCGATACCTATAATTTTACTCATATTTCATTTCTCCTTTTCTTATTCACTAACTTTAACCATTGCTGGTCTAATAACTTTATCTTTATACATATATCCTTTACGAAGTACTTCAATAACTATATTTGATTCTTTACCATCTACTTTTTCAGTCATTACTGCTTGATGATATGTAGGATCAAATGGTTTATCTAAAGCATCTATTTCTATTACTTCATATTTATTTAATATACTAATTAAATTATCATAAATCATTTGCATTCCTTTTTGATAATTTACAACATCTTCACTATCAGAATTTAATTTAAGTGCTCTATCAAAATTATCTACAACATTTAAAATATCATCTATTAAAGATTCATTAGCATATTTCATAACTCTAGCTGTATCTTCATCTTTTCTTCTAAGTGAATTAATCATTTCAGCACTTATTCTAAGATTTTTATCTTCAAGTTCTTTTACTTTAAGATTTAAAGCATCAATTAACTCTTTTTCTTTGTTTTTTTTTTCTTTCTTAGTTTCTTTTTCTTCTACTTTTACTTCTTCTTCCATGATTACCTCTCAATATTATTCTTAATGTATTCCATAAGACCTACAACAAAGTCATAATCCATTCTTTTTGGACCTACGATAGCTAAAGTACTATCACCAATCTTTGTTTTAATAACAGATAAGTTTTCATCAAGTTCATTTTCTTTACCAATATAAATATTAATATCTTCAGATTCTTCTTTAAGACGTTTAATCTTTTCTTCATCTAAAGCAAATATTACTTTCTTTATATCATTAACATTATTAAATTCAGGTAATTGTAATATTTTATCTCTTCCTTTAATAATAACTTCATCTTGATTATTATCTCTAAAGTCATTAAAGGCATTATAGAAAGCTGAATAAACCATTTCATAGTTCATTATATATTCACCAATAATTGGCTTAATTTCGAACTCTAATTTACTTGAAACTTCATTTATTGGAGTTCCTACAATTAATTTATTAATTAGTTCTACAATCTTTTTAACATCCTCTAAATTAGTATTCTTAATATCAATAGTCTTATTTTCAACATGTCCTGATGAAGTAATAACAAGAGCAACTATTTTATCTTCAGATATAGGTAAAATAGATACTTCTTTTAATTCATCATTAATACCTTTACTTTCTAAAACAACAGCAGTATAGTTAGTCATTTCAGAAATAATACTTAAACTCTTTTCAATTGTATTTGAAAGTGCTAATTGATTATTACTAAATATAGTTTGAAGTTTTAACATATCTTCACCAGTAATATCTTTAGGTTTCATAATATTATCTACATAATATCTATAACCTTTTTCTGATGGAACCCTACCAGATGAAGTATGTGTCTTTTCTAAGTAACCTTCATTTTCTAGTGCCATCATTTCATTTCTAACAGTTGCTGATGAAACATTTAATGTATCACAGATACTCTTAGATCCAACTGGTCTTATATTTTTGATGTATTCTTCAACTATAAGCTTTAATATATTTTCTTTTCTAGTATCAAGCACTAACATCACCTCTAACACAATTATGATTATAAAACAAAAAATTAGCACTGTCAATAGTCAAGTGCTAATTTACATATTTTAATAACTAATTGGTATTATTGGCTCAAATAATTTGTAACCAAAGAAATATATACTAACTGTTAATACTACCCATAAAATAACAAGTATTATTTGAACCTTTAAAACTGTTTCCATTTTCTTTTTAGGTTCTTTATTCTTTATGATAGGTACATCAACAGAAGTTTCATATATATCATTATTTTGAATATTTTCTTTTAAAGTATCAACTTTATTATTTAAAGATTTTTCTGCATCCTCAATAACTTCTATTGGATTTCTTCTTGGATCCTTTAATACTTCAATATCTTCATCTGAAGTATCAATTGTTTCAAATGGTAGTGACATATTATTATTGTCACTTAAATTGTCTTTATTCATAATACATCACCCTCTATTCTTGTTTTAATTATACTATAAATTATAAATTATATCAATTCTAATAATATTTCATTTTGTAAATAAATATAATCATTATTTATAAATATATTATTATCTTTAATTTGAAGTTTATTATCACTTAATAATTTATTAATAATTTTATTATCTAGCAAATCTTTATTATATTTTTCTTTATATGTATTAAGATTAATACCAGATAATTTTCTAAAGCCCATAATTAATTCATATTTTTCTTTATCTAATAGTGTAAGGTGTTCCTCTACTCTATTAAATTCATTTTTAATGTAATGATTAATACTCTTAGTATTTGTATATCTAATATCATTTACATAACCAGATGCTCCCATACCAAAACCATAATATTCATCATTATTCCAATATGTTAGATTATGTTTAGATTCATAACCAGGTATAGCAAAATTACTAATTTCATAATGATTATAATTAGATAATCTATCACAAATAAGTTTATACATTTCATAATCTAATTCATCATCTATAGGTTCTAAATCTCTAATCATAGTATTATTTTCTATTATTAATGAATAAATAGAAATATGTTTAGGATTAAACTCTAATACTTTATCTAAATCACTATTAAGTATATCTAATGTTTCATTAGGTAATGCATATATTAGATCTATATTAATATTATCAAAATATTTCTTAACAAGATTTAGTTTATCTAGATTAATACTAGGTCTATTCATAAATTTAAGATTGTCTTCATTAAATGATTCAACACCTATACTAATTCTATTAATACCATTATTCTTAAATAGTTTTAATTTATCTTCTGTAATATCTTCAATATTACTTTCAATAGTATATTCTAATTTATCACTAGTATTTAATCTTTTAAGTATATTAAATAACCTATTTAATTCTTCTAAAGATAAAGAAGAAGGTGTCCCTCCTCCTATATATAATGTATCTAATAATTCTCCTTTATAATAAGTATCAATCTCTTTTTCTAAAGCATCTAAATACTTATTTATAAATATTTCATTATAATAAATCTTACAAAAATCACAATAAGAACATATTTTCTTACAAAAAGGTATATGTATATAACAAGATTTAATCATAATAACTCCTTCTATTTAGAACCTTTTCCTCCAAGAATATCTCTATTAGTAAGAGCAAGTGTCTTACAAGCTCCTTCAACTGCAGCATTAAAACTAGCAACAGTTCTAACATAGTTATTAACATCACCATAAGGTCCAAATGGATTACCACCCATTACAGAATTCTCTAATAAAATAACTCCAGGATATCTTCCTCTTAAATAATCACCAAATCCTGTATTATCATCATCATCTCTTTTTCTATAATAATGACCACCAGATTTTTCAAGAATTTCTGCTCTTTCAGGATCTAAGTCTCTAACTGCTTCATCAATAGAATCTTGCATTGATGTAGCTAATTTATCATTAAATTCACTAAAGTTATCATAGTTTTCTCCAGTTAATTCTTCATTTGGTCTATGATATATTTCTCCTCCTGTACTATGAGCTAAAATACAAGCTCCATAAGATCCATTATTAGTAGATTCAGATAATAAATCTAATAACATTTGATTTTCAGGTTCATAAATCATATTATCTTCAGTAACTTCTTCAGCTTCTATTAGTTTTCTTATAACAGAACTACCAAGAGGACTATATCTATAATAATTTCTAAGATTTGCAATAGATGCATTTTTACTATAGTCTTTTTCTTCATTTTTTTCTTTTTCAATACCTGGGCTATAAATAGTATTACCATTTAAATTAACATTATGTGATACATTAGAAGCAAATTCTCCAATTATAGAACTTGCTTGTGCTCTTGTACATGTCATTAATAAACTATGTTCTAATGCTAATTTTAAATCAGGAACATTATTCTTAGCTTTTTCAATTTCATCTCTAATTGTTAGAAGTGCATTTAAAGAAGCGTCTCTAAGCATATCATGATGACTCTTAGGTATTTCTTCTAATTTAACAGGTCTTAATGGAACTGTTAAAAGTGCATCAAATAATAAATCTAGGTATTTTATAAATCCTATATTATATTGATCATTTGAATCCACTTTTTCTTTAGTATCTGTAATAACATTTCTAACTTCTTTTAAATAATCTTTTATAGGTAAATCTGGATTAATACTAAGAATTCTATTATCAAATGTCATCATCATAGTATCGTGATCTATTGGATCAGCATATCCAAGTTCCCTATTCATAACAGGGAATACACTATTACCTACTTTTTTACCATTAACTTCTATTTGTTTTTCGTGTAATCTTTTATATATTTTGTCATTAATTATAAAATCTCTAAAACGAGGAATAAATTCTTCTTCATTCATGAATTCATTCATATGTTTAAATGACAAATATACAAGTGAATCTGTTCTATAATTAATGTAATAATCATAGCAGAAACCTTGTAAACTAATCTTATCGTTTCTTTCTATATAATCATTAATTTCATTCATTAATGTATCTAATACAAAATATCCTTCAGGATTTTGTATTGGAATTATATTAATAGTTACGTCATCTAATAAAGATTTGTCAAAATCTTCATCAAATCTATTTAAGAATTGTGAAACAACATCAACAGTTATAATTTCATTACTATGAGTACCACCAACAATAAATAATTCTTTTGGGCCATTACCAATTTGAATACATCTAACATCATATCCAAGTTTAGTCTTATAAGAAGGCAATTCTTTAGCAATATCAGAATGTTTTTCTAAAAATGTTTCAATTCTTTTTCTTACAACATCTAGTGTAGGCAAAGCATATTCATAGTTATACTTTTTTTCAGAAACTGCACCACTTGCAGTAGCAATATACTTTTTTTCATCAACCTTCATTATTTCTGCTTCCATAATTCACAACTCCTTACTTTATTATTATAACATTTTAAACAGATTTATTTTTGATTTTTTCATTTTCATCCATCAAACTAAACATATATTTAGATTGAGCTGAAAAATAATTATTTAAATAATCTGCTACATTTTGTTTAGAAACAAAATCTAAACAATCAAATAGGAAATAATTAATCTTTCCTATACTTCTATCTTTTCCAGTTTTTCCATCTTTACTAAAAAATTTTCCTTCAAGAACTCTTTTTTTATCTTGAAGACTTAAAAGAGAATAAGGAACATAACCTCTAGTAATATGTTCTATATAATCAAAACCTGGTTCCAAAATTGATTCTTTATCAATTGGTGATAAAGCATCTATTGTTCTTTTCCCTACTCTTTGATATGCTGGTCCTTTTTCATCCTCAAAAACAGGTCCAGCAGATCCAAAAAATATAATATTCCCATCACCAAATTTTAATTCTTTTAATACTTTAGAATATCTATGAATCGCATGAATTCTATATGAATCATGTTTTGTACCAAACCTTCTATAGTTAAAATTATATGGCGGGTCAAGTAATGCATTAACAACTTTATCAGCTTTACTCTTTTCAGGATTCTTACCTAAATCAACATAAAAGTTTTCATCAAATATATAACCCTTAAATAATTTAGTTAATTCATCTAACGTTGCTTTCTTTGCTTGAAATTCAAGCTCATTATTAATATCTTCCCAAAGGTCATCACCTGGTTCACCAAGAAAACAAATTACAGCATGTATATTTGGGTTCTTATAATAATCAAATTCTAGTTCATTTATTTTTTCAGGTATAGCAACATTTTCTTCATGAGAAATAGCAATATTATCTTCTGATTCTATTATTGTTTGCTCTTTCTTTTCATGAGTTAAAAATTTATAAATTCTAGGTGATATTATACCTAAATCTCTTAAAGCAGCTGCTAAATTATTAATATTTTCTCTTGATTCTGGATCTTCATTGTAAGTTCTTGCAAGCTCTTCGACTTTTTCACATTTCTTTCTAAGTTCTTCTTGAAAGCTAATTGTTTCATAATATGATGCATCAAGTTCGTTTATTATTCTTTTTGCAACCATATCTTCAAATCTATCAATAGCAGCTTCAGAATCCTCAATACCTGCTTCACACTCTTCTTTTATATATTTAATAAATTCCTTATTTATTGTAAAAAACTCGGTAAAATCTTCTTCTTTTCCAAGAATTTTTCTAATTTCATCAACAACACTTTTAGTATCTCTTTTATAACCCACCCCATTAAAATTAATTAAATTGATTTTTTTAGCATCATCAATTCTTCTATCTAAATCATTAAATTTAGAAACACTTACAGGATAACTCTTTCCAAATACTCTACCAGTATCTTTTAACACCTGATATCCATCATTACCAGGATCAGGTAAATTTAAAATGTCAATTAATGCAACAAATTCTTTTGGTTGTTGAAACAAAGGATTAAAGTTATATATATCTTTAACAATACCTAATTGTCTTTCACAAGAACTTAAATAGATTGTAGAATATTCAAGTACATCTTTAAATGATTCTGCTTGATTCTTTAACAAATCTACTTGTTCTTTTTCTTCTTTAGATAAAGAATCATAACTTACTTCAATTTTACGTTCACCAGTTTGTTCTCTTTGTTCTTTAGTTTCTCTCATTTGATCAATTAGATTTTTTTGGAATTCAATAAAATCAGCATTAGCAATTTCTAAAATTTGATTAACATCTAATAATTGTTCTGCCATTTAAATCACTTCCTTAAATCTAAAATTTCTAAGAATGCTTCTGGTGGAACTTCAACAGATCCAATCATCTTCATCTTCTTTTTACCTTCTTTTTGTTTTTCAAGAAGTTTTCTCTTACGAGTAATATCTCCACCATAACATTTAGCAAGTACATTCTTTCTAAGAGGTTTAATAGTTTCTCTAGCAATTGCTTTATTATTAATAAATGCTTGCACAGGAACTTCAAACATTTGTCTTGGAATAATTTCTCTAAGTTTATTAACCATGTTTTTACCAATATTATATGCAAAATCTTTATGAACTATCATAGATAATGCATCTACTTTTTCACCATTTAGAAGAATATCCATTTTAACAAGTTTATTAACTCTATAACCTATTAGCTCATAATCAAAAGATGCATACCCTTTAGTTGCACTCTTTAATTTATCAAAGAAATCATACATAATTTCTGATAATGGTAATTCATAATGAATATTTACTCTAGTTTCATTAATATATTCCATATTAACAAATGTTCCTCTTTTATTCTCACATAGTTCCATTATTGGACCTATATAATCTGTTGGAGTAAATATATTTGTTTTAATATATGGTTCTTCTATGTATGATAGTCTCTCCATTGGAGGCATATCACTTGGATTAGATATACTAACCATATCTCCATTAGTTAAATATACATTATATATAACTGATGGAGCAGTTAAAATAATATTTAAATTAAATTCTCTTTGTAATCTTTCTTTAATAATATCCATATGAAGTAGACCTAGGAAACCACATCTAAATCCAAAACCTAAAGCTTTTGATGTTTCTGGAGTAAATGTTAAAGAAGCATCATTAATAGCTAATTTTTCTAAAGCATCTTTAAGTAAATCATATTCTCTAGTTTCTACTGGGAATATTCCAGAATATACCATTGGTTTAACTTCAGAATAACCTTTTAATGGTTCATCACATGGATCATTATCTAAAGTAATAGTATCTCCTATTTTAATATCAGATATTGTTTTAATAGATGCACATAAATAGCCTACATCACCAGCATTAAGTTCATTAACATTAACTATTTTAGGTGTAGTATATCCCAGTTCAGTAATATCATAACTAGAATTATTAGACATAAATCTAATCTTATTCTTATTAGTTAACTTACCATCAACTATTCTTACATGTACTATAACACCTTTATAACTATCAAATACAGAGTCAAATATTAATGCTTTAAGTTTTCCATTATTATTTCCATTTGGAGCAGGAATCTTATCTATAACAGCATCTAATAGTTTATCTACGCCTTCTCCTGTTTTACCAGAAGTAAGTATTATTTCTTCTCTTTTAAATCCAAATGTATTAATTAACTCTAAAGTAACCTTTTCAGAATCTGCATTTGGTAAATCAATCTTATTAATAACAGGTATAATTTCTAAATCGTTTTCTAAAGCAAGATAATAATTAGCAAGAGTTTGGGCTTCTATTCCTTGAGTAGCATCCACAAGTAAAATAGCTCCTTCACAAGCAGCTAATGATCTTGAAACTTCATAAGAAAAGTCTACGTGTCCTGGTGTATCTATTAAATTAAATTCATAACCCTTATAATTTAATCTAACAGCATTCATCTTAATAGTAATTCCTCTTTCTTTTTCAAGTTCCATATTATCTAAGATTTGATCTGTCATTTCTCTTTTAGAAACATTACCACTAAGTTCAAGTATTCTATCTGCTAGTGTACTTTTACCATGATCTATGTGAGCAATAATAGCAAAGTTTCTAATTTTCTCTTGATTCATTTTTTTCACCTAAAAATATTATACTATATTTTTTAATGTTTTTATTGCATTTTTCTACATTATTTGTTAAAATTAATAAAGTCAAACAACCAATTGGAGGTGAAATTATGGCAAATATTAAAAGTGCTAAAAAAAGAATTTTAGTTACAGATAGACAAAGTGAAGAAAATGTTCCAATTAAATCTAGAATGAAAACTGCTATAAAGAAAGCAATTGAAAACCCAACTGTTGAAAACGTTAACGAAGCAAACAAAAGAATTGATAAGGCAGTATCTAAAAATATTATAACTAAAAATAAAGCTGCTAGAGAAAAATCACGTGTAAACAAAAAATTAAATAAATAATATCTTTTAATAAGATATTTTTTTTATGCTATAATTTTTATAGAGGTAAAATATGAAAAGAATATTAATTCCATTAGAGGTCATTTTAATATTTATATCATTTAGTTATTTAGGGACTCATAAATCAATTTATAGCTTAATAGATAATACTGAATATAAAATAGTTAATAATGAACTATATTATGTTAAAGAAAATACTAAAGAAAATTATAGTAGTAATATATCAATTATAGAAAGAGATCATGTTAATAATAAAGAAGAACTATATTCTATGTTCTATACTGTATTAAATAATGGTTATAATATATATTCATTTAAATGTAGTCATAATTATAATTGTTTAACGGATATAGATAAGATAGATCAAGATATATTAAGTACATATAATCAGTTAATTAATCCAAAGAACTCATTTAAATCTATAAAAACTTCTTATACAACAGATAAAAATATTACATTAAATGTAGAGAAGAAATATACTGACGAAGAACTAGAAAGAATAGATAAAGAAATAGATAGATTAATAATAGCTCTTAGAATTAATAATTATTCTGATATTAAAGATAAAATAAAAGTATTCCATGATTATATAGCAGATCATAATACATATGATTCTGTAAGAGCAGAAACCGGAGAATCTGAATATAATTCTAATTCTGCTATTGGTGCCCTATTTGAAGGCATGGCAGTATGTGATGCATATGCAGATACATTAGCATTCTTCTTAGATAAATTAGATATAGAAAATGTAAAAATAACCAATGATGAACATGTATGGAATTTAGTTAAATTAAATAATACATGGTATCACATAGATTTAACTTGGGATGATCCAATATATTCAAACGGAACTGAGTTAACTATACACGATTATTTCTTAATAACAACAGATGAGTTATTAGAAAAGAATGATGAAAAACATTATTTTGATGAAACAATATATGATTTTGTAAAATAAAAAAGCAATGAATTAATCATTGCTTTTTATATACTCTTCTAATTCATTAATTGTATTATCAAAGTTACTAAAATCTACATCAAACCATTTAATATTCATCTTATTATTAAAGAATGTATATTGTCTTTTAGCATACTTTCTACTTCTTTGCTTAATTAAATCTAATGCTTCATCAAGTGTTAGATTACCATCAAAGTATTCAAATAATTCTTTATAACCAATAACAGTCTTCATAGACTTAGTATTTCTATCTAAGTTATAGAATTTCTTAGCTTCCTCTATAAGACCATTTTGGGTCATTATATCTACTCTTTTATTGATTCTATCATATAGAGTATCTCTATCTGTTGTAAGCCCTATAAAGTATACATTATCGTATAACAAATTATCTCCAAGGTTATTATCTACACCACTTTTAAGATTAGCATACTCTCTAACTATTCTTCTACTATTATTAATGTCTACATCAGAATCAGGATCAAGCTTGTATATTTCATCAAGTAATTCTTCATTAGATAGATTTAACTCTTCTTCATCTTCAGTAATAAATCTATAATCATATAATAAAGCTTTTATATATAGACCAGTTCCACCGACAATTATTACATTCTTGTTTTGAGATAATAACTCGTCAAGGATTTTTCTACCATCTCTTTGATAATCATATACAGTATATGTTTTATCATATGGAACTATATCTAATAAATGATGAACTATTCCTTCTTTTTCTTCTTCAGTTACTTTAGCAGATGCTATATCAATATCTTTATATACTTGAACTGAATCAGCATTAATAATTTCTGCATCATATTTCTTAGCTAGTTCTATACTTAATTTTGTTTTACCTACTCCAGTAGGACCAGCAATAACAATAATCAATTTAATCACCAGTTAATTATTATATTAAGAAATGCATCTATGTCAAGAGAAGCTTTACCAACTAATAATCCATCTAATCCATCTATATTAGATAAATTAGTAATATTTTCTGCTTTTATTCCACCACCATAAAGTACTGGACATTTCTTTTCAGTTACTTTATTGATTTCTCCGATAAAGTCTATTAAACCTTCTCTAGATATAGTTTCAGATTTTCCAATAAATTCTTTTGGTTCAAAAGCAATTAATAGATTATCAAAGTTAGTAACATCTTTAATACTTTCTACTAATTCCTCTATGCATGTAATACATAGAATTACTTTTAAACCTTGTTCTAATGCATTTAATACTTTCTTATTAATATATTCATTAGATTCATTTAATTTAGTTCTTCTTTCATTGTGGCCAATAATTACATATTCACAACCAAAACTTTTAAGCATATCACAAGATATTTCACCAGTATTAGATCCGCCATTAAATATAGATACATCTTGAGCACCTAATTTAACATTATTTGTTTCTATTAATGGTAAATATACATAAGGAGGAACAATAACTACTTCCTTATCTTCTACCTTTTCTAGTTTTTCAACATATTCCTTATAATCAATATTAATATTATTTTGTTTCCAGTTACCTACTACTAATTTTTTCATAATTTATCTCCTTTACATAACTCTCTTAAATAATTTTTCTAACTCATATGTAGAATAATGAATAATTGATGGTCTACCATGAGCACAGTTATATGGATTTTTACATTTAGATAATTTTTCTATAATGTTTTCCATTTCTTCGATTGATAATGGAGTATTTGCTTTAACAGATGCATGGCATGCAAGTGAAGCACTAATACTATCATTAAATCTTTCTAAATCAAAATTTTTACCTTCAAATAATATCTTATCTATTATTTCTCTTATAAATTCTTCTTCTATTCCTTCTTTAAACCAAGTAGGATGAGATTTAATAATATAAGTATTATCTCCAAATTCTTCTATATTAATTCCAATATTTCTAATTATGTCTATCTTTTCTTTAATAGTCATATATTCATCTTTAGGATACTCTAAAACTATTGGAAATAACATATCTATTGTATCACCATTAAAGTCTGTCATATATTTTTTATATTTTTCATAATTAACTCTTTCTTCTGCAGCATGTTGATCTATTAAATACATACCTTTTTCATTATGACAAACTATATATGTTCCAAGTACTTGTCCTATAACAAATAACTTTGGAAATGGTTTTGTTTCTTCTTCAGTTTGAACTTCATCTACTGAAGTATCTTGATATTCATATGGAGTTTCATCTTCTTTTATAGATACTTCATCACTTAAATCTAAAACATATTCTTTTACTTCAGGTTTAGTTTCTATTTCACTAACTATATTAGTTATCTTAACTTCTTTAGTAGATATATCTACTCCTAAGAAATTATTATCTAGTAACTTTTCTATATTACTTGATATTAATTCTTTTAATTCATCCATCTTACTAAACTTAATATCATGTTTAGATGGATGAATATTAACATCTATTAAACTAGGATCCACATTTATATTTAGTATAACAATTGGATATTTACCATCAGGTTTATATTTATGATAACTATCATTAATGCATCTTAGTAAATCATTGTTCTTAACTACTCTACCATTAACCATAGTAATCATATGGTTTTTATTTGATCTATTTTCATCTGGTTTAGAAATGTAACCAGATACTTCATAATCATCATTTTCACAGTTTATTTCAATCATCTTTTTAGCAACTGTATTACCATATACTTCATTAATAGTTTTAAGTAAATTGCCAGATCCACTAGTTTTTAATATTTCTTTTTTATCATTAGTTAAAGTAAATCTTATATTTGGATGAGACAATGATAATCTATTTATTAAACCTACAATAGAACTAAGTTCTGAAGGAAGAGATGATAAATACTTTCTTCTTGCAGGAGTATTATAAAATAAATCATCTACTGTAATAATAGTACCTTTTCTAAGATAAGATTCTTTATTCTTAATCTCATTATTTATTAAATCAAAAGTAATACCTTCTTCTCCATCACATGTCTTAATATTTACTTTAGAAACTGATGCAATTGATGGAAGAGCTTCACCTCTAAATCCAAGTGTATTTATATTATATAAATCATCTTCATCATATATCTTACTAGTAGCATGAGGAGTAAAACAAATATAAGCATCTTCTTCACTCATACCAAAACCATTATCAGTTACTCTTATTTCTTTAGTTCCCGATTCTAATAAATCTATTTTTATATCAGTAGAACCAGCATCTATACTATTTTCTACTAATTCTTTAACAACAGAAGCACATTTTTCAATAACTTCTCCAGCGGCAATTTTATTAACTAAGTCATCATTCATTACATTTATCTTATGCATTATTATCACCTAATATGATTATAACAAAAAAAGAAAACTATTTCTAGTTTTCTTTTAGTGCATCTTTAACATTTTTAGCAGCTTTTTTACCTACTAAATCTTCTAATTCTTCAATAGGAGCTTCTTTAATCTTATTAACAGTTTTATATTTCTTAATAAGAAGATTTCTTCTTTTAGTTCCTACATCTTCTATATTATCAAGTATTGATGATAAAGAACCCTTAGATCTAAGATCTCTATGAAATGATATAACAAATCTATGAACTTCTTCAGATATATTTTCAAGTAAATGGAATATATTACTATTCTTTTCTATTTCATAACTAACTCCATTAGTATCAACTAAAGCACATATCTTATGTTTATCATTCTTTTGCATACCAAGAACTAATATATCTAGTCCTAAGTTATCTAAAATTTCTTCTGCAGCATGTACTTGAATAATACCACCATCTACAAGTATTAAATCAGGTGCTATTAAATTATCAGTTATTACTCTTGAATATCTTCTCTCTAATACTTCTTGCATTTGATGGAAATCATCTTTAGAACCAGATTTTATTTTATATTTTCTATATTCTTTAGGACATTTTTTACCATCAATATATACTACCATAGCAGATACTGAAGCATCTCCAAATAAATGAGAGTTATCAAATGACTCAATTCTATGAATTGTTTTACCAATTAATGTACTTAATTCTTCGTTAGCTTTAATAGTTAATGAAATATTTCTCTTAACTAATTCTTCTTTTTCAAGTAAACCTATTTTTGCATTTTCATAAGCCATATCAAGTAATTTCTTTTTAGTTCCCTTTTGAGGATTAATTACTTTAACATCTAATGTTTCACTAAGTAACTCTGTATCTATTCCCTCTGGAACAAATATTTCTTTTGGAAAAGTATTATCTTCATAGAATGAAATAATATATTCCATAAATGAATCTACTGGATCATCATTTACTTCATATATATTGCTCTTTCTTTCTACTAAGTTACCATTTCTATAATGAAGTATTTGAATAGATATAAAATCATCTTTAACAAAGTAATTAAATATATCTCTATTAACTTTATCATTTAAATCAATTTTTTGCTTTGATAATACTACTTTTAGATAATCTATTAATTCTTTAATATCTTTTGCATTCTCATAATCCATTCTTTCAGAATATGCATTCATTTTTCTAGTTAATTTATCTATAACTAAATCAAAATCACCATTAAGAAAATTTGTTATTTCATTTGCTATATTATCTGTTACTTCTTTAGGTATATCTAGTTTACAATAACCAAGACATTCCCCTATATGATAATAAAGACATACATCATTCTTAAAGTTCTTACACTTTTGAAGAGGATATATTCTATTTAGAACCTCTACTATCTTTTTAGCATATCCACTATTAGGATATGGACCAAATAATTTAATATTTTTATTCTTATACTTTTTACTAGGTCTAAGTACAGATAATTTTGGATATTTAGAATACTCTAAAGCAATATATGGATACTGTTTATCGTCTCTAAAAATAATATTATATTTTGGATCATATTTTTTAATTAAATTTATTTCAAGCAAAAGAGCTTCTTTCTCAGAAGAAGTTACTATATATTCAAAATCATGGATATTACTAACAAGAATCTTAGTTTTACCATATTTTGTACCATTAAAATAGCTACTTACCCTATTCTTAAGCTTTTTAGCTTTACCAACATAAATAACTTTGCCAGTTTCATCTTTCATAAGATAACAACCTGGTTTTAATGGTAATAATGCAAGTTTTTGTTTAATCTTTTCAATATTTTGCATCTCTTTCACCAAAAATATTATAACATAAGTATATTTTATTGTATAATTTAATTGGTGATAACTATGATTACTAATGAAATTGAAATAAAAAAATCTAGATTTATTACTTATCTATATGAATTAGATGATGAATCTAAAGTATTAGATATTATTAAATCTATTAAAGAAGATCATAAAAAAGCAAGACATGTAGTATATGTTTATAAAATAAATAATACTGGTAAAATAAATGATGACGGTGAACCAAAAGGAACTGCTGGAATGCCTATATTTAATGTTCTTGAAAAGAATGATCTAAATAATGTATTAATAGTTGTTGTTAGATACTTTGGAGGTATTAAATTAGGTGCTGGTGGTTTATTTAGAGCCTACTCCAACTCAGCATCTGAAATAGTTAAATTATATAAAGAAAAAAGAGACTAATTAGTCTCTTTTTCTTCTAGGTTTATATAATAATCCAATATTGTATGCGTCAGGAGAATCATCATCAAATTCTTGAGTAAAGAATTGTGCTCCTGGGATTTCTTTTTTAAGTTCTCTTAATTCCTCAACTTTTTTATCTATATCTTCTTCGCATTTATAGCCATATAAACCAAATGTAACTTCCATATTAGGATTTTGAAGTAATCTTAATATTTTTTCTTTTTCCTTATCATCATATGGATTATGAACATAACAAGTAAATTGTGCTTCCTTTTCAAATGGTATACGCAATTTATTTCCAGTATTAGTTTCAATAATAGGATATAAAGAACCATCTTTTTTTACGTAAATATCATCAAATGAATTAAGTCCTTCAGATATAGTATCTGTTTCAATAGTAGATGCGTATCTTGAAAATACTCCTAATATTACAGGATAATACTCTTTTAATGTATCATATGATCCTTTAAATAATTCTGTTGGATTTTCTTTATCTTTATTAGGAGCTAATTTACATTTTCTTAAAAATCCAACATAATTACGGAATAACATTCTTTGTGAAGCTAACCATTGTGCATACATACTTTGATAGAACTCTCTATCATATTCTTGTGCATTTATACCATGCATTGTAAGTAAATATTCCTCAAATTTTCTAACGAATATTTTATTATATTCATCCATTATATTTGATTCTCTAAGTCTTTTATTACATTGTTCAAATATAGAGGGTTCAATTCTAACTCTATTAATATCATGTTTTACATTACGAATAGTATTAATTCTATTTTTAATAGATTCAGGCAAACTTCTCATAAGTTTATTATACATACCATAAAGAACGCCTGAATCAACAGTTTCATCTCCAAATGCTTTTTCTATTTCATTAATCATTTGTTTTATACTACGTCTTTGTTCAATATCAACTTTAAGTATATCAATAGATGAAAAAGTTTCATTAATATCATCAATAAAATCACTGATAAATGTAATTGCTTCTTTTCTATTATATGAAATATCTGCCATAATTCCCCCTCCTTTTTAGTGCCTATATACTAACATAAAAGACGTTTTATGTCAAAAAACGTCTTACTTTTTAATATCTTCTAATTTAACAGAAACTAGCTTAGAAACACCAGATTCTTGCATTGTTATACCATATAATACATCTGCATATTCCATTGTCTTTTTCTTGTGTGTTATAACAATAAATTGTGTCTTATTCTTAAGTCCGCTTAAGTATCTACCAAAGTTATCTACGTTTACTTCGTCAAGTGCTGCTTCAACTTCGTCTAGAATAGCAAATGGAACTGGTCTAATCTTAAGAATTGAGAATAATAATGCTATTGCAGTTAAAGTCTTTTCACCACCAGATAATAAAGAAATATGTTGTAATCTCTTTCCTGGAGGTAATGCTTTAATTTCAACACCAGTATTTAATATATCAGATGGATCTGTTAATGATAAAGAAGCATCTCCACCATTAAATAACTCTTTAAATGTCTTAGAGAATGATTCTTGTACTAAAGCAAATGTTTCTTTGAACTTTTCTTTCATTACTTCATCCATTTGCTTAATAATATCTAAAAGCATTTCTTCTGCTTTTAATAAATCTTCTCTTTGAGTATTTAAGAATGTATATCTATTATTAACTTCTTCATATTCTTCAATAGATGATACATTAACATCTCCAAGTGATCTAATTTCACTCTTTAACTTATTAACTTTCTTTCTAGCTTCATCTTCATCCATTTCTAGGATGTATTCAGATTTAGCTTTTTCATAAGTAATAGTATAATCATTTTCTAAGTTAGTAAGTAAAGTATCCAATTTAACATCTAATCTGCTTTCTTTTATTTCATTCTTCTTTAATTCATCTAGATACTTATTATAATCACCATTATCTATTTTTAAGTTAGTTTCTAAATGAGTTAAGTTATCTTTTTCTTTACCTATCTTACTAACTAAGTTTTCAATTTCTAGTTTTAAGCTATCAACTTTATTCTTTTCCTCATAATACTTGTTAATAATAGCTTCTTCATCTTTAGAAATAACATTATTAACAATATTTTCATTATTACTAAGTTCAAGAATAATACTTTCTTTTCTAATATCTAATTCAGACTTCTTATTTTCTTTTTCTCTTAGTAAATCACTCTTTATATTAACTGACGATAATATCTTATTCTTTTCATCATTTAAACGGCCAAATTCAGTGTCTAATTGATTAATCTTATCTTCTACTATAGATAGATCATTTTGTTTCTTATTTAGGTCTTTAATTACATTTTCTAATTCATACTTTTCTGATATAACACTAGTTTTATTTTTTATAGAGCCACCAGTTAATGATCCACCTACATTTACTACGTTCCCATCTAAAGAAACAACTTTATATTTATTATTAATTACTTTAGATATCTTAGTACCTGCATCTATATCGGTAGATATAATTACATTACCTAATAGATTATGCATTACATTTTTATACTTAGTATCATATTTAATTAAATTTGATGCTATATCTACAAAGCCTGTAATCTTCTTAACTTCATTATATGAATCTACATCTATAGATCTAGCTTTAATAACATCAAGTGGATAGAATGTTGCTCTACCTAAATTATTATTCTTTAAATATCTAATAGCATCTTTAGCTTCACTATCATTTTCACAAATAATAAAGTTTATAGCTGCTCCTAAAGATGTTTCAATAGCAGTTGCATACTCTTCTTCAGTTTCAAATAACTTACCTACTGTTCCATACATATTAGATAGTTTTGGATTATCTAATACATTCTTAACAGATGAAGGCATAGCTAAATTATTTTCTATTGAGTTAGCTAATACTTCTTTTCTATGATTTAATGTAGTTATTTCTCTAACTAAATTAGATGAATTATTTAATAACTCATTCTTTTCTTTATCTAATTTATTTAATTCATAAACTTTATTATTTAAAGATGTACTTAATTCTTTTCCTTCTTTTTCTACACTCTCTATTTCTTTATTTAATAGATCAAGTTCATTATCTACAGATAATAATTGTTCTTTTAAAAGAATAATATTATCATGTAATTTCATATCTTCAGAGTTATATTTACTTCTTTCACTAATTAAGTTCTTTTCTCCTTGATATTTTTGCATTAATGAAGTAGATTCTACTAATTCTTGTTGTTTAGCATATAAATCATCATTTAATTTATTTATTTCTACTTTTAAAGTTTCTATTTTACTTGATTCTAAAGAAGAACTAGATAATAATGCAGATATCTTATCATTAAGAGTAACTATATTATCTTTAGCTTCTTTATATTCAATATTATATTTATCTATATCATTAACTATTAAAGCTACTTCAACTTGTTCTAATTGTTTTTTGTCTTCTAAGTATATCTTAGCTTTTTCAGAAGCTTCTTTTAAAGGACCAACTCTTCCTTCTAACTCATCAATAATATCGTTAACACGGTTTAAGTTATTATTAGTTAAAGTTATTTTTCTTTCTGCTTCTTCTTTTCTCTTTTTATATTTTAAAACACCAGCAGCATCTTCAAATATAATTCTTCTATCTTCAGGCTTTGATGAAAGTATGTTACTAATATCACCTTGAGAAATAATATTAAATGATTCTTTTGATGCACCAGTATCTCTAAATAGTTCTAGTATATCTTTTAATCTACATTTCTCATTATTTATATAATATTCGTTTTCGCCGGACTTATAAATAGTTCTTTTGATTTCTACTTCGTCTTGGTCAAAAGCTAAATATCTATCTTTATTATCAAATATTAATGTAACAGATGCATAATTAGCAGCTTTTCTTGATTTAGATCCTGAGAAGATAACATCACTCATTGATCCTTCACCACGAAGAGATTTAACTGATTGTTCTCCTAGAACCCATCTAACAGCATCTACTACGTTACTTTTACCAGAACCATTTGGACCTACTACTCCTGATATTTTATCAGTGAAATCCATAGTTATTGGTTCACAAAACGATTTAAACCCAATTGCCTTTAAACTTTTTAAATACATACTCATCGCCTATCTATCATTTAACTCTTTTAATTATAATATAAACTCTTTATTTATTCAATAAAAAAAGAACATTTTAATGTTCTAATTTGCTTTATTTAATGCATCTTTAGCTGCTAATTGTTCTGCCTCTTTTTTTGATGATGCAGTTCCTGTTCCAAGTACTATATCATCTACTTTAACTATAACAGTAAATACCTTTTCATTAGCAGGCCCTTCTTCATTAATTACTTCATATATAGTAGATTTCTTATCAGTTTGAACATATTCTTGTAAAATAGATTTATAATCTTTTAAGAACTCATGATGATTACCTTCTACATAAGGAATAACTATATCATTAACAATTTCTTTTACTTTATCTAAACCATATTTTAAATAAGTAGCTGCTAAGAAGGCTTCAAATAGATCTGCTATTATAGATGGTTTAGTTCTACCACCAGTAGATTCTTCTCCCTTACCTAATTTTAATAACTTATCTAAACCAAGTTCTAAACTATACTCATTTAATGCATTTTCACATACATAAGAAGCTCTAAGTTTAGTCATTTCTCCTTCAGTTAATGATTCATTTACATATAAATATTCAGAAACTATAAAATCTAGTATTTTATCTCCTAAAAACTCTAATCTTTCATAGTCTTCAGTATCATTTTCATTAGCATATGAAGAATGTGTAAATGCTTTCTCATATAATTCATCATTAATATCTATATTATATTTTTCAAATATATCCATTTAAATCACCTAAAGTAATTTTAACATAAAACTTTAAAGTATTCCATAATTAAATAATTTATGATAAAATTATTTTGGTGAATATATGAAACATGTTATGATATTTTTAATAAATATATATCAAAAAATACCTGGAAGTTTTCATGATGCTTGTAGATTTACACCAACATGTTCTGAGTATTCCAAAATATCATATGAAAGATTTGGATTCTTTAAAGGAACTTATTTAACTATCAAAAGATTATTTAGATGTGTTCCATGGAATAAAGATAATCCGTATGATCCAGTACCAATCAAGGAGGAAAAATGAAAAAGATTTTAATTTCAGTGGGTTTAATTTTAGGAGCATTATTCTTAACAGGATGTGATGCTATTAATAATATGGAAAATATAACTATATATACTAGTTCTTATCCAATAGAATTCGTTACTAAAGAATTATACGGAGAACATGCTAAAGTATATAATATGTATCCACAAGGAATTGATTTAAATGATTATAAATTAACAGATAAACAAGTATCTGACTATGCTACTTCTGATTTAATTATATATAATGGTTTATCGGATGAACAAAAGTACATAGTTAAAATGATTAATAAGAATAATAAATTAAAAATAATTGATGCTACATCTAAAATAGAATACTCAAGTAGTATTGATGAAATATGGATTAACCCATCTAACCTACTTAAAATTGCTAAGAATACTAAAGATGGTTTAGATGAATATATTAATTCTAATCTAGTTAAAGATGAAATAAATACTAATTATGAAAATTTAAAAGTAGAAATATCTTCTATAGATGCAGATTTAAAAGAAATGGTAGAAAATGCAGCTGATAAAACTATTGTTACTTCATCTAATAAATTAAACTTCTTAACTAAATATGGATTAAATGTTATATCAGTTGATGAATCAACACTAACAGATAAAACACTTAGTGATGCTAAAAAAGCTTTACAATCTGATTCTATTGGTTACCTATTTATTATTAAAGGAGAAGAAAATTCTAAAACAGTTGAAGATCTATTAAATGAAGTATCTGGTATTCAAACATTAGAAATTGATACATTAGCTAATATCACTACTGAAGATAAAAATGATGGTAAAGATTATATCTCTATCATGAATGAAAACATAGATAAATTTAAACAAGAATTATATTAATTCTTGTTTTTTTAAGCACAAAAAAACTAGTCATTTGACTAGTATTTTTTAAATGGCGGAGTGGGAGGGATTTGAACCCTCGCACCAGTTACCCGGTCTACATCCTTAGCAGGGACGCCTCTTCAGCCTCTTGAGTACCACTCCAGCTGACTACTTAATTTTAACATTTTAAAGTAATAAATGCAACAAAAAAACTAACATAAATGTTAGTTATTTTCAAATGGTGACCTATACGGGATTCGAACCCATGAATGCCGCCGTGAAAGGGCGGTGTGTTAAGCCACTTCACCAATAGGCCATAAATATAAAAATGGTGGACCTAGATGGACTTGAACCATCGACCTCACGCTTATCAGGCGTGCACTCTAACCAGCTGAGCTATAGGTCCATAATAAGCTT
>JAFXXX010000018.1 GCA_017542065.1 Bacilli bacterium | reverse complement strand
TCATCATGAAGATCCTTTAATACACTATAAATAATCTTATGAGAATCTAAATAGAAATCATCTTCATTTAAATCATCACAGATTTTAGTTAAAGCATCTTTTGATAAAAAAGCAGATCCAAGTACTGATTGTTCAGCTTCTAAGCTGTATGGTACTTCTCTTCTTTCCATTTTAATCCTCCATAATTATTTTTATTTCAGCAATTACTTTTTTATGTAATTCAATTTTAACATTATGATGTCCAAGTGTAGTTAAAGTATCATCAATTAAAATCTTTTTCTTATCTATTTTAAAACCTTGTTTATTTAATTCATCACTAATTTGTTTTGAAGAAACTGATCCAAATACTTTACCTTCTTTACCAGATTTAACTTTAAAAGTATAAGTCTTACTTTCTAATTTCTTTTTAATTTCTTCACACTCTTTAATTAGTTCTTTTTCCTTTTCATTTCTATCTTCTATTTGATTATCAAGAATTTCTTTACTTCTATTACTATATTTAATAGCATATCCATTCTTAATTAAGAAATTTTCTGCATATCCATCTTTTACTTCTTTAATGTCATCTTTTTTGCCTTGCCCTTTTACATCTTTTAAGAAAATAACCTTCATATGCGTACCTTCTTTCTCATAATATATTATACATTATTTTATATATAAATAAAAGGTTTATATAACAAAAAAAATGTTCTTAATAGAACATTATTTTGTGAATGGTAAAAGTGCAATCATACGTGCTCTTTTAATTTGTTTAGCTACTTCTCTTTGATGTTTAGCACAAGTACCAGTTACTCTTCTAGGTAAAATTTTACCTTTTTCATTTATGTATTTCTTTAAATCTTCTGCGTTTTTATAATCAAGTACATGACCTTCACACATAGCACATACTTTTTTTCTTCTTCTTGGTTTAAATTCTGCCATTTTTATTTCCTCCTTTATTATTAAAATGCGATATCATCATCGCTAATTTCTATAGAGTCACCAAAATTAGCAAATACTTCATCAGACATATCACTACCAGCGTTATCAGATGAACCAGTTTCAAAATCTGAAATAGATACGTTATCTCTAGAAGCACTTTGTGCTTTAGTTTCTAGGAATTGAACATTATCTGCTACTACATCAGTTGTATATATTGTTCTTCCATCTTTTTCATAACTACCAGTTTGAATTCTACCAGTTACAGCTACCAAACTACCTTTAGCAATATATTTCTTAACGTTTTCTGCTTGCTTATTAAAAACAACTATACTAATAAAATCAGTTCCTTGTTCACCATTTTGTGATTGGAATGTTCTATTAACAGCTAAAGTAAATCTACAATTAGCATTGTTGTTACTTGAATATCTTAATTCTGGATCTCTAGTTAATCTTCCGATTAGTTCTACTCTATTCATATTATTATTTATCCTTTCGATTATAGTTTAATTACAATGTGTCTAATAACGTCTTCACTAAGTGTTGCTAAACGATTGAATTCGTTAATAGCTTCATTACTAGCTTCTACGTTAATTAAATAATAATATCCAGTCTTATGACCATTAATTTCATAAGCAAGTTCTTGACCACCTATTTCTTTAGATGAAAGAATATTAGCTTTCTTAGAAGTTAATACTTTTTCAAATTCTTTAACAACTTTAGCAGTTGCATCTTTTTCTAGGTCTGGTCTTACGATAAACATTATTTCATATTTAACCATTACTTACACCTCCCTTTGGACTTCGGTCTATATCAAAGTATAGACAGAGAGAATAATTTCTCTAGGAAGTATTATAACAAACATATATATAATTGTAAACGTTTTTTTGTATATTTTACATGGGTTTTAATATTGAAATATTGATTTTATTTTTAAAAATATTTATAATGTATTTAGGTGATTAAAATTGGCAAAAGATAAGAAAAAAGTTGGTATATTAATTCCATTTATATTAATGGCTCTTATAGCTGTTATAATTGGTGTATATTTTGCTATATCAAATAGTAGAAAAAATGATGAACTAAAGCTTAGTGATGCTAATAACACACTAAATGAAATAGCTACTGAAACAGGATTAGTTGATAAAGAAGAAGGTTCTTTCTATATCACATTATATGTTACAGCTGGTGTAATCATAATAGCTGGTGTAGCAGTATTTATTTATGTACATAAAAAAGCAGATGAATAATCATCTGCTTTTGACTTTTTATAGCATATATGTTATTATTAAATTGTGAGGAATACTTAGCAATCCAAAGCTGAGCACTTACATTATTTTGGGTAGCACTTAATCTTTTAAGATTGAGTGCATTTTTTTATTATTTATTATCATCTATTTGTATAGGTGTACTAATAATAAGAAGATGATAATGATTAAAGATAAGATTAATAAATCCTTCTTACTCATATCATCACCTCCTTTCGGAGGTAAGCACTCAACTGCTAAATATTCCTAAATTCATTATATCAAACGTTTGTATTTAAAACAATCAATTTTTATTTAAAAATAAAAGAAAAAGTAGATTTATATCTACTTTTTTTATACATTAAATCTAAAGTAAACTATATCTCCATCTTGCATAACATAGTCTTTACCTTCAAGTCTCATTTTACCTGCTTCTTTAGCAGCTTTTTCAGATCCATATTGTAGATAGTCTTCATAAGATGTAACTTCGGCTTTAATGAATCCTTTTTCAAAATCTGTATGGATAAGACCTGCACATTCAGGAGCTTTCATTCCTTTTTTAAATGTCCATGCTCTACATTCATCTTTACCAGCAGTAAAGAATGTTTGAAGTCCAAGTAAATCATAAGTAGCATAAACTAATTTATCTAGTCCACTACCACTTAAACCTAAGTCTTCTAAGAACATTTTTCTATCTTCATCATTTAATTCACTAAGTTCACTTTCTATCTTAGCAGATAACATTATTACTCTTGCTGTTTCTTTAGATGCATATTCTTTAACTTTTTCAACATAATCATTACCTGTTAAAATATCATTTTCAGATACATTTGCCATATAAATAATAGGCTTTTTAGTAAGAAAATGGAAGTTTTTTAGTATTTTTTCTTCTTCTTCATTATATTCAACTCTTCTAAGAGGAATATTCTTTTCTAAGGCATCTATTGTCTTTTTTAATACTGCTACTTCTGCTAAAGCATCTTTATCTTTAGTAGTTGTAGCTTTTTTCTCTATTTTTCCTATTCTTGTCTCTGCAATCTCTAAATCAGACATAATTAATTCTAGATTAATAATCTCTATATCTCTAATAGGATCTACTCCACCTTCTACGTGAGTAATGTTTTCATCTTCAAAACATCTAACAACTTCACATATAGCGTCACATTCTCTTATATGAGATAGAAATTTATTACCTAAACCTTCTCCTTTAGATGCTCCTTTAACTAATCCCGCAATATCAGTAAATTCATACGTAGCAGGAACAACTCTTTCTGGTGTTTCTCTTTCTTCTAGTACAGAAAGCCTTTCATCAGGAACAGTTACCATTCCAACATTAGGATCAATTGTCGCAAAAGGATAATTAGCGGCTAATATGTTCTTTTTAGTTATTGCATTAAATAAAGTAGACTTCCCTACATTTGGAAGTCCTACTATACCAGCTGTTAAACCCATTTTATTTCCCCCTAACTAAATATTTGGAAGTGTATGAGGTCCAATAGGAATATTTAATAAATACCATCCAAATATTATTACTAATACTAATATAAATACAGTCATGAAATATGGTGAAATAACTTTATAACATTTTCTAACTGTAAAATCATTCTTATTATATAATCCAACATATCCCATAAATACTGAGAAATAAGGGAATAATGGAGTTATCATGTTTGTAGCACTAGATGATAATCTATATATTGCTCCTGCAAATTCAGGTGTAATATTAGATTTCATAAATAAACTTATAGTTGCTGGAGCAAATGATTGCCACTTATTAGCAACTGAAGTTAAGAATAGATTTGCAATCATAATAAATAGTATTGAAATTACTATTAATAGTGCAAGTGATAGATTCAATGATCTAATCCATCCAAATAATATTGATGTAACAACAGTTCCAATATTAGAATACTTAAATAATGATATAAATTGTGATGCAAAGAATATAAGTATCAATATTTCACCAATACCATTTAAACTATTAGTAAATAATTTAATAACAGATTTATTATTTTGAATTTGCTTTGTACTAGCAGCATATATAATACCACAAATAACAAGAGCAAGTACAACAATATATAAAATACCATTAACAAATGGAGAATTAGCTCCAAATAACTTATTTACATAAAACATTTGAGTATTATCAAGAAGTACTCCAGAGAAAGGAAGACCTGGTATTATCTCATAAGTAAATAAAGCTACCATTGAGAAAAATACTATAGCTACTCTCTTTAATGCTTTTTTATCTAATTTTGGATCAATCTCTTCTTCATCTTCATTAATTCTAACTGGTTTCTTTCTAGTAATAAACTCAGTTAATATAGCAAGTGCAGCAGCCATTAATAATGATGCAAATGCTATGAAATATAGGTTACCAGTATAACCATATGTATAACCTTTATTAACTTCTAATACGGCATTTTTAGCAAGTTCTATAATACTATAATCAAGTGATGTAATAAATAAGTTTATATTAGATCCTGCTGCAACAGATGCAAAAGCAAATGCCATACCATACAATTGATTTCTTCTATAAGAAGTAAATAATACTACTGATACAGGAATCATAATAACAAATGCCATATCAGTACTAAATCCCATTATTATACATAATAATGAGAACAAGAAGAATGCTACAGTTCTAGGTACTTTCTTAGCTAGTTTATCAAATAAACTATCAAGTAATCTAGACTTAGAAGCAACTCCTACACCTATTAAACCAATAAGTAATGATCCTAGTGGTAAGAATGTAATAAAGTTACTAGTAGCATTACTAAACATATATCTAATACCAGTTCCACTGATTAAGTTATTAACAGTAACTACTGATGTAGATGTCTTTAAACTAGATGAAACATTATATGCTGTTCCATGAAAGTTTAGTAATGATAATAGAAAACTACCTACTATAGTTCCAAAACATAAAATTATATAGAACCACACTGGATGCAAACTTTTCTTCTTTTCATCCATTATTCTCCCACCACCTTTTTTAATTTCTTTTCAAATTCAATTCTATCAAGCATAATCTCACGACCACACTTATCACATTTAATCTTAATGTCGACTCCTACTCTTGTAATAGTCCACATATTACTTCCACAAGGATGTTCTTTTTTCATAATAACCTTGCTTCCTAATTTATAACTATTTTTCATTATGCACCTCAACTTGCATATATGGAATCTTAATCTTTTGTTTATCAAATTCTGTTTTAACATGCTTTAAAACATTTCTCTTAATAACAGGTGCATCTTCTACATCAGCTATTACTTTAATACTATATACAACAGAAGAATCATCTAGAGCTTCAATACCATCAAGTAAAGTATATTCTAACTTTCCTTCAGTTTCATCAGACATCTTCTTACATACTTTTCTAAGTATTTCTTCTACTCTATCATTATCTTCTTCATAAGCTACATTAATTTTAGTAATAATATTATTCTTATTATCACTATAGTTAATAACAGATGTAATCTCTCTATTAGCAATTATTTTAACTTCACCTGTTAAAGACTTAATTCTAGTAGATTTTAAACTGAAGTTAACAACTTCACCTTTAAAATCTCCTACTTTAATAATGTCTCCAATATTAAATTGATCTTCAAATATAATAGCCATACCAACTAACATGTCTTTAAGTAAGTCTTGGAATGCAAGACCTATAACTAATGATACGGCTCCTATACTTGTTACTAATGCAGTAGTATTAATCTTAAATGTATTTAAAACAAATACTGAACATAAAACAATAATTATATATTTAATAATCTTTCTAACAAGTATTAATAACGTTGTTCTTCTTTTATTACCTTTTTTCTTCTCTTTATTCTTAATTTTATTAATTATAATAGAGGTAATAATATATAAAACTATACTTACTAATACTATAATTATTGAAACGAATATATTCTTTGGAATCTTAAATCCAAATATATCCATATATATCACTCCTAATCTTCTATATTACAATCTAATATTTCTAAGATTCTATTTAGATCTTTATCTGAAGAGAATTTAATAGTGATTTTATTATTACTAACTTTAACATCACTACCAAGCTTTTCTTTTAAGTTTCTTTCAACTATTTTGTATTTACTATTATCAGAAGTAGTTCTAACTACTTTAACTTTCTTTTCTACATTTTCTTCTTTAACTAGATCTTCTAGTTCTCTAACTGATAATCCTTCAGATATAACTTTATTAGCTAATTCTTTAATCTTATCTTCATCTTCAATTTTACTTAATACTCTTGCATGTCCCATAGATATTTTATTTTCTAAAATATCATTTTGAATAGATACTGGTAATGTAAGAAGTCCAAGAATATTAGTTATATAACTTCTACTCTTACCTACCTTCTTAGCAAGTTCTTCTTGAGTTAAATTAGATGCATCAATAATAGCTTTATAAGCTTTAGCTTCTTCAATAGAAGTTAAATTTTCTCTTTGAAGATTTTCTAATAAAGATATTTGCATCATTTCATCATCAGTAAAATCTTTAATGATAGCAGGTATTTTTTCAAGCCCTAATTTCTTAGAAGCTCTATATCTTCTTTCACCTGCAACTATTTCATAACCCTTTATAGATTTCTTAACAATAATAGGTTGAAATACTCCATGTTCTTTGATTGAATCAGCAAGTTCATTTAATGCTTCTTCATCAAATTTCTTTCTAGGTTGGTAAGGATTTGGTCTTAATTCTGATAAATCTAGTTCTACAATTTCATCATTCTTTTTAGCTTCATCTACAATAGTTGTTTCTAGTTCTTCAAATGTCATACTATCATCTGAAAATAATTGCTCTAGACCTTTACCAAGTGCATTTCTTCTTTCACTCATTTCTCTCAATAACCTCCTTTGCCAAATTTAAATAAGCAGCTGTTCCTTTACTCTTATAGTTATAGTCTGCTATTGGCTTACCATGACTTGGTGCTTCCGCAAGCACTACAAGTCTTGGAATAATTGTATCGTAAACTTTTTCTTTAAAGTAACTTCTAATATTTTCTACAACTTCTAATCCAAGTAATGTTCTTGAATCAAGCATTGTTAGAACAACACCTTCTATTTCAAGATTTGGATTTAAGTTCTTTCTAGCAACTCTAACAGTATTTAATAATTGCATAATTCCTTCTAGTGCATAGAACTCACATTGAACTGGAATTAATACTGAATCACTAGCAGCAAGTGCATTAGTAGTTAAAACTGATAATGAAGGAGGACAATCAATTAATATATAATCATAATTATCTCTTACTTCATCTAATAGTTTTTTTAATTGAAGAAACTTAGCAAATGTTGGATCTTCTTTTTGTTTATTAACAAAACTACTTTCTATACCAACAAGATTAATACTTGAAGGTAATATAGATAGATTTTTAAACTTTGTTTTGATAATAGATTCTTGTATAGTTTTTTCATCAAGCAACGCTTCATAAAGACTAGCACTAAGTCCACCTTTTTCTATACCTACACCAGTAGTAGCATTTCCTTGAGGATCTATATCAACAAGTAAAACTCTCTTACCAAGTAATCCTAATGATGAAGCTAAATTAATACTTGTTGTTGTTTTACCTACTCCACCTTTTTGATTAACTAAAGATATAATTTTACCCATCATTAACACTTCCTTTATACACTTAATTGCTATATCTTATTTTACCAAAAAATCATAAAAAATAGAAGATAAATACTAAAAATAATAGTTTTTTTAAAAAGAAAAAAAGACTAGATAATTCTGGCCTTTATTCTAGTATTTTAATCATATACTGTATCACTATTATAGTCTTCTAATTCCCAAATAGACATTATAAACCCCATGTAATAAGTAAATGCTTGATTGTTTTCATCATAATATATATCACTTACACACTTTTTACTTTCAAGGATTTCTAGTGCTTCTTTTGCTATTTTATATTTAGTATCTATATCACCTTTAACATATTTTTTGCTATGTAATATCTTGTTTGTACCATCAACTATTTTTAACGAATAACTAATAAATTCATCTTCTCTTAGATTTGAACAATCTAATGATTCTATTTCTTTATACAAAGAATCATAATTATTTTTAGTTTTATTATTGATTACAAAATAAACTATAACTCCTATTAAGCATACGACTACTATTGCTATTAAAACATAACATAATTTCTTCAAAATACCCACCTACCTTAAATTCATTATATTACACTTTTATCAAATAATGTATTTGTTTAACAAGGGTTTTACAATAAAAAAGACCTATTAAATAGGTCTTTTATTAGTTTTAATTAATTTATCAAAATAATATATATTTACAGGATATTCCTTTCCACCAATATTTCTTGCTTTTTCAGATACTAATTGTCCACCCATATGTTTATAAAACTCATTTGTAGGATTCTCTTTTAAACAATCAATAATCATATCAGTAAAACCTTGTTTAATAAGCTCTTCTTCTGCTTTATCAAACATTATTTTCCCATATCCTTGTTTTTTAGCTTTATTTAAAAGATATAAACAAGTAAGTTCTCCAGAATTTGGATATTTTTCATCTCTAGATTTATCTATACCAAGTACACCTACTGGTTCTTCGTCAACATATAATATAAATCTTTTGTTATATGGTTCATTTTCTTTTTCTTGATCAAACTTGTTTTCTAATCTTTCTGTATTAGAATCTATTTTATCCATTATTATATTTAGAAAATCATCACTAACAATGCCTCTATATGATTCATTCCATGAATTTGTATTAACATACATAAAATCACGTAAATCTTCTTTTTCCACTTCTTTAATGTAATATGACATCTACATCACTCCAATTTTATTATAACAAAGAAAAAAGACCTATTAAATAGGTCTTTACATAAGCTATATTATCTCTTACTAAATTGTGGAGCTTTTCTAGCTTTCTTTAATCCTGGTTTCTTTCTTTCTTTGATTCTAGAATCTCTAGTAATAAATCCTTTAGCTTTTAGAATCTTTCTGAAAGATGAATCAGAGTTAGGATCTGTATTTTTATCATATTCAAGTAATGCTTTTGTAATACCATGTCTAGCTGCACCAGCTTGTCCAGCTTTACCACCACCACTAACGATAATTTCGATATCGAATTTATCAGTAGTATTAGTAGCTTCTAATGGTTGTTTTAAATCAAGAACTAATGTTGGAAGTTCAAAATATTCATTAACATCTTTACCATTAACAGTTATGTTACCTTTACCAGATACCATAGTTACTTTAGCGATAGATGTTTTTCTATGACCTGTACCTATAAATTTAGTTGCCATTTAAACCTCCTACTTAATTTCCATAGTGATTGGCTTTTGAGCTTCATGTTTATGTTCACTACCACGATAAACGAATAGTTTTTTACCCATTGCTCTACCTAATCTACCTTTTGGAAGCATTCCTTTGATTGCTCTTTCCATCATTTCTTCTGGATAGTTTTCAATCATTTCT
>JAFXXX010000003.1 GCA_017542065.1 Bacilli bacterium | reverse complement strand
TATTATTATTAAGAAGAAGAAAGAGTAAGAAAGAAAGAAGAAATGCAGCTTTAATTGCTAAAGAAGAATCTGATGATGATACTGTTAAGCAAGAAGCTCCAGTTCATATTGATTTTAAACCAGAGTTTAACTTCAATTCTAAGAATGGTACTGATGATGACGTAGTTATGTCAGGAACTAGTATGCTTAATGGAATTGATGAAAAGAAACTTCTAGATAATCAAGAAACAGTTGTAGATGCTAAATATGATATCTACGATGATGTTGTAACTAAAGATGAATTAGTTGATGCCTTAAATGAAGGTATAAGAACTAAAAATGTTGATAAACTTCAAATGCTTTTAGATCAAGAAAATCTAAATCGTAAGAAAAAAAGAATGAAAAGAAAAGCAGAAGATTCAGAATCTATGGATTATGAACCTGAACATAGTGATAATTCAGATGATTATGATGATTATGACGAAGAATAGTTGATATTCTTAAGAATTATTGATATAATTTAGTTAATAGGAGGCTAATATGAGTAAGAAGAAATTAGTAATAATTATTGGGGCTGCAGTAGTTGTTCTAGCTGGTATTGCAGTAGCATTAGTTTTAATCTTTGGTGGAAATAACGAAAAGAAATTAACAAGTAATTTAACTACACTTGGAAAACAATTCTATGAAGAATTCTATTATCCAAGCCAAGAAAAATCACAAGAAGATGTTAAAACTTTCGTTAAGAAATTTGAAAAGACTGGTATTAAAGTTAATTTAGAAAACATTGCTAAGATTAGTAAAGTTGATAAAGAACTAGTTGATTCAATGGTTAATAAGAAAACTAAAGAAAAATGTGATGCTAAAAACTCTTATGTAATTATTCGTCCAGAAAAACCATATGGTAAGACTAATTACACAATTGAAGTAAATCTTGATTGCGGATTTAATAAATAATTAATAAAAAATGATAGGTAAATACCTATCGTTTTTTTTATTTAAATGATATAATTTAAGAAGGTGATATATATGAAATATGTAATGATTAGTGCTATATGGTGTCCTGCTTGTATTATTACTAATACTGCTATGGATAAAGTAGTAGAAGAAAAACATATTACTGTGGAAAAACTAGATTATGATTTTGATGATATATCTAAATATAATGTAGGTAAGATATTACCTGAAATAATCGTATATAAAGATGATAAAGAAATAGGAAGAATTATAGGAGAAAAAAACTATAAAGACCTATGTATGGAGATAGATAAATATGAAAAAGTTGATTAGATTATTAATTATAACTTTATTATTATTTATTCCTACTTTTAAAGGGGTAAATGCCCTTGATATTTATTTGTTTTATGGTGATGGTTGTCCACACTGTGCTGATGAAGAAAAACTCTTAGATTCATACTTAAAATCAAGTGATGATGTAGTAGTTCATAAATATGAAGTATGGAATAATAAAGATAATGCTAAATTAGTTAAAGAAGTAGCAGATATAATGGAAGTTAAGTTTGTTGGAGTTCCTTATATTGTTATAGGAGATAAAGTAATATCTGGTTATATGGATGATTCTACTACTGGAGAACAAATTAAATCATATATAAATATATATAGAAATGAAGAATTTACTGATAGAGTAGGAGAATATATTAAAACTGGTAAAGTTATTAAAAAAGATGAACCTACTGAACCAAAAAAGAAAGACGAAAAAGTATCTTTTAAAGTGTTTGGAAAGAAGTATACTGTTAATCCAAGAACAGTATCATTACCACTTATATCAGTAGTATTAGGTCTAGTAGATGGTTTTAATCCATGTGCTATGTGGGTATTACTATTCTTAATAACAATGTTATTTAATATGAAAGATAAAAAGAAGATGTGGATCTTAGGATTAACATTTATTCTTACTTCTGGACTAGTTTATTTGGCATTTATGTTATCATGGTTTAATCTAGCATCACTAGTACCTAAACTATCATTATTAAGGTTTATAGTGGCTCTAGTTGCCTTAGGAGCAGGTATATTTAATATTAATAATTATATTAAGTCTTTATCTAAAGATGATGGTTGTGAAGTAGTAGATGATAAGAAAAGAAAAAGAATTATTAATAGAATTATTAAAATAACTTCTAATAAGAAATTTATATTTGCATTCTTTGGTATTATTTTATTAGCTGCTACAGTTAATTTAATAGAATTAATGTGTTCTATAGGTATACCATTAATATATACTCAAATATTATCTATGAATAATTTAAGTACATTTAGGTATATGATCTATATGCTTATATATATTGTATTCTTCTTACTAGATGATATATTAATATTTGCTATATCTATGAAAACATTTAAAGTAACAGGTATATCTACTAAGTATACTAAATACTCTCATTTAGTAGGTGGAATTATAATGCTTATTATAGGTATTTTAATGCTTTTAAAACCTGAATTATTAATGTTTAATTTTTAATTAAAAAAATCACTAAAATACTTTACAAAATAAGGGAAAATTGTATATAATGTAGTTATAAGATAGGAGACGAAAGTTATGGGTAACAGATTTGATTATAATGAAGAAGAAGTATTAAAGATTTTAAGTGACGCAACTAAAACTGATGAAGAGAAAAAATCAGCTTTTGACTCTTATAAAGCTAACTTATTATCAGAAAGAAAAAATGAAATTTTAAATAGATTAAATGAATGTGCTAAAGAGAATCCAATGATTACTCAAGAAAAATATGTTGCTATGTTAAAGAAATATAGTAATGATAATCTTGAAATCCCATTTGATTCTATAGTAGCTGACATTGAAGCTTTTGATAAAGAAATGAAAGCTGAATATGATAAGTATTTAGAAGCTGAAAAAGCTAAAGAAGTAGCTGCTCCAGTTGAACCTGTTGTAGAACCTACTCCAGTAGCTGAAGTAACTCCAGTTTCTGAACCTGTATCTGCACCTGAAGTTGATGAAAAGCCAATTAATATAGAAATCAACCCTAACAATTTTGATGAAGATATTGTTCCAGATGTTACTCCATTCTCAAATACTGTTGAAGCTAACCCAATCTTTAGTGATAACCAAAAAGAAGTTACTCCTAATGATTCTAACGATGGACAAAAAGGAAATGCAAATGCAATTATTATCAGTATTATTACTATAATAATTGGTATTGTAATTATGTATTCTATTATTAGATTAAAATAAAAAACATCTTAACGATGTTTTTTTATTTGAATTTATCCATATTAATTATTTGTATTTTATTAGATACATTTGGGTAGTATGTTGAGAATACAAAATCAAATGTAAATATTGTAAGAAGTATTATAACTATAGTTAATAATACTTTTTTATTATACTTATCTATTGCTTTTTTAACTAATGGAACTAGTTTATATATTACTAGTAATCCTGCTAAACCAAATGCTATAGAATATGGTAAACATATCTTACCATTTATATTAAACGGTTTATTTGTATAATTCCACCAAGACATACCATAAGTATATTCTAGATATGTACTTGTTAAATACTCTGATACTGTGCATATTACAAATGAACCCATAAATATAAACCACTTTTTATCTCTATATTCATATAAAAGAATATATATTAAGAATGCTCCTGATCCATAAATAGGAAGCCAAGGACCATGCATTGTTCCACTATTGATTAGATTACCATTCTTCATAAACTCCCAAAGAACTTCCCAAAACCAACCAATAAAACAACAAATTAAGAAAAGTAGGTTATATTCTATAAATTTATTTGTCCCATTCTTTTTCATACAACCACCTATAAAAATTATATCATAAATTACTTGTATATTTAAAAAATATGTGTTATATTTAATAAGTAATTTCATGGCGGAATTGGTGAAGTGGTTAACACGGCAGATTGTGGCTCTGTTATGCAAGGGTTCGACTCCCTTATTTCGCCCCATTTTGAAATCTCGTCGAACTAAGCTATTTTGGTTCGACTGTAGATACATGTATAAAGTTTTTCGAAAGAAAAACTTTTTTTGTGTTTAAGAAAAGGAGATGGTTAAAATGATAAACATAATTGAAAAAAAGTTAGAGATTGATGAAGGAGCTAAAAAAAGGTTTGAATTCATTGGTGATTTCACTGGATATAAGCCCAAGTATATTAATGGAAGTATAAGGAATATTGATAGGACTAATATAAGTTATATTGAGCCTCATAGGATTATATTTAAAGATATTACGTTCTTATACTTTAATTATACTAATGAAGTTTATGTAGAAAATTTAGAGAAAAAGATAAGGATTAATGAAATAGAATCCTATCTAAATGCCTAAACTATTGACTTTTAAAATAAAAGTGATATTATAAATAACCAATGAAAGAGGTAACTCTAGAAATGGAGGTACATCTATGATTAAAAACAAACAAAAAATATTTATTTATAATATCGATTATTTAGAGGAGTCAGTAGTACATAGACTTTTAGGTACTGCTGTCTCCTCTTTTTTTGTAAATCGAAAGGAAATATTAAATGAATAAGATTAGATTAGATGAAACAATAAATGAGGTTTTATATCTAAAACATATAAAAAATATTATAGACAGATTATATAAAGAAAAAAGTTTATTAACAGAAGAAGAACACAAGATAATTATTAACGAATGTGATAAAAGAATCCTTAAATGTGAAAGTGATTATGTAAATAAAAAGGAGGAATACAATGAAGTTAAGTCTAAACAAGAAGAAAAGAAATCATCTAGAAAAAATAATAAAACAGAAAAATATAACAATGAGTCAATTAATTAACTTAATGCTAGAACAAGGTTTAAAGGGGATGATTGAAAATGAATGAAAATAGAAAAGTTGCTGGAATCTATATGAGAGTATCAACTGAAGATCAAGCACGTGAAGGATTTAGTCTTCCTGAGCAAAGAGAAAGACTTGAAGCATTATGTAAGTTTAAAGGATATGAAATATATGATTACTATGAAGATCGTGGTATAAGTGCTAAAACTGGAAATCATAGACCTGATTTTGAAAGATTACTTGATGATATTAAAATGAAAAAAGTTAATGTCTTAGTAGCTCTTAAACTTGATAGAGTTTCTCGTAGTGTTTATGACTGGGAAGAAATAATGAAATTTCTAGAGGAAAATGAAGCATATATAGATTGTGCTAATGATGATATTAATACTACTAATGCTAATGGAAAATTTTTATCTAGACTACTTATGAACATGAGTCAAAATGAAATAGAAAGAACAAGTGAGAGAACTAAGTTCGGATTAGTTGGTGCTTATAAAGAAGGACACTTACCAGGAAAAGCTCCATTTGGATATAAACGAGAAAATAAAAAGTTTGTACCAGATGAATTAACAATGTATCACGCTAAACGAGTATTTGAGTTATATTTAGAAGGTTGTTCATATACAAAAATAGCTAATATCTTTAATGAAGAACAAGTTGCTGGAAAAGTTAATTGGAATGATACAAGAATATTAAATATAATTACTACCCCTATTTATAAAGGAGATTTTATATCAAAAGCAAAAAGTAAAAATCCAGAATTTTATTTTGATGTTGTTGAACCATTAGTAAGTAAAGATGTGTGGGAAAACTGCCAAGTACAAAAAAAGAAAAATCAAAAGAATTATTTGAGAAATAATTTTTATATATTTTTACAAAAGATTAAATGCCCTAAATGTGGAAGAATACTAGCCGGTGGAGCTTCACATAAAATAAAAGCTGATAAATGGTATTACTATTATAGATGTGATAAATGTAGAGATAACATCAGAGAAATAGATATAGAAAAATCCGTAATTGATTTATTAAATGGAATATTTGAATATGATTCTTTAGTTAATGATTATTTCTTACCTATCTTAAAAAATAAAGTAGATAATCCAAAAGAAAAATTATTTAAAGATATAAAGGATATGGAAAAGAAAAAAGAAAGAATCAAACAAGCATATATAAACGAATCTTTTACTCTTGAAGAATATGATAAAGAATCTAAAATTATTGAAGCTGGTATAAATGAACTTAAAAGACAACTTCTTGAAAATGAACAATCAAATGATTTAGGTTTTAACATGGAAAGTATTTTATATAAACGAGATCTAAAATTCTTAAATACAATTAAGTTTCCAAATTTATATGTTGGAGTTGCTAAAGAATGGAATGACTTATCTAGAGAAACAAAATTTAAATTAATAATGACTTATGTTGATGATATAGAATTAAGATACACCATTGGAAAAGGATATGAAGTTGATAAGATTAATTTCAGAAGTACATTCTATAATGACTTTAATAAAATATTCTCTCAGGGATATATTGACTGGTTTAAAAATTTCAAAACAGTTGATGGAATTAAGAAGATAAGATTTTCAAATACTCTTTCTAAAGATGAAATGGAAAACTATATATTAAAACTTAAAAAGAAATATCACATCACTTTCAATGTCGGAAAACTAATTAATCCTCCTGGTGCTTTCTATGTAGAAGATAAACCAAAGGGAAATGAAATAGTTAGGATATTCCCGCTTGAAGGAGATATACAAGATAAGGAAGTTAATATTGGAGTTATATCGATTGATAAATGTCCATGCGAAGATGACTTTTATAAGTATATTGCACACCTACCAAGTATGGAAGAAATGTTTGAATCATATGTTAAGGTTGTTGAAGGAGATCTAACTTCCAAGATAGTAACTGTTAGTAATGATGAACTATACGAAGTATAGCCCGCAGAAGATTGTATGCTCGCGTACAATCTTCTTAGAGGGTTAAATAGTTTGGCATCCCAATCTGGGAGCTCATACTATTCTTTTAAAAGGAGGTAATATATGGAAACTTTAGCCTATTCATTTCATCTTGGTAATGACGGAAATAAGTCTAGAAAAGCAAAAGCAAAAAGTAAAAATAATTTAAGTGGCACTACCTCTTTTGCAAATAATGCTATTCAAAATTCTCAACAATTATCAAAAGTAAGTAATCATGATTTTAGAAAATATGATGGAGATACAGAATATATTTATGGACTTAGAGGAACTAATGATGTTGTATCGGATGTTAAAGAATTATATCTAGATATGTTTGAAGAATCTAGAATAGAATATAACTCAAAACAATCAAGAGCTAGTAGAATGATTAATGATTATTTTAAACATGTATCAGATGATGAACAAAAAGATTTAGCTTGTGAAATTATAATTGAACTTGGAAATAAAGATTTTTGGGATACAAAGAATCTAGATTATAAACAAAAAATGGTCAATGTATTTAATCAACAATTAAAGGATTTAGAACATAAAGCTCCAGATTTTAAAATATGCTCTGCAGTTGTTCACTTAGATGAAGGATCACCTCATATGCATGTTGTAGGAGTTCCAATTAAATATAACAATACTAGAGGAATGAATATTCAAGTGGGTAAGTCTGCAGTCTTTACAAAAGAAAAACTTGAAAAATTACAAGACTATATGAGAGAAAAATGTATTAATGCTTATAATGAGGTTTATGGATTAAATGATGAACACAAAGCTGAATTAAAAGAAAAACAAAAAGGTCGAGCATTTAATATACACGTTAAAGATATGGCAAACTATAATGAAATAATGAATCAATTAGAAGTAAATAAAAAAAGTATTAAAGAATCAGATGAGTTAGTTGATAAAATTGATAAAACATCTAAAGAATTAGATGAGATATTCTATGAAATTGAACCAGATGAATTTAATAATTATAAATTAACAGAAAAGCAAATAGTTAGATTTATTGAATTAAATGATGAAGTTCAAAGAATGGAAGAAGTATTTTTAAGACTAAAAGAAATATATCAAAATATTAATAAAGTAAAAGGTAATGTAGAATATTTAAATAAACGAAATAATGAGTTAATTAAGAAAAATGATGAACTAGCTGATATGAATCAAAGATACGAAAGAAAAATAAAAAATTATGAAGGCTCAGAAGAATTATTAAAAACATATATCCATACAAAAGATAAAGAACATTTAGAATTAGTTACTTATCTTTGTAAACATGCTAATAGTCAAGACTACACTACTTCTAGATTCTATAAACAATTATCTGACGATTTATATCAAAAAGGATTTATCAAAGATAAAGAACATAGTGTTATATTTAATCCTCCTAAAATTATTAATAGATCTGAAATAAATAAAGCTATTAATTCTATTAATAAAGAAATGGAAGAAGCTGCAGAAGAATTCTATAAGACAAAATCTGACAATTATAGTATATAATATATTATATAAAGCAATTGTATCTTGTGTTTGTTTTGGATTGGAGGAATACTGTGTTACAAGTAAGTAGGAATAATAATTTAAAAATCCCAAAAGAGATAGAAATAACTACTAAGAGCGCAAATAATGTAGAAGATATTATTGAAACAAAAAAAGTAATTGCAATAGCTGAAGGTAGAAAATTTAATTCCAAAAGGGAAAAAGAAAAAGCTGAGGTGGAAGATAATGAAATAAAAATAATAGATAAACTCCCATTTAATGCAAAAGATCTAGTTGTAATTACCGTAGTGAAGAAATTATGTGCTTATGTAATTACTATAACCGAAAAATCTCCTAAGAAATTTCGAGGAGTTTTTGTTAATAGAATGCAGAATTATTGCTTAGATACGATAGAATATTTATTAAAGGCAAATTTTATTAGAATTGATTCTGCTTTAAATAAAGAAAAAAGAGAGAGTTATCAAAGAGAAGCTATTGTTAAACTGAAATTATTGGGTTATGTTTCTATGGTTGCAGAATCATCAGGTTGTATTTTAACAAGGCAATATAAACAAATTTCAATGCAACTTGCTGAAGCCATTAATCTAATCACGAGTTGGAAGAAAAGTGATGATGAGAGATGGAAAAATAAAAATTAGGATTTTAGGTTGAAAGGCCTTTAATTAAGGAGAAAATTTGTTTTTGTGTCGTTGCGTTTTTTAGAGCCACTCTCTTGACTCGCGCGCGCGTTGTTAATAACAATGGTAATGATAACAACAACAATGTCAACAATCGTAATAATGGGGCTCGTCCAGATTCACTTTTGAAGGAATTAGTTATAATTCAAAAAACAGATCAGAGAAATATATTTTAAGTAAAATATATCAGTATTGTAAGGTGAAGGAATTTTCTTCTTTTCCAATCGCTAACAGATTAAATCTTAGTGCGATAGAAAAATAAAAAAACACTCACACAACCAACGGGTTTTAACTCTTTGCGCGTTATAAGGGGTGTTCATTTTATTTGGAGGTAAATATTATGAATTTGAGTGAAATATTTTCATTTGAAAATCTATATAGTGCATATAAACATTGTAGAAATTCAAAGCAACATAAAGGGGAGGTTATAAGATTTGAATCAAATCTTTCCGTTAATATAAGCAATTTAAGCAAGGAATTAATAAATAAAACTTATAAACTTGGTAAGTATAAAAAGTTCTATATCTACGAACCAAAAGAGAGATTGATTGAAGCCCTACCCTTTAAAGATAGGGTAATGGTTAGATGCTTTTGTGACATTGTTTTAAGAGACAAGATTGAAGTGAAGTTAATATATGATAATTGTGCATGTAGAAAAAATAAAGGGACTACTTTTGCAATTAATCGATTACATATATTTTTAAGAAATGAGTATATGAAGAGTAAAGATAATAATATATATTTCTTAAAGTGTGATATTTGTAAATATTTTCCAAGTATAAACCATGATATTTTGATAAGTATGCTAGAAAAGATTGACTTTTCCGATGATGAAATGTGGATTATGAAAAAACTTATTAAAGAACAACCTGATAATGCAACTAAAGGGCTTCCTTTAGGTAACCAAACAAGTCAATGGTTTGCACTTTTATACCTAAATGGAGTTGATCATTTTATTAAGGAACAATTAAAAATAAAACATTATGTGAGATATATGGATGATATGATTTTAATACATAAAGATAAAGAATATTTGTCATTGTGTAAGAAAAAAATAGAAGAATATTGTAACAATATATTAGACCTAGAATTAAACGATAAAACTCAGATAGGGATGACTAAAAATGGTATTGATTTTTTGGGATACAGGCATATTATAAATAGTAATGGTAAAATAATTGTAAAATTAAGGCATTCTTCAAAACAACGAATGAAGAAACATCTTAAGACTTTATATAAAATATATAATAATGGACTTGTAGATGATGAATATGTCTATCAAAGAAAAAATGCGTTCTATAATCATATAGAGTGGACTGCTGAAAGTAAAAGATTAAAAGATGAGGTTTTCCCCTTTGAAGATGATAAAAGCTTTAAATTTGTCCAAAAATATGTCAAAGAATAGGAATTTATGTTATGATATATATGGTGATTATAAATGGATAATATGACTTTATTAACATATGAGCAAATCTTTGGAGATGAGCAATTAGATATAATTAAAAAATATGGAACTAAATGTGCTGTTACGGACTTTTCTATTCTTTTAGGGAATGCATATTCTAATGATACTTACACTAACGTTGGAGAAGAAACTGAAGATAAAAAGGAAAGAACAGGATGGTGGTGGACAAAAACTTCTTATCCGGGATATAGTTCAGGCGCGCGCGTTGTTGATTTCAATGGTCGTGCTTACCGCGACGATGTCGACGATCGTCCTGATGGGGCTCGTCCAGCTTTACCTTACTCATCAATCAAATTAATCGCCTCGAACGAAGTGAGAGGCAAGTTTGATATTAAGGAAGTTGAATATGGAGAATATCCGCAAACAATCGTTGATGAAACCCTTTCAAAGAAATTAGAAGAGTGTTATAACGAGGATGTTCCATTTGAAATAGATCTAGTAAGAACGGGAAAAGTATATACTACAGATTCAGTTAACTATGATGAATATGATACTAATTTTGAACCAGTAGAATATGAAGAGTTTGCATACAAAGGTAAAAAATATATTCGAGTTGTTGCCGGTTTTAATGGAAATGGTGAAACACTATCTGATGGTAGAGTAATAGAAGACGGTAAACCATATTGGATTTTTGTTGAACCAATAAAATGGTTAGTAGACGAAAAAGCAAATGTAGCACTATCAAAAAAGATCCTTTTTTCTGGAGTTCAATTCCAAAATGATACGGAGTATGATGGAGACTTTGATAAAACTGATATAAAGAAATTTATGGACGGATATTTTTCAAAAGAAATATGTAGAGCAACTGCACCTCGTATGTTGTTAGATGAAGACGAGTTGTCATCTTATGTACAAGCAGACACAGAATGGAATCAAGAATCAGAAGAAAGAAAATCAAGATTACAAAGATTAAATCCTGATACTACTAGTCCTCAAGATAGACGAAGAATGACTGATACAGAGATTATTCATTCATGGATAGAAGCAGGACAATCAGTATTACTTAGAGGACCAAGTGGTATTGGTAAAACTGAAAGGATTAAAGCTTTATATCCAAATTTAATATATATAAAATTAACGAATAATATGTTTCCAGAAAAAGTTGTGGGTTCCATGAATCTTCAAACTGGGCAAAATATTCCACCTGATTTTGCTAAGCAAGCTTTACTTGCTTGTGCAACTAATGAGGAAAGAAGATTAATTAGTGAGAATGTCCAAAACCTTTATGATTTAGCTGACGAAATATATGAAAGATCTAAAAACAGCAATGAAAAGATAGTTATAATGCTAGATGAATTATTAAACGTTAAACCAGCTGTTCAATCATTAGTCTATACTCTAGTTTTAAATAGATTAGTTGAAACTGGAAAAGGATTAAAGCTTCCTGCTAATACTGTTATAGTTGCAACGGGTAACCAAAGGAAGTATTCAAGCGTAGCTGAAGATTTAGCAGAGCCACTTGAAAAAAGATTTGATCACATTTTAGATATGCAACCAAAAGTTGGTGAATGGATAAATGAATATGCAATTCCAAATAAAATTCATCCATCAGTAATTGGATATATACTATCTAAATATATTCAAAGTGGAAAAAGTGAACATATTTCTGACATGGGTTATTTTTATGAGGAACCTGAAGTGGGAGAAAAGAGATTAGACCAAAATGGTTGTAAAGGAAGAACTAATGACCCTCGTGGTTGGACATCAATTTCAAATACTCTTTATGCTTTTGAAGAAGATTTAAGAAAAGGTAAATTTATTGGAAAAGATGTAGAGCACATGTTAGAGGTATCTATCAATTCTAAACTTCGCGAGGAATGGGCTAGAGAGTTCTTTGATTTTTATAATATACCTACAATGTCAGTTGATGAAGTTGTTACAGATTCGTTTTCACAAGCTGATTTACCAAGAGATATTAATGAAAGATTTGCTTGTGTAACATCATTATTGCTTGCTGATGAAAATCAAGTCGGAAAATGTAGAGATTTTATTAGAAAATATTGTGATCCAGAATATCTACAATTATATGATATTTGTTGGGCAGGTAATGATGAAAGAAAAATAATGAGAATAACAGAACTTCAAGAAATGACAATGATTAATGAAGAAAGTGCAGGTAAGAGACTATGAATAAAGAGTTAATTGAATTACAAAGAGGTAGTAAAGCTACTTGCGTTGTGGTAAAGAATAGTGATTTAAACAAACTTGGAAATGCTGTGCATATGGATTCAAGAATAAATGATTCATGGTTGTTTGGTGCTAAAATGGGTAATCCAATAATTAAAGAAAAGGTAGATATTGTTTCAAAAAATGGTGAAATAGGGTATTTTGTTGTTACTAATTTTGATTCTTTATCAGTTGATGAACAAAATAAATATGTTCCAATAATTAAAGATAGAGAACTTCTTGGTTATACATTACCAGATAATATAATAATAGTATTATCTATAGAAAATAAAGAATCATTAAAAAATATTTCTTCAGAAATTTATCATTTTTGTGTAGTATCAATTTAGGGGATTGTTTATGGATGCAATGACAAAATTACTTTACGAAACTAAACGATTAATGATGTTAAGATATCCAAGATTTGCAAGTGAGATAGCATCAGCAAATATTTCCTATAGAACGGATTTAAAATGTCATACTGCGGCAACTGATGGAAAAAATATTTTCTTTGATCCAGAATACTTAGCAGGTTTAAGCGAGGCAGATAGATTATTTCTTATTGCACATGAATTAATGCATATTAAATTTGCTCATGCATTTAGACTTGAAGATAAAAATGGTGAAAAACGTGATATGGATACATGGAATATAGCAACCGATGCTATAATAAACGCTAATCTTGAAAGAGACGGATTTATTATTAAAGAGGGATATGTTAATAGACCTGAGGCTTTGAATTATTCAGCGGAAGAGTTTTACCAATTGCTTTTAGAAGAAAAGAAGGCTAAAGAACAGGAAGAACATCAAAGTAATAGTGAACAAGATAGTCAAGATAAAAAAGAAAGTGGAGACTCACAAGAACAAACTGAGAGTCAAAATAGTGAAAATCAAGATTCTCAAGATCAAACAGAGAGTAACAATAACGGTGGTGAAAATCAACAAGATTGTCCAAACACTCAAGATGATAAATCAACAAATGATAAGAATGATGGTGAAGCTCAACAAATTGGTGATGATCATAGTTTATGGGAAGAAGCTTTTGAAAAAAGAAAAAATGGAGATAAATCCCGCGATAAATCTAATAGTTCTCAAAGTGATGATAAATTATCAACCGATGATTTAGAGTCTGATAATTTTGATGAAAAAGAAGAATTTGAAAAGAATTATGAAGAAAGAAGAACAAGAGCTAAAGAAAACTTAGAAAGATTAAAAAATGAAATGTTAACTAATTCATGTTTCTCTGATAAAACTAATTTAGGTTCAGTTGGTGAAAGTGCTGAAGAATTTGATTGGAGAATTTTATTAAGAAGAGAAGTAGAAAAGACTGAAACAATATGGTCACAAAGAAGATCTATAGCTGAAAATAATTATGCTTATAGACTAGAAGAAAATGATATTGATGATGAAGCCGAAACAGAAGTTATGATAGATGTTTCTGGTTCTGTTGACCTGGATTTAGTTAAAGCATTTTTAAGAATGATAAAACCAATATTAAAAGAATCAAAATTAAAAGTTGGATGTTTTAATGAAAAGTTTTGGGGTATGAAAGAAATTAAAAATGTGTCGGACATTGACAATTTTGAAATACCTAACGGAGCAAGAGGACACTCTGCTTGGACTGAAGACTGGGATTTAGCTGTTAGATCTTTTACTAAGAAAAGAGAAATAAATAAAATTGTTTTTACGGATGGTGAACCTTGTCCTGGAACTATGCCTAAAGATGATTTAAAAAATGAAAATGTTATTTGGCTTGTATATGGTAATAGATATTTTAAACCATGCTGTGGTACTGTAATTCAAATCACTTCAAAGCAACTTGAAAGACTATATGATTGTAAAGTTGATGAAGATGCAAGTAGGAAGATTAGATAAATATAAAATGTGATAAATGAAATATTAATATTTTGTATATATAATTATAAAGTTGGAAAATCTATACTAAGGTGAAATATATAAGTTGATAATTTATAGATTTTTGTAGTATAATGTTTATAGAAAAATTTTATACTTGTGAAACAAGGTGGAAAGTTTAAAAGTATCTAAATAAACGCCCCATTTGGAAAATAAAAAACGAACTATTATAGTTCGTTTTTTTATTAGTTTATCATGCCAAATATTTCACCACTTTTTTTAGCATATTTTTATATAATGCAAGTGATATTTAATGATATAATTATAATAGGTGATATATATGATGGAAACATTTAGAAATCTAAAAGCTGTATATAAATATGGTAGAGAGTTTAGAAAATATTTGTTTTTTGAATTAATTGGATCATTATTAAGTATAGGGTTAGGTATATTATGGCCTATTATAGCTGCTAAAGAAGTAGTGTATTTAACAAACAATAACTGGGAACAATTAATATTTATATCTGCTATTATATGTGCTGCATATATAGTAGATGGGGCAACTGGAGTATTAATTAGAAAGAATACACAACAGTTTATATATGGATTATGTCGTAAGCTTGAAAAAGAAGTTTCTGAAGAAGTTCTTAAGATTAATCAAACTGATATAGATAAGAATTCCACAGGAGTATTCATCCAAAGACTTGGATCTGATGTAGAAGAAATAGCTACCATGTTTACTAAAGGTTTTGGAAAAATAACAAGATTAGTAACAAGTGTTGGTGTATTTATAGCAGTCTTTATTATTAACTATATAGTTGGATTATTCTACTTGATAGTAGCGGTTTTATTAACTATTATTCATTTAATTAAAGCTAGAAAGTTTAAAGAAAAAGATAGAATTAGAAGAAAAGAAAATGAAAAATTAACATCTCTTTCTACTGAGTTAATTAGAGGAACTAGAGATATTAAAATGCTTAATGCTAAAAAGAGTTTTATTAATTCACTTAATAAACAATATAAAGTAGCAAGACAAGCAGTAATTAATATGAGAAACGTAGATATTAATTATAACTTCATATTTGATATTATTAGAGCTATTCTAGAGTTTGGATTAATGCTTTTAATGATATATTTAATTAAGGATAATACATTAGAAGTTGCTATGGCTATAGCATTATACTCATATAGATATAGATTGATGTATGATGTTATGGAAGTTATATCTGAGTTATTAGAGGAAGTTAATGGATTTAACTTATCGTTTGAAAGAGTATTTAATTTGCTTGATAATAAGACATTTACTAAAGAAAAGTTTGGTAATACACATTTAAAGAAAGTTAAAGGAGACTTTGAATTTAGAGATGTTTGCTTCTCATATGAAAATGAACAAGATGTATTAGATCATATTAGTTTTAAAGTAGATGCTGATACTACAGTAGGATTTGTTGGTCCTTCTGGAGCAGGTAAGACAACTATATTTAGTTTACTTAGTAAATTATATGATGTTACTTCTGGAGAAATATTAATTGATGGACATAATATTAATGAATTAGATGAAGATTCTATTAGAGGTAATATAACAATAATAGGTCAATCTCCATATGTATTTAATATGAGTATATTAGATAATATGAAGATAGTTAAATCTAATGCTACATTTGTAGAAATTAAGAAAGCATGTGAACTAGCATGTCTTGATGAATTCATTGAATCTTTACCTGAGAAGTATAACACTGTTATAGGTGAGGGAGGAGTAACATTATCTGGTGGACAAAGACAGAGACTAGCTATTGCTAGAGCACTTCTTCAAAAGACTGAAATAATATTATTTGATGAAGCTACTTCAGCATTAGATAATGAAACTCAAAAGAAAGTTCAAGAAGCTATTGAAAACTTAAAGAAAGATTATACTATTATGATAATAGCCCATAGATTTTCTACTATTATTAATTGTGATAAAATCTTCTATATTGAAGATGGAAAAGTATTAGATTTTGGAACACATGAAGAATTATTAAAGAGATGTAAGAAATATAAGAAATTATATGAATCTGAAATAAAAGAGACTGATTAGGTCTCTTTTTTATTATAAAAGTGTAATGTAGTAAAATTGTAGTATTTTTGTAGTTTTCTATTGACAAGCATTTTTTATGGTGTTATTATCTATTCAAGAGGTGAGGAAAATGGCTAATAAAACAAGTGCTATTAATATTCAAGTAGATAGTGATGTTAAACAAGATGCAACATTAGTATTAACAGAATTAGGTTTATCAATGAGTTCTGCAATTAATTTATTCTTAAAACAAGTAGTTAAGAAGAATGGACTTCCATTTGCAGTTACTAATGTAGTTGATACTAAAAAGATATTAGATGTAGTATGTGCATTAATTATGAAGGATGGAAAATGTTTAATTGCTAGAAGAAATAAAGATGATCATCTAAAGGGTAGATGGGAATTTCCAGGAGGAAGAAGACAAGGTCTTGAAGATGAAAAGAAAACTCTAGAAAGAGCATTTGATGAAGTTCTTGGAATTAAGGCTAATATTAATGATTATTTAACTCATAGTATATGTGAATATCCAGGTCATATAGTAGATCTTAAAATCTATGAATGTGATTATGTAAGTGGTGAATTTACATCACCAATTCACTCAGAATATAAGTGGGTTAATATTGAAGAATTACTTGATTATGATTTAGCTGATGCTGATGTAATACTATCTAAGTTTATTATTAGAAAATATATTGAAGAAAGTAGGAATAAATAATGAAAGTAGTAGAAGTAGTAGCAGCTGTTATTAAGAAAGATAATAAGATACTTGGAACTGCTAGAGGATACGGACATTTTAAAGGTATGTGGGAGTTTCCAGGTGGAAAACCAGAAATTGGTGAAACAAAAGAAGAAGCATTAGTTCGTGAAATAAAAGAGGAATTAAATGCTGATATTAAAGTAGGAGATTATATTTGCACTGTAGATTATGATTATAAGAATCCTGATTTTCATTTGATAATGCATACTTATTTTTGTGAATTATTAAATGATCATATAGAGATGGTTTATCATGATGAAGAAAAGTTAGAACATGAATCAATGAAATGGCTTTCTAAAGAAGAATTAGATTCAGTTGAATGGTTAGGTGCAGATATAGAAATAGTTAATAAGTTAAAAGAGTTACTTTAGGAGGTTTATATGGTTAACATAAAAGAATTACAAGATAAAGTATATCAAAACAAAGTAAATCATGGGTTTAATACAACAAATATAGAAATGGAATTTTGTTTAGCTTATGGAGAACTTGGTGAAGCATATATTGCATATTTAAAGAAGAAAGAAGATTTAGGAGAAGAATTAGCAGACGTTATTATATATCTTCTTGGAATATCTAAAATGCTTAATATTGATTTAGAAAAAGAAATAGTAAATAAAATAGAAAAGAATAGTAAGAGGGTTTATAAAGAAAATTCAAAAGGAGTTTTAGTAAAAGAAGAAGAACTAATCAGGGAGGTTTAAAATGAAAAAAGGTAAAAAATATTTTGAAATGAAAGTGTTATTTGATACTTTAACTTTAGAAGACTTAGAATCACTTTATGTATTAATTGGATTAACAAAAGACTATGATAAAGAAGTTAGAGATGCATTAAATTCAGCATATGTTAGAAAGTATGAAGAAAGAGTAAATTCAGGGGATTATGAAGGAAGAAATGAATATGATAATTTAACTGCTATTCATAATTTTAGTTTAACAAATATAATGAATATATTTGATTTAATGACACAAACAGAATTAAATGAATTATGTAAGCTTGTATGTAAATCATATGGAACTATTCTTGAAAAAGATAAAGCAGGAGAAGATCCAATAGAAAATGAAATTCGTCCAGAATTAGAAATGTTTATTAAGAAATATAATAGAAGAAAAGCCGCTAAAAAGATGTTTGAAAAACTAGATAGAAATGATCAAGTAATGTTAAGCATGGCAATGGATTTATCATGTGGATTTGATATAGGAGATGAAAAAGCAGTATTATCAAGAATTCTTAGTAATCCAACACCAAAATTTAATAAAGGTGGAAAACTTACTAATGATGAATTAATCTTTATTTATAATATAACATCATCTGCTTCAGCAGTATTAAGTTTAGAAATGTATGAAGAATTAGAATATCAAAGAAGTTTAATGTATGATTTTGAAGATAGATTAAATGCTGAAATAAAAGATAGAGAAGAAGGTAGAGGAGCTAAAGTATTATCTCCATATAGTGTAAAAAAGGTGTAATCATATAACTGATTACATTTTTTTTATATTATAATAATATTGGTGAATTATATGAGTATATTTTTAACAGGTGTTTTTATTTTCATTTTAGGTAGTTTAGTAGGATGGATAATAGAAATAATTTATAGAAGACTTATGTATGGTAAATTAGTTAATCCTGGTTTTTTAGTAGGACCTTATTTACCTATATATGGTTTTGGTTTACTATCTATTACTATCTTACATAATATACTTATGAGATTTGATTTAAGTCCTATAGTTGCTATTCTTTTAATGGGAGTAGTTATGACGTTAATAGAATTACTAGGAGGATTATTCTGTTTATCTCAAAAAGTTAAATTATGGGATTATAGTGATAAATGGTTAAATTATAAAGGTATTATATGTCCTTTATATTCCTCTATGTGGATATTAGCAGGAGCTATTTATTATTTCTTCTTATATGATCCACTTATGTATGCTGTTAACTGGTTTAATGATAATATATCTTTTTCATATGTAATAGGAGTATTATCAGGATTCTTAATAATAGATTTCTTTTATTCATCTAAGTTATACATTAAGATTAGAAAATATGCTAAGAATAATAATATTGTTGTTAGATATGAAAAACTTAAAGATCATATTAAAGACGAAACTAAAAAAGCAGAAGAAAAATACTTTTTCTTATTTCCATTTAGACAAAGTAGAAAGTTAATAGAATATCTAGATAGTTATAGGGATAAGAAATAATGAATATAATAGATTATATTAAAAAATATGGAGATTACTCTTTTAAAGAGAAATCATTTAATGAAGTAGATAATGCAATATTATCTCTTTTGTCGTATATAAATTTTTCTAATATAGTATCTAATAATAATAGAAATAAAATAAGGTTAGAGGATGCTGCATTAGATTTTTTAACTATTAATGGAAATGTAGTAATAGAAGATGTACCTGCTGTAAAAGAAGCTATTAAAGTTTTAAAAGAAATTAAAAGTACTAAAAGATATAGAGATATTCTTTTATATAATTGTAAGTATATTTCATCAGATGAAAGTCAGTTTTCATGTATTACTTTTGAATTAAATAAAAAGGTTGTATATGTTGGTTTTGGTGGAACTGATAAGTTAATTAGCGGCTGGATAGAAGATGCTAAAATGAGTTATGAATTTCCAGTAACTGCTCATATTAATGCTATTAAATATTTAAATAGATATTTTATGTTTAATAGAAAAAAGATTATTCTTGGCGGACATTCTAAGGGTGGTAATATTGCTTTAGTAGCAGCTCTTAAATGTAGAAAGAATATTTATAAAAGAATTATAAATGTATATAGTAATGATGGACAGGGTTTAAGAAAAGAAGATATGAATAGTCCAAGATATCAAGACTTAGATAGTAAATATGTTCATATTTGTCCATATAACTCTATAGTAGGCATGCTTTTATACCAAGATACATTTTTTATTAGTGTTGAATCTGATAAACCAGTTGGGTTTTCCCATGATGTTTTAAGTTGGCAAATAGATGATGATCATTTTAAAACTAAAGAAGTTAGTAAATTTAGTAAGATATTAAATGAAGGATTTACTAAGTGGTTAGATAATTATAATTATGAAGAAAAAAGAGAGTTCGTTGAAAGTGTAGGTAAACTACTTTCAGATAATGGAATAGTAACTCTAATTGATTTTAAAAAGAATTTAAAACTAGTATTTGAAGTAGCAAAGAGTGCTAAAACTATGAATCCTAAAGTTAAGGAAATGACTGCTGAACTACTTAAAATAATAGTATCTCTTAACATAGAAAACAGATTTATGTAATAATTAGCACTCTCTATTGACAAGTGCTAACGAAAGTGCTATACTTTAATTATGGAGGTAATAATCCACAGGATTTTATCTTAGTAACGAAGGGAGAGATGTTTTATGATGTTACCAGATAGATTTTTTGATGATATGTTTTTAGACGCTCCAAGAGCTCCAAAGGAAAGAATGGATTGTGATATCTACGAAGAAGATGGTAAATACGTTGTAGAAGCTTCAGTATATGGATTTGATAAAAATGATATCAAAATAGAAACTGAAGATGAATCTATTATTATTACTGCTGAAAAAAATGAAGATGAAGTAGATAATAGTAATAAAAAATATCTAAGAAGAGAAAGACATTCTTCTTCAAGTATTCAAAGAGCATTCTACCTAGGAGATATAGATGAAAGTTCTATTAAAGCTTCATTTAATAATGGAGTATTAAAGATAGAAGCAACTAAAAAAGAATTAGAATCAAATAGAAAACAAATAGATATTGATTAATAAAAAACTGGTTAAATACCAGTTTTTTTGTTATAATTAAATATGTGAATAGAGGGTGTTATAAATGCTTGCACAATTACAGAATATACTTGATATAATAACAAAATATTTAGTTTCTTGGGGTCCTTTAGGAGGCATGTTAGTTATAATAATTAACTCTATTTATCCTATATTAGTTCCTCTTGGAGTTTTTATTACATTTAATGTATCTGCATTTGGTATTTTTATAGGATTCGTTATTTCTTATATAGGTACTTTAATCGGATGTTTTATATCATATATGTTATTTAAAAAAGTTGATAATAAATTATTTACTAGATTTAATGAGAAAGAAAAAGTAAAGAAGTTAAAGAGTAAGATGAAGAGTACTACTATTCCTCAACTTGCAGTTTTAACAGCTTTACCATTTACTCCAGCATTTCTAGTAAATGTTTCAGCAGGTTTAGCTAATTTAGATACTAAGAAGTTTATTATAGGTATCTCTATAGGTAAGATTCCAATGATATTATTCTGGGTATTTATTGGAAAAAGTATTACTGAAAGTATAACTGACTGGAAAACTATTTTAATAATAATAGGTATGCTTGTAGCTACTTATGTAATTAGTAAAGTATTAAGTAAGATATTTAAATGGGAGGTTTAGTATGGAATATATAATTATTGGATTGTTAGTAGTTTTAATTATATTAACTGTTATTTCATTATTTAAGAATATTAATGAAGGTAAAATAACTGATAAAGTTAATGATATGCATGTTAATTTAACTAAGGAACTAGGAGATTTTAAATCTGATATTAATAGAAATTTTAATGAAGATTTTATTAAGATGAATGAAAGAATAGAAAATAGACTTAATCAAATAGATAATAAAGTTAACGAAAGATTGGATGTTAATTTTGAAAAGACTAATAAGACATTTGGAGATGTTTTAGAAAGACTTAGTAAGATTGATGAAGCTCAAAAGAAAATAGATAGTTTATCATCTGATATTGTATCTCTTCAAGGAATACTTACTGATAAAAAGAGTAGAGGTATATTTGGAGAAGTTAACTTAAATCATATTCTTGCATCTGTATTTGGAGAAAAGAATGATAAGGTTTATAAAACTCAATTCTCATTTGATAATAATACTATCGCTGATGCAGTAGTATTTGCTCCAGAACCACTAGGTTTGGTAGCAATAGACTCTAAGTTCCCTTTAGAGAACTATAGAATTATGGTAGATAAAAAGTTTGATAAAGCTTCTAGAGACACTGCTGAGAAATTATTTAAACAAGATGTTAAAAAACATATAGATGCTATTGCAGATAAATATATAATTCCAGGTGTTACATCAGATCAAGCAATTATGTTTTTGCCTGCTGAAGCTATATTTGCAGAACTAAACGCTTATCATAATGATATTATTGAGTATGCTTATAAGAAGAGAGTTTGGATTACATCTCCAACTACTTTAATGAGTACTTTAACTACAATTGAAGTAATAATTAAGAATAGTGAAAGAGATAAATATGCTAAAGTTATTCAATCAGAACTTAGTAAGTTATCAGTAGAATTTGGTAGATATAAAGAAAGATGGGATAAATTATCTAGAAGTATTGAAACTGTTTCTAAAGATGTTGAAGATATCCACATAACAACTGATAAAATTACTAAGAGATTTGATAGTATTAACGGCGTTGAAATAGAAAAAATTGAAGATTAATTTTAATTAATAAAAAAGAGAAAATGTTTTCTCTTTTTTTTGTTATATGATATAATAATTGTATATATAATAGTATAGGGAGTGTGTATACATGGAAAAAATTAAGAAAGGTTTTTGGAAAACCATTGATTTTATTTATAAACACAAAGTAATTGCTTTCATAATTGCATTTACTATAGCAACTTCATTTATTCTATATGGAGTATTTGCTACAGATGATGAATATGAAAACAAATTAAAAATTAAAGATAATAGTGCAGTTGTTAAGTCAATTGCAGATGCTCATGCAGAACTTGATGCTGATACAGATACTCATGGTAAAGATGCATCTGCTTCTAATGGAGTACTTAGAAACTTTGATAGTATTACATATAACGTAGAATATGTTTTAGAACATAAAACTGAAACATTAACTACTCCAGTAGAAGGTAGAAGCGTTGTTGTTGATGTTATTATTCCAAAGAATATTAATGCTACATTAACATCTTCTGGTGCTGATGGAAGTGTAACTTCTAAGACTTTAGGAGAAAATTATAGTTATTTCCATTTTGCAATGCATAATATTCCTACATCAAGCACTTTAAATCCATCAGAGTTTAGTTTCACTTTAGAAAATGTTAATACACAAACTGTTGGTGCTAGCTTTACTCCAATTGTTATTATGAAGGAAGCTACTGATGCTGATAGTAAATCAATTGAGGAATTAAATCCAGATGAAAAAGAAGCATTTGCTGCTAATCCTACAGGAAATGTTACTTGCCCTAATACTGTTACTAACTGTTTAACTACAATGACAGGTACATATGATTATGATGTTGAGGTATATCAAGGAGCTCCTTCTACTGATAATGTTGGACAAAAGACTTATCCAATAGGTATTGGTGTTAAAGTTGAAAAGACTGTTGGTATTTATGTTCCATCTAGTGTTTCATTTAATGTTAACTGGGCTTCTGAAGATGCTAGTGTATTAAATCTTCAATATGTTGAAAATTCTATGGCAGCATATAAAGATCCTTCAAAACAATATGATATATTCGTAGATGGTATTAATCAATTACCATCACTTGGTAATACAATTACATTTGAAAATAATTTATTAACTGTTAGCAGTTTAAAATATGATGGTAATAGTTCATATGTTGGTTCTGCTTCATTTGAACTTAAAGCAGGTAGATCTGCAACAGATAGAAATGATAGAACATTTAATGTTGCTACAACTAATTTAGTTGTTCCTGGAACAGAATATAATAAGCTTCAAGGTGGAACTGTTACTGTTACAGATTATTATGAAAAATTCGTTGGTAGCTTTGTTTCACAAGTTGATATATACGCTGGTGAAGTATCAAAGGATCCTGGAGATGCAACTCCATTAATTTCTGGTAATGCTTATTTAAATTACAATCAAAGATTTAGAGTAGTAGAAACTATTGCTTATGCTACTGATGGTAAAGGTGATGATTTATCAGAATTAGATAACTATATTAAAATTGATCCTACTGCATTCTTAATTACTAAAGAAGATAGTGGTATTATTGGTGCTCCAATGGCTAGTTTAAAATATGGTCAAGGTGAGTGGACTTCAGAATACTTTGATTTAACTGGTGTTGCTGGTTGTCCTGCATCATTTGATGGATTAACTACAGAAAACATAATGAACCTTTATGGCGGACCATGTATAGTTGAAAAGACTGGTGAAAATAGTCCGTTCGTATGGAGTTTACAAGACGAAGATACATCTGATCTTCCAATAATAATTGTTAAAGCAATATTTGGTGATAAATCATCTGATGAAATGAATGCTAATGCTTCATTAACAGCTAAAGTATCTTTAGCAGGTAAAATTAGAAAGAATCAAATTGGTTTAATTGATCATTCATATCAAATATCTACTTTATCAACAGGATACTTTAAGAATCCTACAACTAATGATTTAGATTTATATTATTTATCAAAGAATATTAATACTAGTGATGTTACTAATGCTAAGAACGTTAATAACTATGGAAAAAGTAAATACAGTTTTGAAAATAGATTATTACTTTCTAATAATACTAATCCATGTAATGGTGAAGCATTATGTAATATTTCAGGTGATACTGTTCATATTATGGGATTTAGAGTTAATAATCCTTCAGTAGTATCATACTTTAATAACTATCCTAAAACTTCATTCTATGATTATCCAATTGAATGGAGAATTCAAGTTAGTGCATCTTCTGATATAGATACTATTGAATATGATCATGCAGGAATTGCTGTTACAATTCCAAGAACATTAAATTACTTATATGCAGAAATATTAGTAAATAATGGTGATAGTTCTAAGAGAATGGAAAAAACACCATCAAGAGTTATTGATGATGATCCTGATTATATAATTTATGTATATGATTTTGAAAGAGATGAAATAACTAATGGTGCTGTTAATACATTATCTATATTTACAGATATATTCATGAATACTAAGTCAGGAACACAAACTGAAATTAGTGCTTCTGCTGATATGGAAGGATATATAGTAGATAATAGTGATATTCATAGAGTATTAGATAATAGAACATCTATTCCATATAAGACTACTGTTTCTGATACTATAACTCTTTATAACAGTTCTTATATAAGCACATTTGGTAATGCTGCTCCAAGATATATTGAAAAAGCAGAACCATATACTTATACTATGAAAGCTTATAATAATTCTAGTGATGCAAGTAATGCAGGATATGCTTATGAAAATGCAACATTATATTATATGCTTCCATATATTGAAGACTATAACTATAAGTCATACAATAAGAAATTTACAAATGCTACTTATAAAGTAAAAATTAATGATAATTTAACTGGTTACACAGCATACTATACAACTGATACTGCTACTAATGTAATTAGTGATATTAATAACTTAATTAATTCTGATAGTTCAACTAACTGGACTAAATGGACTAATCCAACTACTGAAGTTGAAGCTACAGCTATTAAGATTGTTAAAGATGAAAACTGGGATATTGATACATACTTTGTTTCTGAAAACGGAGTTAATGTAATTGTTACACCAGTTAAGAATGCTCAGGCAGATGCATATTATAATGGATTTACTTTAGCAGTAGATAGACCTAATGGATTTGCTCCTGAGTGTGATGGAAGATATGATGAAGATCCTGAAACACCATGTGATCCAAATGCATTAAGTAGTAGAATATTCTTCTATTCATCAGAATCACTTGTAGAAGTTTATAGTAGACAAATATCTGGATTTGTATTTGAAGATTATAACTATAGTGATATCTATGAAGTTGGTGAAGACCAAATGAAGGATATAGTAGTAGAATTATATAAATTAAATAATGCAGAATATAATGCAGATGATGCATCAAATCCAAATGCATATATTAATTCTGAAAATGATGAATTAGTAGCTACTACATCAACAGATGCTAATGGTTCATATACATTTAGTGGTTTAAATACAGGAAACTATTATGTATTATTTAGATATGATGGTAATAAATATACACCAAGTAATAAATATGCTGGTGGAGATGCTAGTAAGCAAGTTAATTCTAAGTCTATAGCTAAGAATCAAGTTGATAATGAAGCTGTTTCTGATATTATTACTTTAACTAGTCAAAATGGTTCTGAAAATAAGAATTATATAAACTTAGGATTAAGAATTAGAAAAGACTTTGCTGTAGAAATTAATAAATATATAACTAATATTGTTCAAACATCTAGTCAAGGTGTTAAGACATATGAATATGAAAAAGCTACTAAGGTTAATATAGATATTAGAAATATTAAGAATACTAAATTTAGAGTAACTTATAGCTTTGATATAGTTAATACTAAATACTTCCCAGGTTATATTGGAATAATTGCTGACTTAGTTCCAGCAGGTATGACATTTGATGGAAGTTTAGAAGAAAATAAAGACTGGACAATTTATGATGGAGTTCTATATTATACAGGTCTTCAAGATAAATTATTATTACCAGGAGATAGACAATACTTTAAATTAGTACTTGATTTGGATACTAATACAGGTGGAACATATACTAATATAGTGGCTGCACAACAACCTATATTAATGGGTGAAAAGACATCTGGTGTTGATTTTAATTCAATTACATTTGAAGATGCTAATCCAGTAGAAACAACTGATCCTAATACTGGTACTGATACAGGTAATACTGGATCACAAGGAAATAACGGAGAGTAGGTGATTAGTATGAAGAAGAAAAAAATACTATATGTCTTAGTCTTATTATTAGTGATTGCTATACCATTTACTGTAGTATTTGGTAAGAAAGCAGGATTAAACTTTAATTTCTTATCGAAATTAATGGGTAGTCCTGCCCAAGTAATTTCTGATACATATAAATATAACAATAAATCATTTTCTATTAAGGACGTTTGGGGTTCTGATTCAACTCCATCGTTCTATATAGGACCAAATGAACATACTGGTATATTAAAGAAACAATATATCCATGAAGCTATGTCATCTGATGGTAAATACTATCATGCATATTGTATAGATAGAGGTATTGCTATTGATGAAGAAGGACATCCTAAATTAGATGCATATGTTTACAATAATAATTTTGAAGGTTTAGTTGCAAGAAATATTGATGGTGATGTTACTGCTACACTTACTGATGAACAAGTAGAAACATTACAAGATATATTAGCATCAGGATATCATTATTCTGAAGATCATACTACATCTATTGAAAAAATTAGTACAAAAGCAGAAAAAGAAAAAATATTTGTTAAGCAAATACTTGTTTGGGAAATAATGGGTGGAGGAAGAACAGGACTTCAAGATGTTCCTGAAGCTTGTTCTATGTCTTCTAGTTGTTCATATAATGTTATTATTTCTCCAAAGAGTAGTTTGCTTAAAGAGTATAAAGCAGCTCTTCAAGCTGCTAGAGAGTATAGAAGTAAAAGAAAAGCTGAAGATACTTATGCTCCAGCACTATTCAAAAACTATACTATGAGATGGGATTCAAAACAACAAAAATATACAACAGGTGTTATTAGTAATGCACTTGGTGGATTTACTTCTAACTGCCATGCTGTAAATAATGATAACGTAACTGTTTCTGTTGCTAATGACCATGCTACAGTTACTTCTACAGTTCCTGTTAATAATGTAACTATTAATTGTAGTTATGTTGTTGGTAGTGGAACAAGTAAATGGTGGTATTATGATTTCCCTGAACATAAATGGTGGCAAAGAATAATCAATGGTGAAGGTGGAGCTACTCATACTGCATCGTTTACTGTTGGTACAGAAGAAGCACAATTATATATAGTTAAATATAATCAAGAGGGATCTAGAATAGATGGTTCTAAGTTTACTTTAACTCTTAAGAATGATCCATCTGTTAAGATTAATATTAATGGAGATACTAGTAAAGTTTCACTTGAAAGAAGTGGTATATATCTTCTTAATGAAACTGATATACCATTTGGATATGATAAGATTCATGAAACTGAGTTAAATATTAACCTAAATACTAGATCTATTAGTTCATCTAATACTGGTGAAGTTCAAGCATCATTTAATGATACTGAACATGCATTTGAAGTTAAAGTTGTAGATAACTATAAAGCATTTAATATTAGTAAAGTTAATGAAAGTAATCAACCATTAAAGGGTGTTACATTCAAAATCTATAAAGGATCTAACTTTAATACTGAAGTTAAATTTAATAAGAGTAATAATGTATATAGTTATTCTGAAAATGGAAGTGTTACAAGTATAGTAGATGATAATTTTTCTACATATACTATTAGATTCTTAGAACAAGGAATTTATAAAGTAGTTGAACATGCTGCTCCTAGTCCATATGTAATAGCTTCTAAAGAAGAAGATAGAATGCATTATATTAAGGTAGGAGATAAATACGATATATTTGATTGTAAGAATGATTCTACATGTAAGAATGCATCTTTAACTGTTAATAATACATTAACTTATAAGAACTATATTACTAAAGTTAATATTATTAAAACTGGTAATGGAGGTCTTCCTTTAGCAGGTGTTAAATTTGTTTTATTAAATGAAGGAAAAGATAAATATTATAAAGCAAGTAGTAGTAATGGAGTATATCAATATTCTGGAACTGCTAATGATATAAGCGGTGCTACAGTATTTATTACTGATGCTAATGGTAATATTAAAATCAATAGTCTTCCTGTTGGAACATACTATTTAAAAGAAATAGAAACTATTGATCCATATGTATTACCTGAAGGTGATGGTGCTTATACTAAGTTAGTAGTAGACATGAAAGCTGATGGACCTACTGTTAATAATAAGGCATCATGTTCAGAAGGCATTTCTAATGCTACTAAAGAATTTAACTTCTATAAAGTAGATGAAAATGGTAATTACTTATCTGGTGGAAAATTCAAGATTCAAAGATTTAATGATGATACTAATAAATATGAAGATATTAAATTAGTATCTGTAGAAAATGAAGGACAATATCAAGCACAAGCAAATGTATTTAAAGAATCAGAAGATGGTAAAGTTCAATTTACTTTATCTCATGGTATTGCTACATTTGTAGATATGACTCCAGGAACTACATATAGAATACTTGAAATTGAAGCTCCTAAAGGATATGAACTTGCTAATGTAGATAATAGTGCAGTTATTAAACTAGATAGAAAAGGTTATGCTAAAGGATCTGCTACTATTATTAACCAAACTAAGAAATTAGAGGGTTCTACTGCACAAGCTGAATTAATTATAGAAATTCAAACTGGTAGAAAACTAATTAGATATGGTTTAATTATTGCAGGTACATTAATTCTTATAGCTGGATTAATGGTTGCATTAATATATGTATCAAAAAAGAGAAAATAATTTCTCTTTTTTTTATTTATATGTTATAATCTTTATCGCAAAGGGGAATATTCTATGGAAAGATTACAAAAAGTTATTGCTGCTTCTGGATATGCTTCTAGAAGAAAAGCAGAAGAATTAATTATAAACGGTAAAGTAATAGTTAATGGAGATGTAGTAACTGAACTTGGAACTAAAGTAGATCCTAAAGATATTATTATAGTAGAAGGTCATTCTATTTCTTATGAAGAGAAAGAATATTATATGCTTAATAAACCAAGAGAAGTTATATCATCAGCATCTGATGATAAAGGAAGAAAGACTGTTGTAGATTATATAGAAACTGATAAGAGAATTTATCCTATTGGTAGATTAGACTATGATACAACAGGTTTAATATTACTTACTAATGATGGTGATTTCGCTAATAAAATGATGAAACCAAGTAATAATATTACTAAGACTTATTTAGCTAAATTAGATTCTATTTTAACTAAAGAAGATAGTGAAAGATTACTTAAAGGTTTAGTTATTGATGGAGTTAAATGTACTCCTGATAGAGTTAAAATAAAAGAAATAGATAAGAAAACAAATAGATGCCTAGTAGAAATATCTATTCATGAAGGTAGAAATCATGAGGTTAGAAAACTATTTGAAAAACTTGGTTATGATACATTAAAACTAACTAGAATAGCTTATGGAACACTTAGACTTGGTAATCTTAGATCTGGAGAATATAGGCCTTTATCTAAACAAGAAATTAATGAATTATTACAGTTAATAAAAAAAGAAGATAATTAATCTTCTTTTTTTTCTTCCTTTACTTCTTCAATAGCAACTCCAGGACATACGTTCTTGAATTCTTCTATTTCTTCTTTGTTTTCTTCAGTTATATTTTCGTTTTTAACTTCGATATCTCCTTCATCGTTAAATTCAAATACATCTGGGAAATTAGCATGACACATTCCACATTTTAAACATTTATTATTATCTACTTTTAATTTCATTTTTTTATCTCCTTTAATCAAATTATAATCAATTAAAACTCATTTGTAAATAATTAAAAAATATGTTATTATTTATATAGTAAAGTAGGTGATTATATGAGTTCTAGAGTTGAGAAATATTCAAGTAATGCTACTACTAGTAGTAGACAATCAAGAAATAAACAATTATATGAGGATTTATATAGTGATACTAGTTATTCTAATTCTGTTGTTTTAGATGATTCTAAAACTATAGATATAGATAAGATTAGAGAAATCTTGGAAAACGAAAAGAAATATCAAGATAAGAAGAAATATAATCCTACAAGTGATTTATATGCCGATTTAGAGAACATTTCTACATCAGCTGATATAGATAGGGTATATGATATAAACGAGGTTTTAAAGAGTGCTAAAAGCAGTCGTGATATATTTGAAGATGCTAATGAAAGAAGAAAGATTCAAAGTAAGTTTTATAGTCATATAGATATAGAAAAAGAATTAGAAAAAACAAAAGATGCTTATGATAAATTACTTCATGAAGAAACAGAACTTCTTGAACTTATGAATACTTTAACTAACGCTACTAAAGAAGATCTAGCTATGTCTATGTTTAGTGATTTAACTGATGATGCAGTTAAAGGTAATACAGTAGAAGTTAAACAAATAGATGATAAATCAGGAACATATAATTCAAGTACATTTATGTTTGATACTAAAGACTTTGATGATGAAATGGTTCAAGATGAAGCAGAAGAAATGAAGAAATCAAATACTTTAGCTAAAGTATTAATAATAGTATTTGTATTATTATTTATAGCTGCTGCAGCATTCTTTATTTGGAAATATATTTTAAAATAGTCATTTGACTATTTTTTTGTTATAATTAAATTGGTGATAAACATGAAAGTAAAAACAGAAAAATATGAATATGAAATAATTAAAGATTATAGAGATGCTTTTGATAAAGAAGAGTTCTTAAATAGATATACTGACTTTTTTGAAATCTATGATTATATTGTCGGAGATTATGCTTACGGTAAACTTAGATTAAAAGGTTTTTATGATGATAAAAATAATAAAGCATCTAACATAAATAAGTTTAGTAAAGTCGATAAATATATCGAAGAGAACTGCGCTTATGGATGCAAATATTTTATTGCTAAAAAAATGTAAACATGTTATAATTTATATAGTAGGTAGGTGTTAATAAATGAATGAAAATTTATTTTATGTAATAAATGAAGATGGTACTCCAGTTAATGCTAGAGCACTTATAAAATTTAAATTAAATGATAATGACTATTTGGTATATACATATAATGAAATCAATGAAAATGAAATGATTAAAATATATGTTACTGGAATAGCATTAGATACATATAAAGAAATCTCAAGTGATGAAGAATGGAATAATGTTAAAGATGCCCTAAAGGTATTTGCTAAAGATTCTAGTCCTCTAGGAGATACATTTATATCTAATATTAAAGTTCTAGGAGAAGAAATCTCTATTAGAAAACCAAAGAAACTATTAGTTTCTCAAAAGTTTGCTAATACACTTGCTTCTAAGTATGGAGAAGAAACTGCTTCTGAACCAAAAACTATGGAACCAGTGAAAGAAGAAGCTCCAGTAGTAGAACCAAAGGTAACTGAACCAGTTGTTAATAATATATCTGAAAATGAATTAAAACTTGAAAAAACAATCAAGATACCTACATTTGAAGAATTACAAGCTAGATCAAAAACTATTCAAGATGCTATGAATTCTGTTACTAAAGAAGAAATTAAAAAACCAGTAATTGAAGAAAAAACTGTAGTTTATGATCAAAAAATTAATAATAAAGATTATGAAGAACAATTTAAAAAGGATGTTGAACCAGTTTTATTAGATGTTTATGCTAAACAACAAAAACGTATAGAAGAACTTGAAGAAGAACTTTCTAAAACTAAGTTTGATTTATTTGAAAAACAAAAAGAAGCTTTATCTTTAAATAATGAAAAAGCTGCTCTTCAAGAAGAAATCGATAACGTTAATAAAAAGATGGATGGAATCCTAAATGTAATTCAAGGAAATAAAGAATAACTAGTGTAAATACTAGTTATTTTTTTGTTGATATATAAAGAAATAATATGATATAATATTATTAGAATAGATAAGTAGGTGTTTAGATATGGATAAGAGTAAAGCTGAAATACTTGTTGAACAAATAAATGAAGGTTTGTCCAAAGATCCTGAAGTTAATATTCCATTAGCTAATTTTTGGATCACTAAAATACAAAGAAAAGATAATGTCTTTGTTTATAAGGAATTTCCTGAGATTGAAGTAAAATATGAAGATCTAATTCAAATGAAGAATGAAGAAAAATATAGAACTACTATAGATAGAATTAGAAATAATAATACTATTCAAAATGTTGAACCAGTAGTAGTGCCTCCTGTAGCAGAAGTAACACCTATTAATAATCCTGCGCCTGTAAGTGAGGAATTACAATCAACTCCTGATATGCTTGTTAATACTGGATTAACTAAGTTTAATATGCCTCCAGTAGATGAAAATACAGTTGTAGAGCAAAAAGAACCTGAAAAAGCAGTAGTTACTGAACTTCCAGTAGAAACACAATCTATGCCAAATAAAATGGTTAAAAAACCATTAACATTTACTAAACCTACACCTAAAGCTAATAAGCAAGCTGGATTTGCAGAAGTAATAGTACTTGGAGTAGTAGTCCTAGTATATGTTGTTATTATTGTAAATTTAATAATAAGATTAAAATAAACATATTTAAAATATGTTTTTTTTATTGTATAATTTGGTTAGGAGGTATGCTTATGAAAGTATTATCAGTTAATGCAGGATCATCATCTTTAAAATTTAAATGTTATGAAATGCCAGAAGAAAAAGTACTAGCTTCTGGAGTATTTGAAAGAATTGGTATTAAAGATGGTTTTTATACAATTAAAGTAAACGGAGAAAAAAGAGAAAAGAAATGTGATTTACCAGATCATAGAGATGCTTTCTCTAAATTAATGAATGAATTAATTAGATTAAATGTTATTTCATCATTTGATGAAATAGAAGCTGTAGGACATAGAATAGTTCAAGGAGCAGACCATTATAAATCATCTGTTATAGCTACAGATGAAGTAGTTAAAGATGTATTAGATTTAGCTAGTTTAGCTCCACTACATAATAAAGCTGCTGCTACAGGTATTAAAGCTGCTAAAGAAGTTATTAAAGGAGCAGTACATGTATGTGTATTTGATACAGCTTTCCATCAAACTATTTCTAAAGAAAGATATTTATATGCTTTACCACTAGATTGGTATACTGAATATCATGTTAGAAAATATGGTGCTCATGGAACATCACATAAGTATATTACAGAACATATGAAAGAAAAATTAGGCTCTAATAAGAAACTAATTATATGTCATATTGGATCAGGTGGATCTGTATCTGCTGTTAAAGATGGTAAATGCGTAGATACTTCTATGGGATTTACTCCAAATGCAGGATTAATTATGGGTTCTAGATGTGGTGATATAGATGTATCTATAATTCCATATATTATGAGTAAAAAGAAATATACTAAAGATGATATAGCTATGGTTATTAATAAAGAAAGTGGACTACTAGGTTTAACCGGAGAATCAGACATGAGAGATGTTAGAAAACTAGCAGATGAAGGTTCAGAATTAGCTAGAACAGCATTAAACATGTATGTAGATAGAATAGTAGATTACATAGCTAAATATTATTTTGAATTAAAGGGAGTAGATGCTATTGTTTTAACCGCAGGTGTTGGTGAAAATAACTCTGCTACTAGAAAAGAAATACTAGAAAGACTTGACTTTTTAGGAGTAAAAATAGATAATAGTGCAAACGAAGAAATTCTAGGATATAAAGATATTCATGAAGGAGTAATAACTACTGAAGATTCATCTATTCCAGTATATGTAGTTCCTACAGACGAAGAAGTAATGATTGGAAGAGATGCCTATGAATTTGCTAAATAGAAAAGAGAATAAAATGAAAAAAGAAATATTAAAAAAGATAGAGGAGTTTGATACTATTGTTATCGCAAGACATATAGGAGCTGATCCTGATGCTCTTGGTTCTTCTTTAGGTCTAAAAGATCTAATATTAGATAATTATCCTAAAAAGAAAGTATATACTATTGGAGTATATGCTTCTAAGTTTAAATTTATGGGTAAACTAGATAACATAGATAATCTTGATGTATCAAATGCATTATTATTTGTACTTGATACTCCAAATCTAATAAGAATAGATGGTATTACTAATATAAATGAATTTAAATATGTTATTAAAATAGACCATCACCCAGTAATAGATAAGTTTGGAGATATATCTTGGGTAGAACCAGAGGAGTCATCAGTATGCCAAATGATATTAGATTTTGCATACTCAAATAACTTAAAAGTTAAAAAAGATGCAGCAGAAAAGTTCTTCACAGGAATAGTTTCTGATACTGGAAGATTCTTATATGATTATACAACTCCAAAAACATATGAATTAATTGCTAGATTATTAACCGAAAACAAGATTAATACATCAGAAATATACTCTAAAATATATTCTAGAGACTTAGATGAAGTTAGACTTCAAGGATATATTGAAGAAAACATGACTGTTACTAAGAATGGATTTGCTTATATCATCTTAACAGATGAAATAATTAAGAAATATGGTGATGATACATCATATCCAGGAGATATAGTTAATAGTTTAAATAATATTAATGAAGTATATGCTTGGGCTATATTTACTTATGACGTTAAAAACAACCTAGTTAAAGTTAATGTTAGAAGTAGAGGACCTGTTATTAGTAAAGTTCTAGAAAACTATGGTGGAGGCGGACATGCCTTAGCATCAGGTGCTAGATTAAAAGATGATTCTAATGTTAAAAATATAATAAATGATTTAGATAAAGTATGTGAAAAATATAGTAAAGCAAATGAGTAATTTGCTTTATTTTTCATTATATGATATAATTTTTGCACGCAGGAGATTAGTATGAAAATTATTAGTGTATCTGAGCCGATAGTGGCTGTTAGACAAAGTCAATATCCAGAAGATAAGAAACCTGAATTTTTATTAGTAGGAAGAAGTAATGTAGGGAAGAGTAGTTTTATCAACTCAATAGTAGAAAGAAAAGATATCGCAAGAGTATCTTCTAATCCTGGTAAAACTCAAACATTAAATTTCTACAGTATTAATAATGATTTCTATATTGTTGACGTTCCTGGTTATGGATATGCAAATGTATCTAAGGAAATGCAACAAAAATTTGGATTAATGATTGAAGAATATTTAGCAAATAGGGATAATTTAGAAAGAGTATATATGCTTGTAGATTTTAGAATTAAACCAACTAATGATGATATGCTTATGTACAATTTCTTAAAGTATCACGAATTACCTGTTACTATAGTTATGACTAAAGTAGATAAGGTATCAAGAAATGATAGAGATAAAAATCTAAATCTTATTAAGAATACATTAAATGTATTTGAAGGAGATAATATGGTATTATTCTCTGCTAAGACTAAACTTGGTAAGAGTGAAATACATAATGAACTAGAGAAAATAGTTTATAATAAAGAATAGTTTCTATTCTTTTTTTGAGTATTAAGGAGGTGAGTGCAATGAAGTTACCAACTGTTGCGTTAGTAGGTAGACCTAATGTAGGTAAATCAACTATATTTAATAGACTTATGGGCAAGAAAATATCTATAATTGAAGATACTCCAGGTGTTACAAGAGATAGAATTTATGGAGTAGGTAAATATGGTGATTATAAGTTTAATGTTATAGATACTGGTGGTATAGATTTATCTAATGAAAAGTTCAATGAACAAATCAAAATGCAAGCAGAACTTGCTATAGATGAAGCTGATGTAGTTGTATTTGTTGTTGATGGTATAGAAGGTATTAACCAAAATGACTTAGAAGTTAGAAATATATTATATAGATCTAATAAGAAAGTAATTGTGGCTGTTAATAAGATGGATGCTAAAGCATCTAAAGATAATTTATATGACTTCTATGAACTTGGATTTGAAAAAGTAATTGGTATAAGTGCTGAACATGGTACTGGTTTTGATAATCTATTTAAAGAAGTAGTATCAGATTTTAAAGAACAAGACAATTTTGAATGGGATGAAGACAAGATTAAGTTCTGCGTTATTGGTAGACCTAATGTTGGTAAAAGCTCACTTGTTAATGCTATACTTCATGAAGAAAGAGTAATAGTATCTGATGAAGCAGGAACTACAAGAGATTCAATAGACACTCCATTTAATTATGATAAGAAAGAATATATTATAATTGATACTGCTGGTATGAGAAAAAAAGGTAAAATATATGAAGATGTAGAAAAATATAGTTTACTTAGAGCAATGAAATCAATTGTAAGATCTGATGTATGTGCATTAGTTATTAATGCAGAAGAAGGAATAATAGAACATGATAAGCATATTGCTTCTTATGCTATTGATGAAGGTAAACCACTAGTTATAGTAGTTAATAAAATAGATGCAGTACCAGATTTTGATAAAAAAGAGTTTGAAAAGAAAATAAGAGCAGAATTCCAATTCTTATCTTACATTCCAATAGTATATTTAAGTGCATTAAAAGGAACTAAAGTTCATACATTAATGCCTGAAATTATTAGAGTATACGAAAACTCTAGAAAAGAACTTAAAACAAGTTTATTAAATAATGTTATTAGAGATGCATATGATAGTAATATTCCTCCTTCATTTAAAGGAAGAAGATTAAAGATATATTATTGTACTCAAACAGGAGTAGCTCCTATTAGAATTGATTGTTTCGTTAATGATAAGAGATTAATTCACTTCTCATATTTAAGATATTTAGAGAATCAATTAAGAGCTAATTTTGATTTAGAAGGGACTCCAATAGAATTTAACTTTAAAAATAGATCTGATGAGTAATAAAAACAACCAAAAATGGTTGTTTTTTAATTGTAAAAATGATATAATGTAGTCATAATAAGGGAGAATAAAAATGGATAGAGAGTTAGAAACTTTTAAAGTTATTGATGAAAAAGGAAATGAACTTGTAGCTACAGTTGTAACTAGACTTGAAATTAAAGGGACTGATAAGAGATATCTTATTTATTCTATTGATGATGTAGAGGATACTAGAGATGTTCCTGAAGAAGAAAAGAAAGTTTTTATCATGGCTGCAAGAATTGACGTCGATGAAAATGGTAATGAAAAACTATTCAATTTAACTGATGATGCAGAAAAGAAAACTGTCTATAATGCATTTGCAGAAAGTTATAAGGAATTAGTTAGTGCCAATAAAGAATAGGAGGACAATATGGAAGCAATATTAGATGAAGAAAATTTAGAAATTATTGATGAAAACTCTCCTGTATATATTAAAAAAGACGCTATCCCAGATGTTCTTGCTGTTAGAGAATTAGACGATGCTATTGCATCTAAAGAACAAGATGCTAAAGAAAAAGAAGATGAAGTATCAGCAGTTCAAGCAGAAAGAAAAGATCTAAGTGATAAAATTGGAATTATAAATAATGCTCAACATATTAATCAAGTTGCTTTAAAACTTGCAGAACTTAGAGAATTAGATGAAAAAACAGTTATAAAGGAAAGTGAACTTGAAGAAATATATGCTGATTTAAGAAAACTTCAAGAAGATAGGAATGCATTAGATGAATCTGCTAGAAATATGGTTAGAGAGATGACTGATAAATATGTTGCTATAGTTAAAGAGCAAATTAGATTAGTTGAAAAGTATAGATCTACAGCAGATTATGAAATATATCAAAAAGCATTAGAATTAACTGATGAAGCAAATGAGTTTGCTGCATATCCTAATTATGATGCTATAAGAGAAGGACAAGAGATTAAGCAAGAAGACGAGGCTGAAGAAACTAAAGAAGAGGCTCCTGAACAAAAAGAAGAAACTGAAGAAAAAGCAGTTGAAACTCCAGAGCCTGAAAAAGCTGTAGTAACTGAATTATCTGAAGTTAAAGTTGATTCTTTACCAGAAAATGAAGTTTCAGAAAATAAAGAAGAAAAGACTGAGGAAGCTGCTCCTAGTGAACCAGTTAAAGCAGAAGTAACACCAATTGAAAGTGATGATAAAGTAGTAATGCCAACATTCGAAGAGTTATTAGCTAAAGCTAAAGAAGCTGAAGAACAAGGTGTTGAAAAAGCAGAAGTTACTCCAATTGCTGAAGATGCAAAAGTTGAAGGAACTAAACCTGAAGTAACTGCAGAAGCTCCTAAAGTTGAAACTCCTGTAGCAGAAGTTACTCCATTAGCAAATACTACTGAAGTAAAACCTCAAGGAGATTTAGAAATAAAAATATTAACTAGCACAAATGATCATATTGCAGGAAGCAATGTTGCTAAAATAGCTGGTATAAAAAATGTATTTGCAAATGGTAAATCTAAAGATTTAGAAAAAACTTTAGTATTAGGTGCATAAAAATGTGTTAAAAACACATTTTTTTCTTTAAAAACGTTGATTTTATAACAAAAAAATGGTATATTTAACTTGTAAGCATAGATGTGCTTATGATTTCAAAATAGGAGGAATTTGAATATGAACAAATCAGAAATCGTAGAAGCAATTGCTAAGGAAGCTGGAATTACTAAAGCTGACGCTGAAAGAGCTTTAAATGCATTCCAAACAGTTGTTGCAAAAGCATTAAAAGGTGGTAAAAAAATTACTTTAACAGGTTTTGGTACTTATGCAGTATCAACTAGAAAAGCTAGAAATGGTAGAAATCCAAGAACTGGTGCTACAGTTAAGATTCCTGCAAGAAAAGCTGTTACATTCAAAGTTGGTTCTAAATTAAAAGACGCTGTTAATAAATAATAATAATAAAAGAAAAGGCATTTTATAAATGTCTTTTTTAGTGCTATAATATTTATATGGTGATACTATGTATGAATTAGGATTAGAAATATTAAGTATATTGTTTCAACATAAGTTTGAAGCTTATATAGTTGGTGGTTTTCCTAGAGATATGTATTTAGGAAAAGAGAGTAATGATATAGATATTACAACTAATGCTGATTTAAAAGATTTACAAAATATATTTGATAACGTTAAAGAAAATGGATTTATGTCATATATTCTTGAATATAAAGAACATATATTTCAAATAACTACATTTAGAAAAGACAATTCTTATGTCGATAATAGAAAACCTGATATTCAAGAAAGAGTAGATACTTTAGATGAAGATCTTCAAAGAAGAGATTTTGTTATTAATACATTATGTATTAATAGAAATGGTAAATATATTGATTTATTAGGAGCTAAAGAAGATATAGATAATAAGATAATTAGAACAGTTAAAGAACCTAATATATCTTTTAGAGAAGATGCTCTTAGAATGCTTAGATGTATTAGATTTTCATCATTACTAGGTTTTACTATAGATGAGAATACTAAGAATGCTATTATAGCTAATAAAGAATTAATTAGAAATTTATCTTTCTTTAGAAAGAAACAAGAGTTAGATAAGATATTTTCTGATATAAATTATCAAAGAGGATTAAACTTAATTAAAGAATTAGGTTTAGAAGAGGTATTATCTATAAAAATAGTTAATAATATATATGCAGATGATTATTTACATGTATGGGCTTCATTAGAATATAGTGAAGAATATCCATTTACTAGAAAAGAAAAAGCTGTAATAGAGTTATATAGACAATCTAACTAATAATAGTATATAATGTAGAAAAGGAGGGTTTATTATGAATAAGTTACTTAAAGATGCTTTAAAAGTTAATGGTAATATTATTATTCCTGAATATTTATTAAAATATAGAAGTGAACTTAATCTTGAAATGGATGAGTTTATTTTACTTGTTTATTTAATTAATCAAAGAGATTTAGTAGCATTTGATGTTAATGATTTATCCTCTAAGTTATATATAGAAAGTAATAGAGTTCTAGAATTAATTAGTTCTCTTAATGAAAAGAATTATATATCTATTGAAATGAAGAAAACTAGTGGAGTTATCGAAGAATTCATTTCAACAGAATTATTCTTTAATAAAATTGAAAGTATGATTATATCTACTAAAGATGAAGAGAGTAGTAATGATATATATTCTATCTTTGAATCAGAATTTGGTAGAACACTTAGTCCTACTGAAACTGAAATTATTAGTAATTGGATTGAAAGTGATATTCCAGAAGAATTAATTAAAGAAGCTTTAAAAGAAGCTATTTTATCTGGAGTTCATAATATGAGATATATAGATAAGATTCTATTTGAATGGACTAAAAAAGGTTATAAAGAAGCTAGCGATATAAAAAGAAAGCAAGAAAAAGAAGAAAAAATAGAAGAAATCTATGATTATGATTGGTTAAATGAATAGAGGTTTTCCTCTATTTTTTTAATTGAAATAAAAATAATTTTATTTTATAATATAGTTATATAGTAGGTGGTGATAAATGTGGATTATTTTAAGAATATAGGTTTATCTTATACTGGTGATTATATAGTACAAGGATCTAATATAGATAAATGTGAAAAATCAGAAAAATTATCTGCTAAATACACCGAATTATTTGTTAGAAAAGATGGTAAAGAATCTAACATAGAAGATTTAAAAAAGGTATATCATGGAAAAGTTTATTTTCATTTACCTACATTAAGACATGATTTATCTAATTTAAAGGCTCTTACTAATACTGTTATAGATCTAGTTAGGGCAGGTTTTCACGATGCTATTATAGATGCATCTACATTACCACTTGATCTATATGATTGGTCTACATCAGAAGAACAAGAAGATTATATTAGAACATTATCAAATGGATATGCACAATTAATATCTAATGGTATTAATTTATATATAGAAAATACTAGTAATGATAAAGGTACTTCTTATTATGGAAGTAGAGTAGAACATTTATCAGATTTAATTATGTATACTAAAAATACTTTATTTAAGAATTATGATTTTCCAAAAGATAAAGTAGAGACATCTATTGGAGTATCATTTAATATTACTAAGTTATATGATAATGTTGGTGAATATTCTAAATGGTTTAATATACTTGGTAATAATATTAAATTAATAAAAGTAGCAGATGTAGATAATGCAATATCTATATTTGATGGTATATTAAATTCTGTTAAAGATAATAATCTTGTTTCTATAATATTCCTTCAAACTAATAATGAAATAGAGGAAGTTAAAAAGAAATATAGAAAGTTTGAATACTTAATTAATATTAAAAATAGTGGTCAAACACTATCTCTTGATAGTTATTCAGATATTAATATTAAAGATGATAATGAAGAATATGATTTTACTGCTAATAACCAAAGTGGTTATTCATCTATAGTTATTATTTCTATGATTATTATAACTATTTTAGTAGCAGGAGTAATGCTTTATATTAAGTTTAAAAACTAACTTTTTAGTTAGTTTTTTTAATAGTCTATTTTTGACATAAACGCTAAAATATGGTATTATATAAGAGCTTTAAAAAAAGCGAGAAGTAGGTGAAAAAATCTATGAAATTAGTAAAAAAATTCGATAAAAAAATTATTGTAGTTTTTACTATTTGCATGGTTTTCTTAATATCTCTTGCAGTTGTTCTAGGTAACATCGATACAAGAGAGTTAGCTTTATTAAAGGCTGATTTATCAGGCTCTGAAAAATTAGTAGTAGATACTAATACTAAGATGAGTAAAGACTCTAACTTAGAAGTTAGACAAATCGTATATGATGGTATGACTTTAAAAGAGTTAGGAGAAAAATTAGAAAGATCAATGCCTGATACTATAGATGGTTATGGTGAATTCTTAGCTAATCTATGTATTGAAAAAGGTGTAGACCCATATGTTGCTTTAGGTATTATGTTACTTGAAACAGGTTGTAAATGGGGATGTAGTTCTTTAACTAGAAACTGTAATAACGTTGGCGGTATAAAAGGATCACCTAGTTGTGGTGGAGGTTCATATAGAAGATGGGATACTATGGAAGATGGTATGACAAGCTTCGTAAGTAACCTAGCTGGTTATTATGCACAAGGTTTAGATACACCTGAGAAAATGAATCCTAAATATGCTGAGTCTAATACTTGGGCTATGAAAGTAAGAAATTACATGTCACAAATAAGAGCAAAGTAATTGCTCTTATTTTTTTGTTTTTATGATATAATTTTAGTAGGTGATAACATGAATCAAGATAATAAAAGTAGAAATTTATTTACTTTAATAATAGTTGTATTATTCTTAGTATTTTCATATTATATTATAAAGAGTTATTTTAAAGATGATACTCCTAGTAACACTTATGTTTCTGGTTCATTTTCATTTGTTTATAATAATAAACAAATAGATGATAAATTAATGTATGATGAAACAAGAACTGTTAAAGTAGTAAAAAATAAGAATTATACAGCATCTACTAATGATGTAAAGAGTGATTTATTTATAAAGTTATCTAAAGTAAATTATTATTTTGATAATGTTAAGTTATCTATAGATAGTAATTATTTAGATGTATATCAAATAGATAATAATGTTATTAGACTAGTAGTTCTAGGTAATGATCTAAGGTATTATAGTATTAATGTATCTATATTGAAAAATGGTGAAGAAGTAGATATTAGTGATAAAACATGGAAGTCATTAGGAAAATCTCAACTTAGTGTTTATCCTGCACAGTATTATAAAGTAATTAATGATAAATATAGTTTATATGTTGAATATCCATTCTTGTTAAGTAAAGAAAAATATCCTGAAAAAGAATATAATAAGTTAATTAGCAGAGTAGAGAAATCTATTAAAATAGAAGATATAGATAATTCAAATTATTATTTTACTTATAATAGTGATATTAAGTTAGATGATAAAATAACTTTAAAAATAAAAGATTTAAAACTGAATACTTATTCACAAGAATTAAGAGATAATTATTCATTAACAAAGTTAGTTTATTATAATCAAAATAACGAACTTATAACTATTAATGAAATAGATAATCTAGATAAGTATTTAGAAACTGTTAATGTAGCTGGAGAACATAATTATAAAGATCTTAGTGTAAAAGTATTAGATAATAATACACTTATTATCAACAATTATTTAATTAATTATGATAGAAGTGTATCTGATTTAGATTCATTTATAAATGGAGTATTAGAAATAAAAGAGTAATAAAATTACTCTTTTTATTATGTTATGTTATAATATTTGCAAAGGAGGGTTCTATGGAAATTATTAAATCATGTGATTTGAATTTAAATATTCAAGTAAAACCAATAGTATCTAAAAATGGGAGTCTTATATATGAGACAAACAATCATCAAATTGTTAAAGTGTTTTCAGAAAGCACTTTAAAAGACAATCAGGAATTATTGAAGGAAAAATTATCTAATCCATTAGGTATTAATGGAGTAGTAGATCCAAAGGGATTAGTATATGTTCATGATAATCTAGTAGGTTATACTATGGATAAAATTGATGGTAAAACAAGCAGTGAATATGAAAGAGGTATGTCACCAGATTATAGAAAAAATTTGTATAGATTAGCATATAAATACCTAAAACTAGAAAAAATAGTTAAAGAAGCAGGACAAGATGTAGTATTCCCTGAACTTCTAGATAAAGTATTTGTGGATAAACAAGATAATATCAGAATAATAGGCTTTGATAGTATTCAAATGGGAGAAAGTAAACCAATAAGAGAATCTTTAGTACCAGCATCTTTAGAAAAATATAGAAGTAATGGAATGTATACTAAAGAATTAGATATTAAATCATTAATAAGTTTTTATCTTATTGATACGATAGGTTTAAATTTAGGATCTTTAGAAAAAAAAGTGGATGATATACCACATTATGTTTCTAGAGTATTAGATGCAATAGAAGTTCCATCACCATTAAAAGAAAAAATATTATTATTATATACAGAGAATGCTCAAAATGAATATTTAGGTAATGATGTTTTAGAAATAGCTGAAAAATGTAAAATTGTACAAGATGATTGTTGGATATATCCTTGTAACAAAAGATTAGTGATGAAATGATGAATGGAATAATAGTTGTTAATAAAGAAAAAGATTTAACAAGTAGAGATGTAGTTAATAAAATATGTCATATTTTTAATACTAAAAAAGTTGGACATACTGGAACTTTAGATCCAATGGCTACAGGTGTTTTAGTAGTGGCCATAGGTACTTCTTTAAAGATAGTAGATCATATTACTTCTTTAGATAAAGAATATATTGCTAAAGTTAAACTTGGTATTAATACTGACACTTTAGATATAACAGGTACTACTTTAGAAACAAAGGAAGTAAATGTTACTAATGAAGATATAGATAGAGTTTTAAGAGAGTTTCCACAGGATTATGACATGGAAGTTCCTATATATTCTGCTGTTAAAGTTAATGGTAAGAAATTATATGAATATGCTAGAAATAATATTCCAGTAGAACTTCCACATCATTTAGTAAAGATTTATTCATTAGAAAGAATTAGTGATATAAAAGATAACAGTTTTTATATTAAATGTCATGTTAGTAAGGGAACATATATTAGAAGTTTAATTAGAGATATATGTAAGAACTTAAATACTATTGGAGTAATGGAAGAATTAGAAAGAACTAAGCAAGGTAAATTTACTATAGAGGAATCCTATACTTTAGAAGATATAGAAAAAGGAAATTACAAGTTACTTAATATGATAGATGTTCTAGATCTACCTAAAGTAGAAATAGATAATAATGAGTTATTAAAGAAAATAACTAATGGTAATAAACTAGAAGATATTTATAATTATCCAGAGTTTATATTCACATATAACAATAACGTGATAGCCATATATAAACAAGATAATAATACGGTAAAACCTGTAAAGGTATTTAACAGTAGTATTGAAAACATATTAGAAACTAAATAAAATAATATTAGAGGTAGTGTGTATGTATATAGATTTAATTGTAATAGTATTAATAATAATTGCAGTTGTATTCTTCTTTAGAAGATTCTCATCATTTGTATATGCAGTATGTGCTTTAGATATCTTATTTAGATTATTTCACTTTTTAGCAGATAATCTACATTTAAAAGATGTTAGTAATATTATTAATAAATATATTCCTGCATCAGTAGTATCTATGGTAGGAAGATATACAGGAACTCATGGAGTAATTTATTTAATTATTAACTGGGCAATGTTTATATTATATGCAATATTATTATTCTATATTATTAGAATATTAGTTAAGAGAAAATAGAGTGTATTAACACTCTTTTTTTGTTATAATTATTTATAGAGGTGATAAAAATGTTTTGCACAAATTGTGGAAATAAATTAAATACTGGAGATAGTTTTTGTACTGAGTGTGGATCTAAAGTATCAAGTAGTAAATCTACTAATTCAGGCAAAACTGTTAAAATAATAGTTACTAGAAAGAAAAGAGCAATGGGATGTGCTATTCCATTTCCTGTATATATTGATGGTGAAAAGATTGGCCAATTAACTAATGGAATTTCTTTAGAAAAAGAAGTAACAGTTGGTAGTCATGCGGTTGAATTTGTATGCGCAGATGGAAATATTAGACAAGATGTAGAATTAACTGAATCTCATGAATCGGTTGAAGTATTATGTACTGCTCGTATGGGTTTAATAGCGGCTAGAGTGAGTATTCTAGAAGTAATTTATAAATAATTGACTATATATTATTAAAGTGTTAATATAATCACCTAGAAAAAGGGTGATTTTTTATGTCTTGGTGTGAACATTGTGAAGATAGTGGAAAAAAACTTAGTACATGTTATTATTGTAAACTAACTGATGAAAAGCAATATATTCCTCAAGAATATGTTGATAATCTTTGCTATAATGATCTTTATCAATCTAGATGTCCTGTGTTTAAAAAGAATAAGGAAACAGGGTCTCTTGTAAAAGATTTTCCTGAAATACCATCTGATACATTTAGTACTAGTTTTTGTTTTATAACAACAGTAACATGTGAAATTTTAGGAAAACCTGATGATGATCCTACAATGAATGGTCTTAGAGGATTTAGAGATAACATACTTCAAAAAGATGAAAAGTATCATGATATATTAAAAATGTATGATACTATCGGACCTATTATTAGAGGAGAAATTAAAAAAGACGTAGATAAGGACAAAAAAGCAGAATCTATTTTTGCAAAATTAGAAAGAATAGTAGATATAGTTAATAATGGTGAATATGATAGAGCTACTAGAAGATATATTATGATGACTTTAAGATTAGTCTGTGAATATGGATTACAAGAAACATATAGAACTAAAAGGGATAATAACTTCGATTATAAAGAAGGGGAGTTTATTCCTTCTAAAGCAGGTCATGGTAAAAAAGTATACAAAAACTCTTGATTTATAAGAGTTTTATGATATAATTTATTACGTACCTTGTGCTTGGTGTATGGAAACTCCAACCTACAACTAAGTATATGGCGAATTATAAGAAAGGAGAAATTTATTATGGCATTAAAAGCTGAAAAGAAAGTTGAAATAATTAAAAAGTATGGATTAAATGATAAAGATACTGGTTCTGCTGAAGTACAAATTGCTTTATTAACTGAAGAAATTAATACTTTAACTGAACATTTAAAAGTTAATATTCATGATTTCCATTCAAAAAGAGGTTTACTAAGAAAAGTTGGTAAACGTAAAAATATGCTTGAATATCTAAAGAGAACTGATGTTAATAGATATAGAGAAATTATTAATAAGTTAGGTTTAAGAAAATAAAACACTTTTATAGTGTTTTTTCTTTTGTTTTGTGATAGAATAGTCTTTGTAAGAGGAAAAAAGAAAGAGGATTTAAGAAAGAGGAAAAAAGATGAGTAAGAGAATTTTTGAAATGGACTTTCGTGGAAGAAAGTTAATTGTTGAGAATGGAGAGTATGCTAAACAAGCACATGGTAGTGTTTTAGTTAGATATGGTGATACTGTAATACTATCTACAGTAGTAGTTTCACCAAATGCTAATATACTTAGTGATTTCTTTCCATTAATGGTTTTATACCAAGAAAAGTTATATTCAGTAGGTAAAATACCTGGTGGATTTATTAAAAGAGAAGGTAGACCAACAGATGCTGCTACATTAGCTGCTAGAATGATTGATAGACCTATGAGACCTATGTTCCCAGAAGACTTTAGAAATGAAGTACAAGTTGTTAATACTGTATTATCAGTTGATCCTGATTATTCACCAGAACTTGCTGCAATGTTTGGATCATCACTTTGTACATCAATCTCTAAGATTCCATTTGATGGACCAATAGCTGGTGTTAAAGTTGGTAGAGTTAATGGAGAATTTGTTATTAACCCAACTCCTGCAGAACTAGAAGTATCTGATATAGATTTAACAGTAGCTGGTACTAAAGAAGCTATCAACATGGTTGAAGCTGGATCTAAAGAAGTATCTGAAGAAGATATGTTAGATGCATTAATGTTTGGTCATGAAGCTGTTAAGGAATTATGTGAGTTCCAAGAAAAGATAATATCTGAAATTGGACAAGAAAAGATGGAATATGAACATCTTGATATTTCAGATGAACTAAGAAATGAAGTTAAAGAGTTAGCATCAGATAAATTAGATGCAGCTTTAAGAATAAAGGAAAAATTAGCTAAATATGAAGCTATTGATAATGTTAAAGCTGAAGTAGTAGCTAAATATGAAGAAGAAAATGCTGATTTAGATAAAGATGAATTAGTTGAATTAATTACTAAAGTTAAATTAGTTCTTGAATCAATTGAATATGATTTATTTAGATCTATTACTGTTAATGAAAAGACTAGATCTGATGGTAGAAAGATGGATGAAATTAGACCATTATCTACTGAAATAGATGTACTACCTAGAACTCATGGTTCTGCAGTATTTACAAGAGGAGAAACTCAAGCATTAGCTGTTACTACTCTTGGTGCATTAAATGAATATCAAGCATTAGATGGATTAAGCTTAGAAGCTGAAAAACATTTTATGTTACATTATAACTTCCCACAATTCTCAGTTGGAGAAACAGGAAGATATGGAAGTCCAGGAAGAAGAGAAATTGGACATGGTGCTCTTGGTGAAAGATGTTTAAAACAAGTTATGCCATCTGAAGAAGAGTTCCCATATACAGTTAGAGTAGTTTCTGAAATATTAGAATCTAATGGATCTAGTTCACAAGCTACTATCTGTGCTGGTTGTATGTCATTAATGGCTGCTGGTGTTCCAATTAAAGCTCCAGTAGCTGGTATTGCTATGGGTCTTATTACATCTGCTGATGGAAAAGATTATACAATCTTAACAGATATCCAAGGTATGGAAGATCACCTTGGTGATATGGACTTTAAAGTAGGTGGAACAAGAAAAGGTATTTGTTCACTACAAATGGATATCAAGATTAAAGGTATTACAAAACAAATATTAAAAGAAGCTTTAGCTCAAGCTAAAAAAGCTAGATTTGAAATACTAGATGTTATGGAAAAACAAATTCCAGCACCTAGAGAAGACGTTTCTAAGTATGCTCCTAAGACTGATACATTTATGATTAATCCTGCAAGAATTAAAGATGTTATTGGTAAGGGTGGAGAAATGATTACTAAGATTATATTAGAAGCTTCTAATGTAAATTCTGTTAGTGATATAAATGCTGTTAAAGTAGATATTGATGATGACGGAAGAGTAATTATTTATCATACTGATAGAGATGTAATTAATAGAACTAAAGAAATGATTCTTAACTGTGTTAAAGAAGTTGAAATAGGTAAGATTTATGAAGGTAAAGTAGTAAAAGTTGAAGACTATGGATGCTTTGTTAACTTATGGGATGGATTAGATGGATTTGTACATGTATCTCAACTTGCAAATGAAAGAGTTGAAAAACCATCTGATGTAGTTTCAGTAGGAGATGAAATCTTAGTTAAAGCAACTGGATTTGATAAGAGAGGTAAATTAAATCTTTCTAGAAAAGAAGCATTAAATCCAGAACCTAAAAAAGAAGATAAGGAATAATAGGAGATATAAATATGATTTTAAAAAAGAAAATACGTGAATTTAATAAAAGACTACGTGAATTAGGTGGTATATATCAAACAAGTACATCTATTGTTTATACTCCTATATGTCATCAAAGATCTATTAATAGAGCTAAACAAAAATCATTACATGGTAAGTATTCTAGATACGGAAGATTATCATAATTAGTTAATAAAAAAAGTAGCGATTATTTATCGCTACTTTTTATATCCATAATAACAGGCATAATAATAGGTTTTCTGCCTGTTTTTTCTATTATGAAATCATTAACATCAGTTATAATTTTACTCTTTAAATCAGCTATGTTAAATCTCTTGTTGTTTAATTCTCTTTTAATAACTTCTTCAGCTTTGTTTTCTATTTGTGTTAGTAATTCTTCATTTTCATTTACTAATACAAATCCTCTAGTTGCTTGATTAACTTTACCAAGAAGTTTTCTCTTTTTAATATCTACATTACATACTAAAACTAGTATTCCATCATTAGACATAATTTTTCTATCTTTAATAACAGCTCCACCAACATCACCAATTCTGTTACCATCAACATATATATCATAACATGGGAATGATCCTGCTCTTTTACATACACCTTTTTTAATAGATAATACTTCACCATTCATCATTGGGAATATATTTTCTTTTGGCATTTTACATGCTATAGCTAATTCCTCATGTTTTCTTAAGTATCTATAATCACCATGGATAGGCATTAAGTATTTTGGTTTTATTAATCTTAGCATTAACTTTATTTCTTCTTGATTACCGTGTCCAGATGAGTGAACATCACTTAATATAGTGTTTGTATATGTTTTAATACCATTTAAGGCTAGTTTATTAAGTGTAATAGCTACTGCTTCAGCATTACCTTGAATAGGTGATGATGAGAATATAACTATATCACTTGGAACTAGTTTAATTTGTCTATGAGTACCATTAGCCATTCTTGATAATGCTGCTAGTGGTTCTCCTTGAGTACCAGTACAAAGTAAACATACTTCTTCAGGTTTTAAATTATTAGATTCTTCAGGAGAAATAATTATACCATTATTCTCTATATATCCTAATTTAATTGCAATTTCAACCTGAGTTTGCATACTTCTTCCAAATAAAGCAACTTTTCTATTATTTCTTTTTGCAGTTTCTATAATATGTTTTAATCTATAAACATTAGATGCAAATGTTGCTACTATTATTCTACCTTTTTGTCTTCTAAATAGGTCTCCCATAGCTTCGTCAACTTTAGATTCTGAAAGAGATATTCCTTCTCTTTCAACATTAGTACTTTCATTCATTAAAAGTGTTACACCTTCAGAACCTATTTTAGCCATTTTTTGTAAGTTAGCCATTGGTCCAATAGGAGTCATATCAAACTTATAGTCTCCTGACTCAACTATTATTCCGTCTGGAGTTCTAACTACTATAGAATAACTATCTGGAATAGAGTGGTTTACTGATATAAACTCAACTTCCATATTTTTAAACTTGTATTTATCTTTTTCAGAATAAACAACAATATTATCATATCTGATATTTCTGTCTGCTAATTTCTTTTTAATTAGATTTGCAGCTTGATTAGGCGCATAAATCACAGGTATTTTAACAGTTTGAAGTAAGAAAGGTATACTTCCTATATGATCTTCATGTCCGTGTGTAATAAATAACCCTTTTATCTTTGATTCATTTTCTTTTAAAAATGAGAAGTCAGGTATAACGTAATCAATACCGAGTAAACCAGCCTCTGGAAATAAAACTCCAGAGTCTATAATTATTAATTCATTACCATGCATTATACAATACATGTTCTTTCCAACTTCTCCAAGACCACCAAGCGCAAATACTTTTGTATCAGTATTATTTTCAAAAAATTTCATATTTATCCTTTCTACCAAAATACAAAGTTAATGCGTTTCACAAATAACATTATATACTACTTTTGAAAAAAGGGCAAATTATTTGACAAAAAAGGCCCTTAATGGTATCATATAGCGCATGTTTTGAAGAGGGGGAAATATTATGGTAAATATTGAAAAGGTAAATATTGAAAAAGAAATAATGGACGTTTTAACTATATTATCTGAAAACAATCCTAGTATTCCATTTAAATATGAACCAAATAGTAGATCAATAGTGGCCGATATTACTAATATTAGAAAAACTATGACTTGTGCTGATATTGATATGAGTGGACTTGATTATGATACTAATACTACTTCTCATGGAAAAGTAAAGATTAGTAAGGAAACTTCTGAAGGTGACGTAGAAATAGCTGAGTTATCTGTTGATAAATGTAATCTTACTGATGAAAAAAGAAATAAATATAGAGGTTATATAAATTATCATACAGGAGATAAGTATGCAGAATCTATTTCTGAAAAAATATTTAGTACTAATATGATTTCTAATAGATCTAATGGTATTAATTATTCTTTAGCTCCAGATGCTTTAAAAAATATTAAAGCTAATGAACTTGAAGAAACTGATGATCAAAGAAAAGCTATGGAAGAGTTTAAAAAACAACTTCCTCCAGTTCCTAAAAAGAATGATGATGAAGGAAAAATAGTATTTAATATTGTTGATGGATCTAAGTATAATCCAAATAATATTACTATTCCAATAAAAGCTGATGAACTTGAACAAAAAGAAGAGGTATCTGAGCAAAAAGAAGTAGAACCAGAACAAAAAGAGGTTGAAGTTGAACAAAAAGCTGTAGAACCCGAAAAAGATTCTATAACTATTGCTCCTACATTTTCAAATAAGGAATATGTTAATTTAATGAACAGGATTTTATATGCTGTTACTCCAAGTAAGAGATATGTAACAGTAGATGCAGATTCTAAACCAAAAGTAAATAATGGTAGAAAATATGTTTTTGATTTATGGAATATTGGAGAATCACAAAAAAATAGTGGATTTGATATTGATACAAGTGGTTCTGCATTTGGTAATTATAAACCAGATCTTCCAAAACCTGAATTTCCAAAGTTAGAAACTAAAACAGTTAAACCTTATACTTATATTCCATATTATTATGGTGCAACAAGTTATAGATATGATAGACCATTATCAGATTTATCTGATGCAGCAAAAAATGGAAAAAAAGAAGCTGAAAAGACTGTAAGTGCTCATGCAAAAGATAGTGCAAAGATTGCTAAAGATAGTGAACCTGTAACTAATACTGTTTTAAAAGATAGATTTGTAACTTTTAAAAAGGACTTAAAGTATTTCTTTACTAAAAGTTCAAAAGCTGAAGGTGCTGAAACTCTTGGAAGTAAAGTAAGTGATTTACTTGCTACTACTAAGAAGAATGTTAAATATGCATTTACAAAGAGTGAAAAAGCAGTAAGTGGTTATACAATTATGGGACTAGGTCCTAGAAAAATTGTTAAAAGACCTTTAAGTGTTAAACTTAAAGATTCATTAACTAGTATTAAAAATAAAGCTACTTATGCTTTTACAAGAAGTGAAAAAGTTGAAAAGACAGATACACTTGGAAGTAAAATAAATAATTTATTTGAAACAGCTAAAAAGAATATTAAATATACTTTTACAAAGAGTGAAAAAGTAGTAAGTGGTTATTCAATTATAGGACCAGGTCCTAGAAAAATTGTTAAAAGACCTTTAAGTGTTAAACTTAAAGATTCATTAACTAGTATTAAAAATAAAGCTACTGGTGATATAGTTGCAGTATGTGTTACTGCTATGATGGCAAATAATGTTAGAAAAATGAATAATAAACCATTATCTGCTAAAGTTAAAGGTGCATTTGATGGTGCTAGAAAGGCTTTAAAATATACATTTACAAAGAGTGAAAAGGTTAAAAAGGTTACACCTGTGACTCCACAAGTTAAGCCTCCAATTCAACCTAAGCCTCCTGTAAAACCGCCAGTAAAACCACCAGTAAAACCTCCAGTTACTCCAGATCCAACTGAAGATGAAAAACTAAAAGATTTATTAGTTAAGAGACATAAATTAACTTGTATGACTGAATATAAAAAATTAGGTGATCTTGAAAAGACATTTGTTGATGATGCTACTGCTGAATGTTTATATCCAGAAGATAGTGAATTCATTCAAATGTTAAATGAAAGATGTGTTAATAAAGTACAAGTTTTAAACTATTATAGAACTATTACTATGTCTGAATGTAAACTTAATCAAGATAACATATTATTCTTATTTGCAAGTTTAGACGAATATGAAAGAATGTTTGTTGAAGATGCTATCGCAGAAAATATTACTGTTGATGATAGTGAATATAGACAAATGTTAAGTGAAAGATGTGTTAATAAGAATGGTATTAATAAGTTTATGAAGGCTTATAAAGATTATATTATTAAACAAAAAGTATTATTAGATAGATATAATGGTATAGTAAATGAAGATATGTTAATAGATAGAACTACTGATATATCTAAAGAAACTAGATATAATATTTTAACTATTAATCAATTAAGAAAATTATCTAAGAGTCATAAAGATATAATGACAGATGATGAACGTGCTATGTATAATGAAAGCAAGTTAAAGAAAGTTGAATTAATAGATATTCTTGAAAGACAAGATGAAATAAATATTAAAAGACTTAAAAATGGGGTTTGTAAATAATAAGAAAGATGTCAAATAAGACATCTTTTTTTGTATGTTACTATTATTTTATGATAGAATATATATAAGAATAGAGGTGTGTCTATGGCAACTGTAAAAGAATATGTAGAATTAATAAAGGAAATTCAAAAATTAAATCAGGATGTTACTATTGAATTAGATAGTAAGTTAGAGAATCCAAAGAATGTAGAGAGTTTTTATACTAACGTTGATATGAATAAATTACAATTACCTCCACATTTTAAGATTCATCCAAAATATGGTATTACTAACCAAGGATTCGTTGGTCCTTTTACTGAACCAATTTATATTAGTGTAGATGATATTAATAAAGTAAAAAGTACTACTACACATGATATATCTTTAATTAAGAATAGTGGTTATACTGAGGAAGAAGAAAAGAAACTAGAAAAAGATAGATTAGATGCTATGGAAAAAGCTGCTATTGAAGCAGAATTAGCTAAGAAAAATGGAACTACTCCTGCTCCAATAAGTATACCTAATAAATATGATTTTTCTGGAAATGACTTAATTGAACCTAAAAGAAAAATAATTAAAAATGCAAAAAGCTTAAAAGCTAAAGTTGCAGATTTATATGAAAGAGTTAGAAAAGGTTTAAAATATACATTTACTAAAAGTAGTAAAGCAGGTGGACCTTCATTAGGTGGATCTTCATTAGAAGAAGTAAAAGAAAATGAAAAACTAGCTATTAAATATGATGGTAAATCATTAGATGATCTTACTACTATTTCAAAATTAGTTAAGAGAATAGAACCAGATGATTATATGATGGCCATTTTAAAAAGATTTACTGGTAATTCAATTGAAGATGAATTAAAAGAAAATCCACATGAATTAGCAGAAATTATGAGGGATGTTACCCTAATGGGTGAATTACATGAATTTGCTAAAAAGGATCCTAAATTTGATGGTAAAAAGTTTGATACTATGGCTATGGAAATGGTTAACTTAAGAAGAACTGAATTACGTGTATGTAATAAAATTCTTCAACAAGTTAGATATGGTGATGTAAAAGAAAACCAAATGCAATTCTTAGAAGATAGAATAAAAGCTATGGGTAAAGATTTTACTTTCCCTGAACCTCCACAAAAACCTGCACCAGGTGGTAATAATGGAGGAAATAATGGTGGACCTGGTCTAGATAATCCAGAGCCAATTGAAACTCCTCAAGCAGTAATGTTAGATGAATCTGACAAATTAAAAGCTGACTTAATGAAACAATTTGGTGAGAATAAATTAAAACTAATTAACAAATTAGGTGATTATGAAAAAGCTTTTGTAGAGGATGCTGCAGCTGAAGGTTTAGATTTAACTGATATTGAATTTAGACAAATGATGAATGAAAGAGCACTTGATAAAAATGCTATATACAATTATTATGCTGAATTAAACGAATTAAGAAATCTAATGACTCTTGAATATGCTGATTTAGTTAATAAGCATTACAAAGAAAAATTAGATGATATTGATAGAGCATTTGTAGAAGATGTTAAAGCTGAAGGATTAGTTCCAGGTGATGCTGAATTTAATATGATGTTAAGTGAAAGAACAGTTAATAAACCTGTTGTATTAAATTATTATAAAGAATTATCAGAACTACAAAAATATCAAAATGATTATCAAAGAAATGCTGCAAATCTAAATGAATTAAAAGAATACAATGCTAGAAACTTTACTGAACAAAACGTTACTTACGGAAATCTTGATGAACGTTTCTTATTAGGAGATGGCAAAGACGAAAAACCATATTATAATTCGTCTGAAATTATTAAAGAACAAAGAAAAGCTGAATTAGAAGAACTAAAAAATAAACCTAAGTTGAGTGTTGAAAACACTGATTATGCAAAGGTTGATGATTTAATAGATTTCCATAATAAAAACTTTACTGAACAAAATGTTATTATTGGTTCAGAAAGACCAGCAGATTATAATTCGACTGAAGAAATTAGAAAGATAAGAGAAGCAGAATTACAAGCTTTAGCTGAAAAAGCTGGTGGAAGATCTAGATAATAGTAAAACTACATCAATATGATGTAGTTTTTTTTATTATATGATATAATATTTATTAGGTGATAACATGGGATTTTTCAGTAAATTAAAAGAAAAATTTTCTAGTAAAAAAGTAAATGAAGTTGAGAAAAAAGAAACTGAAAGTTATGAAAAAGGATTAGAAAAAACTAGAAAAGATTTTTCAAACAAATTAAATAAATTAAATAAAAAATATTCTAAAGTTAATCAAGAGTATTTTGAAGAATTAGAAGAAATTCTTATAATGGCAGATATTGGTGTTAATACTGTTATTAAGTTTATGGATAGACTAGTAGAAAGAGCTAGAAAAGAAAAAATTGAAGATCCAGAAACTTTAAAAGAATTAATAGTTGACGAATTATTTATTATTTATGTTAATGATGAAGTATTGGTTAATAAGATTAATTATAGAGAAAATGGACCTACTGTTATATTATTTGTAGGTGTTAATGGAGTAGGTAAAACTACTACTATTGCAAAGATTGCTAAAAAGGAAAAAGATGCTGGTAAGAAAGTATTACTTGTAGCCGCTGATACTTTTAGAGCAGGTGCTGTAGAACAATTAACTGAATGGGCTAATAGACTTAAAGTAGATATTGAATCAGGAGAAGAAGGAATAGATCCAGCATCAGTAGTTTATAGTGGTATGGAAAGAGCTAAAGATTATGATTTAGTACTTATTGATACTGCTGGAAGACTTCAAAATAAAGTTAATCTAATGAATGAGTTAGAGAAAATAAAGAAGGTTATTAATAACCATCAAGATGGATCTCCAGAAGAAACATTACTAGTTATAGATGCTACTACTGGTCAAAATGGTATTTCTCAAGCAAAAGCCTTTAAAGAAATAACTGATGTTACAGGAATAGTGCTAACTAAGTTAGATGGATCTGCTAAAGGTGGAATAGTATTAGCTATTAAAGAAGAGGTTAATATACCAGTTAAATATGTTGGTATGGGTGAAAAAGAAGAAGACTTAAGAGTCTTTGATATAGAAAAATATATATATGGATTATTTAAGGAAATGATGTAAATGGAATTACAAGATAGATTAATAATATTATTTGATTATTATGGAGAATTACTAAGTGATTCTCAAAAGAATTATTTTATAGATTATTATTTTCATAATTTAACTTTAAGTGAAATATCAGAAAATAATAATGTTAGTAAGAATGCTGTTTCAAAAGATTTGAAACTAGCATGTTCTAAATTAGAAGACTTTGATTCTAAATTAAAGTTAGTTGAAAAAGATAAAAAAATAATTAATTTAATAAAAGAAACAGGAAATGAAGAATTAATAGAGAATATAAATAATATATTAGATTTATAGGAGGCAACTATGTTTGAAAGTTTATCAGATAGATTAGATTCTGCTATTGGTAAGATTAGAGGATATGGATCTATTACTGAAGAAAATATACAAGATGTTTTAAGAGAAGTAAGACTTGCTTTATTAGAAGCCGATGTTAACTATACTGTAGTTAAAGAATTCACTAATAAAGTTAAAGAAAAAGCATTAGGCGAAGAAATTAAGAAAAGTTTAAAACCTGATGAAGTATTCTTAAAAATATTAAAAGACGAATTGTTAGAGTTACTAGGTAGTGATAAAGCAGAAATATATACTAAGGGTAATCCTTCTATATTAATGTTAGTAGGTCTTCAAGGTTCAGGTAAAACTACTACTATTGGTAAGCTTGCTAATTTACTTAGAAAAAAATATAATAAGAAACCATTATTAGTAGCTGCTGATATCTATAGACCAGCTGCTATTAATCAATTACAAACTTTAGGTAAAAGTTTAAATATACCTGTATTTGAAGAGGGTACTAAGAACCCAGTTCAAATAGCTAAAGATTCAATTGAATATGCTAAAGAAAATGGTTTAGATTATATCTTAATCGATACTGCAGGTAGATTACAAATTGATGAAAAACTAATGGATGAATTAGAGAATATCAATAATGAAGTTAAACCTAATGAAGTAATGCTAGTAATTGATAGTATGATGGGTCAAGATGCTATTAATGTTATTACAGGATTTAATGATAAGTTACCGCTTACTGGAACTATTCTTACTAAACTTGATGGTGATACTAGAGGTGGTGTAGCATTATCTGCTAAATACTTAACTGGTATTCCAATTAAGTTTATAGGTACATCTGAAAAATTAGATGGACTTGAACCATTTGATCCTGAAAGAATGGTTAGTAGAATTCTAGGTATGGGAGATATGATGTCTCTTATTGAAAAGGCTGAATCTGTTATGAATGAAGATGAAGCTATGGATACATATAAGAAAATGAAAAAAGGTAAATATGACCTAGAAGATTTCTTAAAACAAATGAATCAAATTAAAAAAATGGGTTCAATAGAAAGTTTACTTAAAATGATCCCAGGAGCTAAAAAGATGGAATTAAATGATATTAAAGTAGATCCTAAACAAATGGGCCATGTAGAAGCTATAGTTCTTTCTATGACACCTGAAGAAAGAAGAAATCCTGATATTTTAAAAGCATCTAGAAAAGAAAGAATAGCTAAAGGATCAGGTACTTCTGTTCAAGAAGTTAATAGATTATTAAAACAATTTGATGAATCTAAAAAGATGATGAAAATGATGAGTAATGGAAATATGAAATTACCATTTTAAAAAAATAATGTTAAAATTTTATAAAAATATGATATAATTAATATGAGTATAGGAGGCTAGTAATATGGAAGTAGCAAACTACGCATTAACTTCAAAAGAAGATATAGATAAATTTGTTGATAATATTCTAGATTACTATAGATTACAAGCACCTACTGGTGTTGATGTATCATCTATCCTAGACTATAAAAAAGATCAAGTTAAAAAATTTGTTGGCGAAGCAACAGAAATAACTGTAGGTACATTAATGGAATATTTATCTTGTCCTCTTGCTGTAGAAGATAAAGAAAATATGTTTAATCATGGTTTAATAACTTTAACATTTCCAAGAAATGTTAAGTTAGACGAAGCTATAAGTAATACAATAATGTATAATGCTATAGTTAGAACAACTCCTTATTATGAATATACAGGACCTGTTACATTACCAACTAAAGAAGATGCTTTAAAATGTTATGGAACACAATTAATTGGTAATTCATCTTTACTTGTATATTTATTTATGACAGGTAGAGGAGATGAATTTAAAGAAGTTTTTGGAGATACTGATTTCTTAGAAAAAATAGAATCTGGTCAGTTTGATGAATTTTCATTAAAAGATGTAGTTAATGCTCGTAAAACTGAAGGAAAAGAATTAGATTCTAATTTTAGAGCACTAATAACATCAGACTTATCTTTCGTAAAAGCAAAGAAAGAAGCAGAAAAGAAACAAGAAGAAGAGGAAAAAGTTATTCCAATAGCGAATACATTAAGTAAGGGAGCGTAGGTTATGACATATTCAATTGATAAAATTTTAAATATTGTTAATTCAAAATATCAACTTGTTTATATAGCAGCTAAGAGAGCTACTCAAATGGATGAAACAAAACATTATCAAATGAAAGAAAAAGATTATAAAGCTAAAAAGAGTTTAGATAAGGCTTTAGAAGAAGTTCAAAACGGCTTAATACATGTTAATTAATGTATTAAGTTTTTTTATAAGGTGATATATGAATATAGTTAAATATGAAAGATTAAAGAATGGTAAATATAAAGTATATTTAGATAATGAAGATACTATTACTTTATATGAAGATGTTATATTAAATAATAATTTATTAATTAGTAAACATATAGATAATTTAGATAAAATAATGTCTGATAATAATGAATATGAAGCATATAATAAGAGTATTAAATATATTAGTACTAAAATGCGTTCTAAGAAGGAAATAAAGACTTATTTAAGCAAATATTATGAAGATGGGTTAGTTAATAGAACTATAGAAAAACTTATCTTAAATGGCCTTATAAATGACTCTAAATATGTATATGCTTATTATTTAGATAGAATTAATCTATCTAATGATGGACCTAATAAAATAAAAGATAATTTATTAAAGTTAGGTATTAAAGAAGATATAATAAATGATAATATTACTGTGGATAATAAAGTAATATATGATAAGTTAAATCATTTAATAGATAAAAAGATTAAGACCTCTAAAGGATACTCAGGAAATATATTAAAACAAAGATTAATTAGTTATTTTATTAATCAAGGATATGATATAGATATGATTAATGAAATAATTAATACTAAAAATTTAACTAATATAGAAGAGGGTATAAAAGAATATAATAAATTATTAAATAAATATAAAGATAAATTTGATGATTATAAACTAGAAGTATTTATAAGATCTAAATTATACTCTAAAGGATTTGATTTAGACGAAATAAAAAGGAATATCAATTGATATTCCTTTTTTATTATTGTTCATTATAATAATCTTTTTGTTCTTGGATATAAGCTTTATATTCTCTTTTTAAAACAGAATCATTAATCTTTAATCCATAGTCTTTTCTAATTTGTTCTAAAGATGTAATAGCAATAGTTTTATCGTCATTTAGTTTCTTTTCTACTAATTTATCAATTATATCATCTTTAACATCTTTTAATTCAGCTTTATCTTTTTGACCAGTCTTTAATATAATATGATATCCATAACTAGTTTTAACTGGTTCTTTAGTATATTCATTAACATTTAATTTAAATGCAGCTTCTTCAAATTCAGAAACCATTTCACCTTTACCAAAGTAACCTAAATCTCCACCATTATCTTTAGATCCTGGATCTTCAGATTTTTCTTTAGCTATTTCAGAAAAATCTTCACCATTATTTAATCTCTTAATAATTTCTTTAGCTTCTTTTTCAGCATCTTCATCTGATCTATCAGTAGTAGATATTAATATATGTTTAGCAGATATAGATCCTTCATATTCATCATTATAATAAGAATTAATTTCTGAATCAGAAATATTTTCTTTAATATAATCTCTAACAGCTTTATCTCTTTGATATGATAATCTAAATTCATCTCTTAATTTATCCTCTGAATCATAACCAGCACTCTTTAATGTAGTTTCCCAATTATCACCATAAGTAGTTTTTAAATAATCTAGTTGTTCATTTACTTTTTTTTCTATTTCTTCATCATTTTTATATACTGTATCAAAAATGATTTTATCAATTTCATCTGCTAACATTTGTTTAGCATATTTTTCTTTTAAAGTTTCATATACTTTTTCAGCAGATACTTTTTCACCATTAACTTTAAAAGCTACTTCAGATCCGTCTTTTAATTTTGCTTTACCACAACCAGTAAGTAATAATACTGCACCCATAGTTATTCCTACGCTTAATAATATTTTGTTTTTCATCTTTATCCTCCTATAAACGTATACATATATAATAACAAAATTACTTTAATATTTCAAACACTTTATCTACATTTAAATCCATATCTTTATTATATGTAGGTATTAAATGTAAGTGAAAATGTTTAACATCTTGAAGTACACCATTATTTTGAAGAAGTCTAATTCCACTAGGATTTAATCTTTCTTCTATTCTAAGTTTAATATCCTTAGCAACTTTCATAATATGATTAAGTGTTTCTAAATCAATATCATCAAAATCCTTAAAATGTTTTTTAGGTATTATTAAAGTATGTCCTGCTGCTAAAGGATTAATATCTAAAAATACTTTTACTACTTCGTCCTCATAAATAGTTTTTGATGGAATACTTCCATCTATAATTTTACAAAAAATACAATTGTCCATTTATTTCATCTCCCATATATATTTTATCATAAATATGTTATAATACGAATATAAAAAAGAGGTGCTATTTATGCATAGAGATGATTTTAATATTTTAAATACAAATATTATTTATTTTGATAATGGTGCTACTAGTTTAAAACCAAAATGCGTAATAGATTCTATTAATAAGTATTATGAGGAATATCCTATGAATGCTCATAGGGGAGATTATAATCTTAGTATGCTTACTAGTAATCTATATGAAAAATCTAGAGATAAAGTAAAAGAATTTATTAATGCTAAATCATCAAAAGAAATAGTATTTACTAGTGGAGCTACAGAGAGCCTTAATATGATTATTAATGGTTATTTTAAGCATGCATTAAATAGTAATGACGAAGTAATACTATCAAAGAGTGAACATGCATCACTTATACTTCCATTTATGGAACTAGGTGTAAAAATAAAATATGCTAACCTTGATGAGGACTATAAACTAACACTAGATAATATTTCGCAGAAAGTAACAAATAATACAAAAGTAATTGCATTATCTCATATATCTAATGTAATAGGTGATAAAAGAGATATTAAATCTATATGTGAATTTGCTCACAAGAATAATATATTAGTAGTTGTAGATGCTGCTCAAAGTTTAGGACATACATTAGTGGATGTAACAGATATGGATATAGATTTCTTAGCTGGATCTGCTCATAAGTTTTGTGGACCTATGGGAGTAGGTATTCTATATGCTAAAGAAGAATTAATGAAAGATATAAAACCTGTTACTACAGGTGGTGGAGTAACATCATCTTTCTCAGAGGATGAAATAGTTTATAAAGATTATCCATTTAACTTAGAAGCAGGTACTAGAAATGTTCCTGGAGTCATAGCTTTAGCTGATACTATTGATTATATTAATTCTATTGGAGTTAATACTATAGAAGAATATGTATCTGATTTAAGAAAGTATTTAATTACTAAATTATCTAAGTTAGATAATTTAGATATATATAATAAAGATATAGATGGTTCTACTATCATATTTAATGTAAAAGGAGTATTTGCACAAGATACATCATTATATTTAGATAAAAAGAATATATGTGTTAGATCAGGTGATCATTGTGATAAAATGCTTCATGAAGTTACAGGAGTTAAAAATACTGTAAGAGTAAGTTTATACTTCTATAACACAATAGAAGAATGTGATAAATTAGTAGAAGTTCTAGATAATAAAAATATTCTAGAAGAAAGTTTAGGTATTTAATATGGATAGTAATATTAAAAGAGAACTTATATTAGACAATTTTAATTATCCTAATAATAAAGGATTAACTAATGATCCTAGTTATATTAAAAAAAGTAATAAAAATCCATCTTGTATAGATCATTTTGATATAGAATTAAAAATAGAAGATGGAATAGTAAAAGATATTAGATTTGATGGTGAAGCTTGTGCAATAGCAACTTCATCATTATCAATAGCTATTCATAGATTTATTGGTAAATCTAAAGAGGAAGTATTAAATATAATTGATAATTATAAAAAGATGGTAAACGAGGAAGAATATGATAGTTCTATTCTTGAAGATTTATTAGCATTTGATGAAATATGGATGCAAGAATCTAGAAAAACATGTGCTACACTTGGTGTAAATATAATTGAAGACATCTTGAAAAACAACTAGGGGGATTATATGTATAAAGAAGAATAATTATATAAAGTATTAGGAGGATAATATGTATAGAAGTGAAGGTTTATTAATAGGTAAGAATGAAAAAAAGGAAGTATATTTACTTCCAAAAATGGCTAATCGTCATGGACTTATAACAGGAGCATCAGGAACTGGTAAAACTATTACATCTAAAGTAATGGCAGAAAGTTTATCTGATTTAGGTGTTCCAGTATTTATGGCAGATGTTAAAGGTGATTTGGCAGGAACTGCTTGTATTGGAGAAATGAATGAAAACATTTCAAAGAGAGTAGAATCTCTAAAACTAACAGATTTTGATGTTAAAGAATTTCCAGTTAGATTTTGGGATATTTATGGAACTAAAGGACATCCAATTAGATTTAAAGTATCTGATGTAGGTCCAAATATACTTTCTATTATGCTTGGATTATCTGAAGCTCAAGAAGGCGTTTTAAACATCGTATTTAAAGTTTCAGAAGATGAAAAATGGGATTTAGATAATCTACCTGATTTAAAAAGAGTTTTAAACCATATTGGTGAACACAGAAGTGATTATACTATTAAATATGGAAATGTAACTACACAAAGTGTAGGTGTAATTCTTAGAAGCCTAAATGCATTAGAAAATCAAGGGTTAGATAATTTCTTTGGTGAACCAGAACTTGATATTCATGATTTTATATCTACAAATAACGAAGGAAAGGGTGTAGTAAATATACTTGATGCTGTAGAGCTTTATAAGAATCCTGATTTATACTCTGCAGTTATGTTATGTTTATTAACAAATCTTTATGATTCTATGCCAGAAGTAGGAGATTTAGATAAGCCTAAGATAGCATTCTTTTTTGACGAAGCACATTTCTTATTTAGAGAAATGCCATCATATAGATTAAAGCAAATTGAAAAAATAGTTAAATTAATAAGATCAAAGGGAATAGGTTTATACTTTATTTCACAAAGTACTAGAGATATACCTTCTACTATTATTGAACAATTGGGTAATAGAGTTCAACATAACTTAAGAGCTTATACACCAGCTGAACAAAAAATAGTTAAAGCTGCTGCAGATTCATTTAGATCTAATCCAAAGTTTAATACATATGATACTATTTTAGAATTGGGAACTGGTGAAGCAATAGTAAGTTTCTTAAACGAAAAAGGAGAACCTGAAGTATGTGAAAGAGTAACTATACTTCCACCTCAAAGTAAGATAGGTGTTATTGATGATATGGCTAGAAATAAAATCATTAATAATAGTCCTTTTGCTGGTAAATATGATGAAAAGATAGATGATGAATCAGCTTCTGAAAAAATAGATAAAATAGTTGAAGAAGAAAAGGCTAAAAAAGCAGAAGAGCAAAGAATTAAAGATGAAGAAAAAGCTAAAATAGCAGCAGAAAAAGAAGCTGAAAAAGCTAGAAAGCAAAAAGAAAAAGAAGAAAGAGAAGCTGAAAGAAAGAAGAAAAACTCAGTACCAAGAAAAATAGGTAGAAGAGTAGCTTCTAGAGTAGAAGGAAGATTAATTACTAAAGGATTAAATGCTTTAGAAAAAATGTTTAAAAAATAGAGAATGAATAATTCTTTATTTTTTTTATTATTTATTGACTTTAAAGAATAATAATGATATTATTTATATGTTCTTTGAAGTGCGTATGCGCTCTTAGCTCAGCTGGATAGAGCGTTTGGCTACGAACCAAAAGGTCAGGGGTTCGAATCCCTTAGAGCGCACCATTTTTATAATATATATCGGGAAGTAGCACAACTTGGCAGTGCGCTTGGTTTGGGACCAAGAGGTTGCAGGTTCAAATCCTGTCTTCCCGACCATTGAGTATTTTACCCTTATTTTATAAGGGTATTTTTTTTTGGGAGAAGATTGGGAGAAGATTTTTTTAAAAAATCTTTTTTTTAAAAGCAAACTTTTTGGACTAAATCTGATGATACTTCATCTATATAACTTGATACTTTTTCTTCCATTTTTGGAAGTAAATGAGTATAAGTACTTAAAGTTATACTAGTATCAGAGTGACCTAGTCTTTGAGATACTGCTACTATATTAGTATCACTATTACAAATAAGGTTAGATGCATGTGAATGTCTAAACTGATGATTTGTAATATATTTAACTCCAGCTAATTTAATTGACTGTTCTTTTATTCGGTTTATAGTAGTTCTATGAAAAACATCAACTCGACCGAAAATAAACCAATTATTATCAATATACCCATATTTCTTTCTTTGTGATTCTTTATAATCACTTAATAACTTATCAATATTATGACCTAAGGCGACATCTCGATAAGAGTTTGCAGTCTTAGGTTCTTTTAATTCTCCATGATGAACTTCAGTTCTTTCATTAAATTCTTTATTAACAGTTATATAACCATTTTCATAGTCTTCCCATTTTAATGCTTGCATTTCTCCAATACGTAAACCAGTAAAATACATTATAATGAAGAACATCTTATAATCTGGTCTTTCTACACATTCAATAAACTTATTAAACTCTTCATTAGTCCAAATATTTTTTCCTCTTTCTCTTTGGGCTATCTTTTCTTCAAATGTCTTATTAAAGGGTTCAATTACATAAGTTGGATCATCATTCAGTTTGTAATAGACTTTTGCATGATGAAACACCATTTTTAACACGCTTATAATGTGATTCTTAGTTTTAGACGATAAATTAGTCGTAGCTAAGAAATTTTTAAAATTACGGCAGTCTAATTCATTTATTTTTTGTACTCTTTTATTATCAAAGAATTTAAGAATATAATTATTAATAATTGCCTTAGTACTAATATAAGTTGTAATTGTACGATTAAGTTTATAGTCTTCTAAAAAATCATTAGCAAGAGTAGAAATTGATAAATTAGTTATTTGGTCTATTTCATTTAGTTGTAGCCTAGATTCATAGTTTTTAGCATCGCTCTTTTTTTCAAAACCTCTATAAGTTTTATTTAGATGCTTAACATAATATAAACCTGTTCTACTATCTTTATGAACAGACAATTTTTTACCTCCTCAACCTACATATTTCGAATTCAAGGTTCATTTTATCTCTATAGTAATTGATATCTTTATTGATTATTCTTAGAACTGCTTCTGTTGGAACTTGCTGTGAATATAGTTTTATATCTTCACTCATACATAATTCAATTGCTTTCTTTCTAATGATAGATGCCCTGGGTTGACCTACTGAGCATAACATCATTATTTCTTTAATTGTTAGTTCTTCTTTAAGTACTAATTCAAATTTTTCTTTCCAAGATATCTCCTTACTCATAAAATTCACCTCGACTTATATCGATAGGTTGATTAATATATATCACAATAGATTTAAAAACACAAATCATCATATTAATCTTCTCCTATACATTCTTTTATTAATTTATCAATTTCTTCTTGTTCTTCTCTAGATATTAGTGTAGATTCACATCTTTTACCATTCCACAGCATAACTCCATCAGTATCATAAGAAATAATTCCATCATACTTATTAGTTTCTAATCCATTTATTTCAGTAGCGTGAATATAGTTTTGTCTATATCCATTTTTATCAACAAAACCTTTAGGTATTCCTTTAACAATAATTTCTATATTTGTTTCTAGTTTATATTTCATATTCTTAGATACTCTTACACTAAAAAAGGATGGGTTATTCTTCATCTTTCCATCCTTATCTTTGTAATACTCATCTTTTCTTATATCGAACCATATAAACTTATTATCAACATTGTCTTTAATATTAGTAATTATTCCATGTACTAATATATAATCTTGTATATCCATAATCCCTCCACAAAAAAAGACCTTATCTTGCAAGATCTTCTATTATATATTTAACTTATTTATTTAATTTATTTATTTTGTTAGAAATATATTTCCTATTAGTTAGAAGAATAATTCTACTTACTAGGAAATTTATAACTAACATATATTTTTCTTTTATAACTTTTTGGATTCTCAATTCTAATATAATTTAGATCATTTAATTCTTTAATTAGATAAGTTATTTTTCTTGCAGAACATCTAATCATATTTGCATAATAATTATTAGTTGCATATGAATAACCTAACTTTTTAGAATTCGAATTTAAAAATCCAAGTAAAAGAATAGCTCCATAAGATAGAGATCCTTCAGTTATTAACTTGTTAGGAATGATTATAAATCTTTTCATAAAAATACCTCCTTTTTTAATTTTTTACTAGGGACTAAAAACTGCTAAAAAAATGCCTATTTTTTTTATGAGCATAAGAAGGTGCCGCCAACTACCCCGTTTTGCCCTTATTTTACAACAAAAAGGGTGGTGGCAAACTTATTCTGCACATGCAAAATTGGTCCCTAACAATGAAAAAAGCCTTATAAAATAAGGCTTTCTTAAGTCCCTGACCCCAAAAATTGGCAAAAATTAGGGACAAAAAACAGATAATTATTTAAATTCATGATTACCTGATTTTACTACATTCTAACACAAAAAGTGTGGATAACAAGGTTTATTTTGTAGAAGTTTAGTGCTATCAATGTGTGAAAAATGTGTTAAAAAATATGGTATCATTAATATGCTTTAATTATTGTAAAATAAATAATATTCCAAATAAAATAATTGTAGAATTGTATGGTATAATGTTTAATAGGATGGTGACAATATGAAAACAGAATTTGAAGTAGATGAGAATTTAGATAATAGATTAATAAGCCTACGAGAAAAATTAAGACAAAAAAATTTTACAAGCGATGGAAAACATGCGGCTATATGTTCTGATAATGTTTTGGGATTATTAGCATATTATAAACCAACTACACTAGATGATATGAGAAATATTACTGGAATTGGTGAAACATTCATTAATCAATATGGTCCTTTATTTTTAGAAGCTATAAAAAAACATATTAAATCTGAAGAAGGTAAGGGTGAATCACTTTCATCATCTGAAACAGAAATATTGAATTTAATGGAAAATCGTTTAGTTAATATTAATAGTAGAAATAGAATGCTTTATTCTGGTAAATTAAATAAGGATTTTGGTGTAGATTTAACTAAGTATTATGAAGACAATTCTGTGGAAGAATTTATTTTAAAACAAAAAGCTGGAAAATTAAAATTATTAAAGATTTCAAATGTAGATGATCCTAAAGAAAAAGTAATATTAAAATTATTACGTGCAGTAGAAAAGGAAGAGATTGATTCTGGTAAAAATGAATTATATATAGGATATCCATTTTTACAAGGTAAATTGGAAAATGAAAATTTTATTATAAAAGCTCCATTAATGATTTTTCCAGTACGTTTTGTTAGAGATGCTGACACTATTTATTTAGAAAATGATTCTTCTCGTGACATTCTTTATAATAATACATTAATACTTGCAAATAATAAATTTAATGGTAAGAATGAAATATTACCTGATAATGTAATTGAAAGTATTGATTCTGAAAAATTTGTTGAGCAAATGATAGATTTTTATAAAGAACAAAAATTATATATAAAAAAAGAGGAATATTCTATTGAATCGTTTTTTGAAAATACTAAAAGTGAATTTCCAAATTATAAAAATGGTGAATTAGAATTAAAAGGATATATGGTTCTTGGATTGTTTTCTACTTATGTTACATCATTATATGAAGATTTTCATAATATAATTAATTCTGGTGAAGTTACAAAGTTGATTAAAGAATTGATAAATGGAATGGAACAAGTTAATTCTAACTTTGATATAAATTACGAAGAAACTGAAGAAAATAATGATTTAGAAACTGAAGAGGAAATTGAATATATAAATGATTTGGACTTTTCACAAGAAAAAGTTTTAAAGGATATTAATAAGAATGATTCATTAGTAATACAGGGTCCTCCTGGAACTGGTAAATCTCAAACAATTACTAGTATTATTGCTCAATGTATATTAAAAGGTAAAAATGTTTTAATGGTTTCTGAAAAGAAGACAGCATTAGATGTTATTGTTTCAAGGCTAGGAGAATTATCAAATTTTGCTATTTTAATAGATGATATAGAAAATAAAAATGAGTTTTATGATCAAATAAGAAAAGTTATAGATTGCTTAAAAGATAGTTCTAAAGTTTTATCAGATATAATTTATAAACGAGAAAATAATCCAGAACAATTGGCTATACAATCAATAGAAGATGAAATTAGTTCAATTAATGAAAATTTAAAATATTTAAATGAAATATCTGAAAAAATATATGCTAATAATTCATTTGGAGCAAGTATGTTCGATATATATAATGCTTGCAAAAAAATAGATGTAACAAATGAAAAAAAATTAGAAATATATAATTATGTTAATGATAATATTACTAACACTCTTAAGTCGTTAAGTTTTAAAGAATTAAACTCAGTTGTAGAAAAAATTGAAAAAGAAAGTAATAGAGAACCATTAGATTATTATATTGAAAAAGCGTCTGAAAATGAATTCCTAAATAATTTTAAACAAAATTTAAATGACATGGAATTGGCTCAATTAGAAAAACTTTTATTAGAACTTAAGAATTATATTATTGAGTATAATCAATATAATTTCTTCAAAAAAATATTTAATAAATCTTTATTGAATGATAAAGTGAATTCAATTATTAATAATTATTGTGATTATACTTCTAAAGAGTTCTTTAAATCATTATTATCTGAAACTGATTACTATATATCATTTGTAAAGGAATTCTATAATGATTATGAAAAAGACAGATTTTTATATGATCATTTATCTTTACCAGAAAAGGAATATATTAATCTTTTATCAAAGATTAAAAATAATTTTGAGGTTACTTATTTAGATGCAAGTTTTAATATATATAATAACTATTTATTTAAAATAATTGCAGATTTTGAAAAAGAAAATTCTGAAGTATTGAAATATATTGATAATTTTGAACATATCAAAAATGAAATATATAAAAATATTGAGGAAAAAAGAGAATATACTATGGAATTAGCATATTATAGGCTGGTTAATGCTGCTGATAATATGACATTAAATGGTAAGTTAAGTAAAATCGAAGAAATGACAGATAGAAAACGAAAAATGGCTATAAAGAAATTTATGTCTAAATATAATTTAGAATTAATGGATTCTATTAAAATTTGGTTAATGACACCTGAAGTTGTATCAGATATTTTACCTCTAAATAAAAATATGTTTGACATGGTTATTTTTGATGAGGCATCTCAATTATTTGTAGAAAAGTCTATTCCAGCTATTTATAGAGCTAAGAGTATAGTTATTGCTGGAGACCAAAAACAATTAAAACCATCAAGTTTATTCCAAGGAAGAGTAGAGGATGAAGAAGATGAAAATGAAAAATTTGATGGATTTTTGGAATATGAAAGTTTATTGGATGCAGCCCATTATAAATATCCACATACCATGTTAAATTATCATTATAGATCTCGTCATTCAGAATTGATTGATTTCTCAAATTATGCCTTTTATGGGGGCAAATTATTAGTAACTTCTTTGGCTAATCAAAAGGATAATTTTCCAATTGAAAGAATTAAAGTTGAAAATGGATTATGGAGTAATAGACAAAATTTAGCGGAAGCAAACGAAACTATTCAGTTAATTAAAAAAATATTAAAAGAAAGAAAGAATAATGAGACATTTGGAGTAATAACTTTTAATATTAATCAAATGAATTTAATTGAAGAATTGATTGAAAAAGAAAAAATGAAGGATAGCGATTTTGCAATAAAAATATCTGCTGAAGAAAAAAGACAAGATGATGGTCAAAATGTAGGTTTCTTTGTTAAGAATATTGAAACTGTTCAAGGTGACGAACGTGATATTATAATATTCTGTATTGGATATGCTAGAGATGAAAGAGGAAGAGTAAATATTAATTTTGGTACTTTAAATCAAGATGGTGGAGAGAATAGATTAAATGTTGCTATTTCGAGAGCAAAACAAAAAATATATGTTATAACATCAATTGAACCAGAAGAACTTGAAGTTGATAGCACGAAAAATGATGGCCCTAAATTATTTAAAGAGTATTTAAGATATGTAAAAGCAATTAGTAATGGAGACAAAGAATTATCCAAAAGTATTTTACTTGGATTATTAGATACTAAAGATTCTGAAACTAAGGGTCAAGCTACTTTTGATAGTGTATTTGAAGAACAAGTATATTCAAAATTAATTGAAGATGGATATAATGTAGTTACACAATATGGCGTTGGCGGTTATAAGATAGACCTTGTAGTTCAAGATAAGAATCATAAAAATATTTTAGGAATTGAATGCGATGGACGACAATATCATTCTTCAAAATCTGCTAGAGAAAGAGATTATTATAGACAAAAATATCTTGAGTCTAGAGGATGGAAAATATATAGAATTTGGAGCACTAATTGGTGGAAAAATACTAGTTCAGAATATAGAAAATTAAAAAACTTAATTGATAAAGTGATTAAAAATGACTAATAATTGGAGGAAAACTATGGAAATGGAAGAACAAGAATTATTAAAAAAAAGAGAATATACAAGAAAATATAGGGAAAAACATTTAGATAAGGATAAAAAATTCTTCTCTGTTAGATTTAGCAAAGAAGAAGGAGAAGAAATAAAAAAGTTTATGGAAAAACATAATATTTCTATTAAAGAAATAATTGAAAATGGGACAGAAATCATGTGGAAGGAGATAAAATAATTAGTTAATCTAATAATAAAGGGTAATAATATATGGAAGAAACAAAAAAATGGGTTATAAATAAAAGAATATATAACAGAAAAAGAAATAGTAATTTAGTATGTTTGGGAGCACTTTTGGATATGGATACATTTAATAAGATACAAAAAATAAAAGAAATAAAAGGAATTAATAATGTAGAGTATGTTAGAGAGTGCTACAACATAATTAAGAAAAAGGAGAGTGAATAACATCATGAGTTTTTTTGATGATGATAGAGATAAGGAAGAACAAGATTATGGTGTTTTATCATACTTCAATGATAAAAAAAATAAAACTAGTAATAAAAATGATAAAAAACTAGATGAATATGGATTAGAAGAGTGGGAAAAAGAAGAAGTAAAAAAAGGTAATCAAGATATTTGGAATTTTGAAGAAGAGGATTTAGAAGAAGATGATTACTATTCTGAAGATGAGAAGTAGCAATACTTCTTTTTTTCATTATTTTGGGAGAAGATTGGGAGAAGATTTTTCTAAAAAAGTATAAAATTGACTAAATTCAACAAAAAAGAATTCCTTATAAATAAAAGGAATTCAATGGTAGTCAATTAAACTAGACCTATCCCAAGTCAACCTGTCTTCCCGACCATTTAAAAATAACTAACATTTATGTTAGTTTTTTTGTGCTTTAATGTGTTATACTTATATAGTAGGAAGGTATATAATATGGAAGATAAAATTACATTTAAAGTTAATATTGATGGTGAAGAAATAGAATATGAAGTATTATATACTTTTTATTCAATTAAAACAGATAATAATTACATTATATATACAGATAATAAAAATGGTTCTGATGGTAAGATTAATATGTATGCATCTATTTTTTATCCAGATGAAAAAGATAGAGAATTAGAAGATGTAGAAAAAGAAGAAGATTGGGATGAAGTTGAATCATTTTTGGAAGGAGTAAGTGAATAATATGGAAGATTTTATGGAACTCCTTCAAAAATTAATGCAATATGGTGGATCACAACTTATTATAGGTCTATTTATCCTTCCTCCTTTATATATAGTTGATTTAAGATTAAGAAAAAAGATATCCAGTAGTAAATATGCTTTACGTAGAGATTATAAAAATAAAAAAATTAAAACTGTAAATTTACCACCAGAGGTTATTGAAAGTGCAGTATCTATTGATGAAAAGGAAATATTAAAAAAACAATATGGTGAATATATTCTTGAATTTAATAAAATATTAACAAGTACTTTCCCTGAAGAATATCTTAGAAATTATTTTAGAAATATTAATACTGTAAAAGTTCAAAATTTTAATTATGTTAGAGATAAAATTATTTGTAATACTACTAAAATAGACGGGCAATATAGGGGTATAGAGAATTCGATTCTTTTAAAGAAAGATTTAAAAGATTTAAGAAAAACTATTTTTCATGAATTACTTCATATGGCAAGTTCATTTTATGATTCTAAAAATAAAATAGGTTATTCTGGATTCCACCAAACTGATAGAAAAAGAAGGCAATCTATTGGTGCAGGATTAAATGAAGGTTATACAGAATATATTAGAATAAAACGTTTTTATGATAATGATATAACAAACGTATCTTATATTTATGAAACTAAGATAGCTCGAAAAATAGATAGATTAATTGGTAGTACAAAAATGGAAGAATTGTATTTTAAGGCTGATTTACATGGATTAATAGAGGCTTTAAAAGAATATGCTTCAGTTGAAGAGATTCATGATTTTATAATAAAACTAGATTTGTATAATACATACCCTTCAAATAAAGGAACTATAAAAGATAAAATAAATATAATGAATGATATAGATAGTTTTTTATTTAAAGCATTTTTTAGAAAGAATATGAAAGAATTAGATAAACCAGCAGAATTTAATGATATAAATAGAATAATTGAAAAAGTGGAAAGAGAAATGTTACATTACGGATTAACTGATGATAAAGATTATATACGTGATATTAATTATGATTTAATGAGTTTATCTATAAATACTTGTTTAAAGGAAATGGGATATACACAGTGGCTAATGGAAAAAGTGCCTGAAGAAAAACAAAGATAAGACTAGATTTATAGTCTTTTTTTGTTGTTTCTATTGACCATTAGTATTCGTTGTTATATCATTAAGAATAGGGGGAGGAAACAACAATGGGAGTAATGGAAGAAAAGAAAATAGTTAGAACAAGATATTATATTAACAGAACAAAAAGTTTTGATTGCCGCTATGACAATTTATATGGAAATGTATTAGTAACATTAAAGAAAGATAAAACTGATTTAGATAAGTTAAGAGTAGTTTTAGAAGATAATCCACAGGATAATATTATTATTAGTGAAATAGATTCAGTTGATACATTTAATCTATTAGTATCTATATTTACTAATTTATCTTTTGATGGAACTGTAACATTAGATTTATTATCTAATGCAGATTGGCAAAATGGATTAGTTAAGAATACTATAATAGATTTATTTAATATACCTTCATATATTAAGATTAAGGGATTTCAACGTGATAATGAACAAGATGCGTTTGCTGTTTGGACTCATAATCAAAAGGATTCAATTAAGGAGAGATTATTTAGTCATTTAACTGATTTAGATAAAAAATTATTTGAAGGACAAGAACAAGTTATTAATGATTTTTATAATCAATTTATGGAAGTATATAAATATGATGATAAGAGTATAGTTGAAGAAGATCCAAGAGTATTAATGGTACAAATATTTAGATTAATACAAAGTAGATATGCTTTAGATAGAAGTTTATCATTTGATTTATTTACAGGTAATTTTATAAAAACAGATAATCCTAAAGCTGCTAATGCTAACAATCCTGTTCATATATATAAAGAAGGTAAAGGAACATCTGATGGTAGAGTTCAATTATTAACATTACTTGCTAATAATAGTAAATTTAAATTAGATTGTACTCCTGTTTGGGGTAATTTAATTAGTGGACATCTTCATGAATGGAATGAATATATTGACTCAAATAATAGAATTTATCATTTTGATTTAGCATTTGGTATGGAAGGATTACCTGAAGCTGAATTAATGGGTTGCAAAGAAAGAACAATAGAAGGTGAATATCCTAGTGTAGAAAATATAAGATCTACAGTAGTATATGCTTATAGACCAGGTATTGGAAAAAAAGAAGATAAAAAATAAAAGTGCTTAGGCACTTTTTATTTTGTTTTATATATGATATAATTATGTATGATAGAGAGGTGTATTTATGAAAAAGAAGAATATTATACTAACAAGTATTTTATTTGTATTATTTGGAGTATATACTTATATAGTTAAAACTATTAATGTTAAGGCAATAGGGCCTAATAAATCTAAAGTTGGTTTAGCTACTTTTAACGGATGGTTTAGTAAAGTAATTGGATCTAATATGAAGATTTATAAAGTAACTGAATATCTTGGATATGTACTATTATTAATAGTAGTTGTATTTGCTGTTATTGGAATAATTCAGTTAATTAAGAGAAAGAGTTTATTAAAGGTAGATAGAGAAATAGTTGCTCTTGGAATATTATATGTTCTTATGTTAGCAGTATATGCTTTATTTGAGAAAGTAATTATTAACTATAGACCAATACTTATAGATAAAGTTTTAGAAGCTTCTTATCCATCAAGCCATACTGTTCTTGCTATGTGTGTAGCAACAAGTTTTGTTATGGTAGCAGATAAGTATTTTGGTAAAGCTTCAAAATTCTTAAAAGTAATAGTTCTTATATTATTAACATTAGTTATAGCAGGTAGAATTATATCTGGTGTTCACTGGGCAACAGATATACTTGGCGGTGTATTAATATCTACTGCATTAATATCAGTATTTAATATGATAATAGATGTTAATAAAGATAAAAAGAAAAAAGTTAAATAGGAGGTAATAATATGGATCAAAATAATAAAGATAATATTATTAATAAAAATTTTCCTAAAGAAATTAGTGAGAAAGTAATTGCGATGATTGATATTCCTGAAATCCGTGAAGGATTAAAAAAAGAAGGAAGATTTGAAAAGAAATATGGACCTTTTGCAGCAGGGCAAGAAGCAATGTGTGCCTTATATATTCTTTCTGATGATAAAACTAGAGAAACTGGTGAAAGCAGTAATGCTAAACTAATCACAAATAATGATGGAACATGTTATATTGATTTTGTTATTTCTACAAAGAAAACAAGTTTAACTGATAAAGAAAAAGAAGAAATAGCTTCTCATAATAAAATGTGGTTTGGAAAAGGTGAAGAAAAACCTGCAGTTATTACTTCATCATCTTCTGAAATAGTTTTAAGTGAAGCTGAATTACAGCATATGGCCAGAATATCTAGTAAATTAAATGGTGAAGATCCAGATAAATTATCACCAGAAGCTAAGGAAAAATATATTGAGAGATTGAGAGAAATGATGAAACCAATGGGAACATCTTCAACATGGCCTCCTTTAGTTTCAGGAACAAATGTTGTTGCTGAACCTAAATTATCAGATAACACAAGAAAAATTGTAGAGAATGCAACTAAAACAAAAGGTTTTGTTGAATATGAGGATCCACTTGTTAGTGGAAGTGATACTCCCGGTTATGGAATGATAACTTCTCCTTTAATGGTACCATATGAGGCGTTATATGCTTCACCTGATGATAAAACAGTTTCATTATCAGATATTGATCCTGAAAAGGCAAAAGAAATTGAAAAACTTATTGAATTAGATAGTAGAGCAGGAAATGCATCTAATCAAGATAGAGATGTAATTATTACTGGTTCAACTGAAACAGGTGTTATTAATGAAACAACAGGTGAATATTCAGATTATTCAAATACTCAACCAGCAAATGATAATAATGTAACACCAACACCAAGTGATTATTTTGATGATACAAATCCAAGAAGAGGCGGTAAATAGCCTCTTTTTTTATTTGTTAATAATTGGTATAATTATATTAGGGTGAATAAAATGAATGATGATATTATCAGCAGTATTGCATTAGAGCAAAACATCGGAACTGATCAAGTTAAAAAAACTTTATCTTTATTAGAAGAAGGAAATACTATTCCTTTTATAGCAAGATATAGAAAAGAGTTTACTGGAGGATTAGATGAAGATAAAATTAAGTCTATTTCTTTAGTATATGAATATGAATGTAATCTATTAAAAAGAAAAGAAGATGTAATTAGATTAATAGATGAAAAAGGGCTTCTTACTGATGAACTTAGAGATAGTATTCTTAAGTGTAAGAAGTTAGTAGATGTAGAAGATATCTATAGACCATATAAAGAAAAGAAGAAAACTAAAGCTACGGATGCTATTAATAATGGACTTGAACCATTAGCTAAAATAATACTTTCTTTTCCAGATACTTTATATGTGGATAAGTTTTTAAATGATAAAGTTAAAACTGAAGAAGAAGCAATTCAAGGTGCTAAATATATAATTGCAGAATATATATCAGATAATGCATATTATAGAAAATATATTAGAGATAATACATTTAATCACGGAACTATAGTTTCTAAATTAAAAAAGAATGCAGAGGATCCTAAAAAGACATATGAAATGTATTATGACTTTGAAGAAGAAGTTAAGAAGATTAAACCTCATAGAGTACTTGCTCTTAATAGAGGAGAAAATGAAAATATTTTATCAGTTTCAGTTAAATCTTCTAAAGACTATATTATTAAGTTCTTAGAATCTAAATTAATTAAAAAAGAAAATAAATGTGCCGAATATGTTAGGGATGCAATTAATGATTCTTATACTAGATTAATAGAACCTAGTATAGAAAGAGAAATAAGAAGTGAACTTTCTGAAGTAGCTTCAGATGAAGCAATTGAAAACTTTGGTAAGAACTTAGAGTGTTTATTAATGCAACCTCCAATTAAGAACCAAAGAGTATTAGGATTTGATCCTGGATACTCTAATGGATGTAAATTAGCTGTATTAGATGAAACAGGTAAGTATTTATATTCGACTGTTATTAAACCATTTGCATCTTCTGAAAAAGAAGCATTAAATGCTAAGAATACAGTTTTAAAATTAATTAAAGAATATAAAATAGATATAGTTTCTATTGGTAATGGTACTGCATCTAGAGAATCAGAAAAGATGATAGCAGACCTAATCAAAGAATATAACTTAGATTGTAAATATATAATTGTTAATGAAGCTGGAGCTTCTATATACTCAACTGAAGAAGTAGCACAAGAAGAATTTCCTGATTTAACTCCTAATGAAAGAAGTGCTGTTTCTATTGGAAGAAGACTTCAAGATCCATTAGCAGAACTAGTTAAGATTCCACCAGATGGAATAGGAGTAGGATTATATCAACATGATGTAACTGATAGTAAATTAAAAGACAGATTAGACTTCGTAGTAGAAAAAACAGTTAACCAAGTAGGTGTTAATATTAATACTGCATCTTCATCTATTCTTAAACATATTTCTGGTTTAACAAAAAGAAGTATAGATAAATTAATTAAGTATAGAGAAGATAAAGGTAAGATTAAATCTAGAGAAGAAATCTCTAAATTATTAACAGATAAAACTTATGAACAAGCTATAGGGTTTATTAGAATAGTAGACGGAGATAATATCTTAGATAAAACATCTATCCATCCAGAAAGTTATGATATAACTAAGAAATTGTTATCTAGTTTAGGTTTAACCCTAGAAGATATTGGAACAGATAAATTAATTACTAAACTAGAATCTATAAATAAAGAAGATATAGTTAAAGAATTAAACACTGATATATATACTTTAGAGGGTATAATTGAATCTCTAGAAAAACCTAATAGAGATCCAAGAGATGAACTTCCAAGACCTATCTTAAAGAGTGATGTACTTACTATAGATGATTTAGAAGTAGGAATGGAACTAGAAGGAACAGTTAGAAATGTGGCACCTTTTGGAGCCTTCATAGATATTGGCTTACATAACGATGGACTAGTTCATATATCTGAAATATCAGATAGTTATATAAAACATCCATCTGATGTATTATCAGTAGGAGATATAGTAAAAGTATATGTTAAAGAAATATTTAAAGAAAAAGAAAAAGTTGCTTTAACTATGAAAGGAGTAAATAATGACTAGAATTAATGAACTTATAAATGATCCAGCAAGTATATTTGTATTTGATGTAGATGGTGTACTTGCTAAAATGGAATTTGGAGATAATAAACATTATTATAAAGCAGATTCTAATGTAGATAGTGATATAGAATTCTCAAGAGCAATAGTAAGAGGTCATAATTTTTATACTGATGATTTATTAAATAAAACTCTTCAAAAATTTTTAGCAGGAAAAGATAATAAAAAGATATATGTTTTATCTAGATGCTTTACTGAAGAAGAACAAAAAATAAAAGATGACTTTATTCTTAGAAATTATAATATTATTAGAGATAATATTATGTATGTTGATGATTATAAAGATAAATTAGAGGCTTTAAATCTAGTTAAAAAACTTAATCCTGATACTGATGATGAACATATTATTATGGTAGATGATAATGTAGATCAAGTATTAAATTATGTAATGGATAATTCAAACTATACACCAGTACATATAAGTAGTTTCATGTAGAAACTACTTTTTGTTTTTTTATGTAAATAATACTTGATAGATATCTTCATATTTTATATAATATTCTTTGTATTAGGAGGATAAGAAGTATGAAATACGTATATTTATTTACTGAAGGTAATGCTTCAATGAGAAATCTTCTTGGTGGTAAAGGTGCTAACTTAGCAGAAATGACTAATATTGGTTTACCTGTTCCTCAAGGATTTACTATTACTACTGAAGCATGTACTAAATACTATGAAGATGGTAGAGAAATAAATGAAGAAATAAGAAGCCAAATTGATGAATATATTATCAAGATGGAAGAAATTACTGGTAAGAAATTTGGAGATAAAGAAAATCCATTATTAGTATCAGTAAGAAG
>JAFXXX010000017.1 GCA_017542065.1 Bacilli bacterium | reverse complement strand
CATTTGGATTAAAACTATTAAAAGAAAACTATGATAGATTAGGCCTAGATAAAAACTTTAATGTACTTGATGCAGATGATTCATTAACTCTTGTTAAAAAGATAATGAAGAACTTTGATTTAGATACTACTAAGTTTAGTCCTAAAGCTGTTAGAAATGTTATTTCAAGTAATAAAAATGAAATGATTAGTCCAGAAGAATATCATAAATTTGTATATACTGATTTTGATGAAGTAGCAGAAAAGGTATACATAGAGTATGAAAAAAATTTAAGAAGATCATCAGTAGTAGACTTTGATGATTTATTAATTCTTCCAATTAAACTATTTGATGAAAATAAAGATATATTAGCTAAATACCAGGAACAATATAAATATGTATTTATAGATGAGTATCAGGATACAAATAGACCACAATATATCTTATCTAAGATGATAAGTGCTAAGTATAAGAATATAACTGTAGTTGGTGATGCGGATCAAGCAATATTTACTTGGAGAGGTGCAGACTATAAAAATATACTTAACTTTGAAAAAGATTATCCAAATTCAAAAATGGTAGTTCTAGATGAAAATTATAGATCTACTAAAAAGATATTAGAGGCTGCTAATAGAGTTATTAAAAATAATAAACTAAGAAAAGAAAAGAACTTATGGACATCTAATGATGAAGGAGAAAAAATAGTCTACTATAGAGCTTTTGATGAAATGGATGAATCTAACTATGTTATTAAAGAAATAAAAAAATTATTAGATGAAGGTGTATCTCCAAAAGAAATATGTATCTTATATAGAGCAAATGCACAAAGTAGAAATGTTGAAGAAGCATTCTTAAGAAATAATATTTCTTATAGAGTTGTTGGTTCATTTGCATTCTATTCAAGAAAAGAAATAAAAGATTTAGTAGCATACTTAAAACTAATAAATAATAATAAAGATGATGTATCTCTTTTAAGAGTTATTAATTATCCAAAAAGAGGTATTGGTTTAAAAGCATTAGAAAACTTAGAACTAGAAGCATCTAATTCTAATAAATCTTTATTTGAATGTTTATCCAGTGGAAAAGAATTAGAATTTAAAAATATAATTGAAGAACTATCTAAAGTAAAAGATACTATGTCTTTAACAGACTTTATTGATTTAGTTTTAAATAAATCAGGTATTAAGGAAGATTTAGAAAATGAAAAGACTTTAGAAGCTGATATAAGACTTGAAAACTTAGAAGAATTTAAATCTATTACTAAGTCAGTTGAGGAAAATGACGGAATAGTATCTCTATCAGACTTTCTTGATGAATTATCACTTGTTAGTGATGTTAATGATCAAAAGAATGATGTTAATGATGAAAGAGTATCACTTATGACTATTCACTCTGTTAAAGGACTTGAATACGACTACGTATTTATAGTAGGTATGGAAGAAGGATTATTTCCACATATAAACTGCTTAGAAAGTAGAGATGAACTAGAAGAAGAAAGAAGACTTGCTTACGTTGCTATTACTAGAGCTAAGAAAAAACTATTTATAATAAATGCAAGAAGTAGACTTCTTTATGGTAAAGTTGACTCTAATGTTCCAAGTAGATTTATCGCAGAGATAGGTGAAGATTTATTTGACCAAATTAAGAAAGATGGTATAATCAAAGAGACACTAAAAAAAGAAAATAAAAATATAGAAAAAGAAAATGATTTAAAACCGGGAGATGTTATTACTCATGAAAAATATGGTATGGGTGTAGTAATTAATATTGAAGGACCTATAGCTACTATTTCATTTTCTAAAGATGGTGTTAAGAAAATACTTAAGAATCATAAATCTATTAGTAAGATAGATAACTAGGAGGATTATATGCAATTATTAATTATGGCCGCAGGTATGGGTAGTAGATTTGGTGGATTAAAACAAATTGAACCTATGGGACCAAATGATGAATTTATTATAGATTATTCTGTATATGATGCTGTTAAAGCAGGATTTAGTAAAGTAGTATTTATAATAAAAAAAGAAAATGAAGAAGTATTTAAAGAAACAATTGGTAAAAGAGTAGAAGGACATATTCCTGTGGATTATGTTTTTCAAGAAATGAATGATATTCCTGAATGGGTAAATATTCCAGAAGGAAGAGTAAAACCATGGGGAACTGCTCAAGCTATATATGCTGCAAGAGATGCAATTACTGAACCATTTTTAGTTATTAACTCAGATGACTTTTATGGTAGAGATGCATTTATGACTGCTAAAAAATATATAGAAGAAACTGGTTCAAAGAATTATTCAACTATATGCTACGAAGCAAGAAAAACTATGACAGAAAATGGATCTGTTAAAAGAGGTGTAGTAGAATCAGAAGGAGATTTATTAAAATCTATTACTGAAAGTAAACTAGAATTAATAGATGGTTCTATACTTGCATCACCACTTGATGGATCAGAACCATTTAAAATAGAAGATTCTCATTTAGTAGCAGTTAACTTATTTACATTTGATTTATCTATATTCCCATTCTTAAAAGAAAGAATGGATATATTCTTTAAAGAAAATGAAAATGACTTAGAAAACTGCGAATTCTTATTACCTACAGAAATAAGTAATGCTGTGGAAAATAAAGAAAAAGAAGTAAGAGTATTAAGAACTAATGCTAAGTGGCATGGTGTTACATATAAAGAAGATACACCTATTGTAAAGGATGCAATTAAGTCTTTAATAGATAATAATGAATATCCAAATAATTTATGGAAATAGCAAAACTATTTCCTTTTTTTATGGTAAAATATATATATGAGGTAAACATTATGGATAAGATTAAAAACAGAATGAATGAGTTAATAGAAATTATTAATAAAGCTATTTACGAATACTATGTATTAGATAATCCAACTCTTACAGACCAAGAGTATGATGATGCTTATACTGAACTACAAAGACTTGAAAAAGAATATCCTGAACTTAAAAGAGAGGATAGTCCTACTAATAGAGTTGGAGGAGAAGCAGTAGATAGTTTTAAGAAAGTAAATCATAAAACACCAATGCTTTCATTTGATGATATTTTTAATGAAGAAGAAGTTGAAGCTTTTGATGAAAGAATTAGAAAACAAGTTCCTAATGCATGTTATACATTAGAACCTAAAATGGATGGGTTATCAGGATCACTTATTTATGAAAAAGGTGTACTTGTTAGAGCTGCTACTAGAGGTGATGGTGTAACAGGTGAAGATATTACTTTAAATGTTAAAACTATAAAGTCAGTTCCTCTTAGATTAACTAAAGATATAGACGTAGAAGTAAGAGGAGAAATCTACATGTCTAAAGCTTCATTTGAAAAGTTAAATAAAAAGAATGAAGCAGAAGGTATTAAATTATTTGCTAATCCTAGAAATGCTGCAGCAGGATCAGTTAGACAATTAGATAGTAAAATAACTGCTACAAGAGATCTAGATTATTTAGCTTATTTCATTCCAAATCCAGAAGATTACAATATTAAAACTCAAAAAGAATCTATAGAATTTTTACATGAACTAGGATTTGCTACTAATATCAAATTAAATGGTTATGGTAAAAATTTAAAAGATCTTATTAATTATATAGAAGATTTAGGTAAGAAAAGAGAATCTCTTCCATTTGCTATTGATGGTGTAGTTTTAAAAGTAGATAGCCTAGAAGATGAAAAAGTACT
>JAFXXX010000016.1 GCA_017542065.1 Bacilli bacterium | reverse complement strand
GCAGTTATGTATGGACAAGAAATAATATATTCTGTTTTAGAGCCTTCATTCTTATAATATTCCCTTCTACTTCCAACTACATAACACTTAGTTATCATATAGCCATAAACCTTAGAAGAATCAGTTATAGGATCAATGTCCCTTATAGGTACAACTGCATACCTAATTGGATAATTATTTTTCATAGTATCCCTCCTCCAACTTCATAATAACATATGTCAACTACCCTTGACCTCTACGATTTGTAGAGTCTTTATTCGTTAGTATTATTGTTCCTTGAAAGCAATCTTTTTTCCATATTAAGTAAATTATATTCTTTTCTTAACTCCATACATTTTTCAAAATTCATCTCCCTAGCTAGATTAGCCATTTTACTTTTCAAATTATTTAAATAATAATAAATATTCTTTTTAGGCTCTCCACTTTTTTCTAAACCCATCATTTCAAGTGTTTTATTTACTACATTATCACATGTCATTACTTCTAAAACCTCTAATGGTAAATGTGATCTATCATATATAAGATGATAAGGTGTTATTACATCACTTATATTAACTCCTCTATCATCATCTCTATAGAATACTCCTCCACAATCTCTAAAAAACTTACTTGTATCATCTCTACTTAATACAAAAATAAATTTTAATTCTCTCTTTTTTGCTTCCTCCAGAAGTATTTTTTCAAATTCAGATAACTGATGAAATGTAACTTTCTTAATATTACTGTTATTGCCCATTAAAATAAGAAATAGATTAGTAGCCAAATCTCCTAATCGTAAAAAATATTTATCATTCATAATAATCCTCCAACTTCATAGTAACATAGAGTCAACACCAAAATTCTCTACAGTTTGTAGAATAAAAAAAAGACTAGATAAATCTAGTCTTATTCTAATGTAGCATCTATTACTTTAGCACAATCTCCATAAGTAGTAGTACTTAAATATCCATCAGGGCATTTTTTACCAGGAGTTTTATATTGATAACATCCAGGAATTGATCCACCACCTAATACTTGAGCTTCTAATCTTTCTTCATCTGAAGCACATGTTTGATCATAGTTATTCATTTTTAAAAGTCTATAACAATGATTATTAGGAGCTAATGAACCACCATTATTCTTACAATTATCTCTTTGTCCAATATATGATGTTAATTCCATATATCCACAGTATGCTGGACTACCATTTTCTTGAATATATGTTCCTGTACGATAATCACCAGCATAATATTCTTTTTTACATGTTCTTGTTCCTGCTATATTAGGAGATTTAGGATTATAACATTTTCCATTTTTCAATATCCAACCTGAATCACAAGTTTGTTCAGCAGTAGCAGTTTGAACACATTTATTAGTATCTTTTAATTCATAACCTGCTTGACATTTATATTTCTTTTCTTGAGTTGTAGGTTTAGTTTCTTCTTTCTTTTCATATGTAGCATATAAATCTAAAGTTTCTGCACAAGTAAGTAAAGCTCCATCTAATATTGGAGTACCATTCTTATCTGTCCAAGCCATAAAGTTATATCCTTCTTTAGTAGCTTTTGGTAAACCTTCTACTGTGTAAGAATTATCTTTACACTTTACACTTATTGAACTTTCACCAGCTACTAATCCACCTTTACCATCAAAGTTAATAGCCATCATCATTTCATCTTCTTCTAACTTAGACCATTTAGCTTTTAAAGTAACATCACCAGATAACATTTTAGTCCAATAACTAGTTAATTCAGTTCCAATTCCATTATCAGTTTCTTCCCAAGCACTAGGATTACCTTTTGATTTAATAATAAACCATCCTTTAAATTCATATTCTTCTTTTGTAGGTGTTGGAAGTGTAGTACCAGCTCCTTGTTTAAATTTGATTTTTTCTACTTTGGATCCTCCATCAGAATCAAAAGTAATAGTAATTGTTTTCTTTCCGATATCATAAATAAAATCAGGTTTAACAAATAACATTACTAAACACGATATTAGACCTGCTAAAAATAGAGAACAAATAACAATTAGAGTTATAAGTAAACCTTTATTACTTTTCTTCTTTTCTGTTTTTACTTCAGTATTATTTACTGATTCTTTTTCCATAGTATTTCCCTTTCCATAATTATACTACCCTATAATTATACTTTTATTATATTACAGATACAGTATTAATCAACTATTAAAAAAGACTAGTTTACACTAGTCCTTAATATTATCTACAATATAATCTGCTAATTCTTCTAATACTTTTTCTCTATCAGAAGATGTATCAACATATTTTATATTATACTTTTTACATTCTTCTTCTAAATATTGACTATTTTTGATTTCTTTTTCAGCATGATGAAGTAATTTTTCATCTGATCTACTTTTAGTCCAATCTATATCAGTATCATATTTTCTCCAATTCTTAACTACTTCTTCTTTAATAGCATTTGGATATCCTAAACATACAACAATTGCATTTTCAAATACACTAACATCTTTTGGTTCAAAGTCTACGGTATCCATTACTTTTACAAAACCAGTATCATACATATTAGCATACTTATAATAACTTAATACAAAATCAATATACTCAGGTGTATTTAATACGACTGTTATAGATAGAGATGTATCTTTAAGAATTGCTTCTCTATAAGCAAGTCTTAATAAATCTGTTCTTATAACCATTAAATTATTAATTCTTTCACTTAGTAATTTTGTAAGTGTTGATTTACCTGCTCTTGATGCACCTATTATAATAATATTTTTCAAATGACATCACCCAAATTAATTATAGCATAAATACTATGGTCCTACATATGTAGATCCAGTAAATAATACATGAATAAGAATATCTATTATAAATAATGCTATTACTACATATTTAATAATAATTGTAGGTATCTTTTTAATACCTAAGAATTTTTCTATTAATGGAATAACTAGGTATACTCCAATTATTCCTACTAAACCAAATTTTAAACTTGTTTTAAGAGCAATTCTACCTTGGAAGTTAAGAAACATATTACTATAGTCCCAAAGTTTTCTCCAGTCTGATTTCATAAAATCAATAACATATGTAGTTAATAATTCTACTACTGTGGATATCACTACTATGTATATATAAATTATTAATGGTCTAATATTTAATTTACCTATCTTAACAGGTTTCTTTTTTAATTTATTAAATAGAAAATAAATTATTAACCCACCTGCACCATATACTGGAAGCCATGGTCCAAATAGAACTCCTCTATTTACAAATATATGGTCTTCTATTAAAAATAAAGCTACTTCATATATCCAACCCACTATACAAAAACAAATAAAATAGAACAATAAATCTGTTATTGCTTCAAATACCTTTTTCATTTACAACTCCTTTTTATAAACAACTATTCATAAATTCTTCATAACTATCTACTTTATAATCCGTAATAGCATCTATCTTTTCTCTATCTATATCAGCATACTTATCATAAATATTTACTACTTCTATTCCAGCATTTCTAGCAGCCATAACTCCTGTATATGAATCTTCAAATATTAAACATTCATCAGGATTAGCTTTATAATAATCCATTATAATATGATATACTTCTGGATCAGGTTTCTTATTATTAACTTGTTCTTTAGTAATTATTAGATCAAATGCATCTTTAATATTCATTTCATCTATCATTTTTTTATTCTCTTTATAATATATTTCTAATTGAGATTGAGTAGTAACAGTCGCTAATACTAAAGTATAACCCATCTCTTTTAATTTTTTAATTAGAGTAGTAACACCAGGTTTAAATCCTACTTCACTTCTTAAAACTTCATTACCTATATTTTTTCTGATTTCAGTTAATTCAAGTTTATCTTTAACACTAAAATCATATTTATTAATTAAATATTCACTATAGGCAACATATATATCACTACTAGCATTACTTTGTAAAAAGCGATCTCTATCTGCTTGAATAAAATCTAAATCCATTTCTTTACCTGAATAATTATATATTAATTTATAATCAGTCATATTCCATATTCCTATAGAATCTATTAAAGTACCATCTAAATCAAATATAATTATTTTTTTATCTTTAAGATTTAATTCATTAATATTCTTCATTATGTTCACCATGTATTTCTAATGAGTAATTTACTATACTATCAATATGAGCTTGTGTAGTATCAAATATTGGTATATTTAAATCACTTTGTTTTACTAACATCTCTATTTCTGTACATCCAAATATAATTCCTTCGATACCATTCTTCTCTATCATTTCATTAATAACATTTACATAATAATCTTTAGAACTTTCCTTTATATTACCCTTACATAATTCATCAAATATAATTCTATCTATTTCATTTATATCATCTTCATTACTAGGAGTATAAACAGTTAATACATTTTCTTTAAGTCTATTCTTTAAGAAGTCTTCAACCATTGTATATTTTGTTCCAAGTAATCCTACTTTTAATACACTCCTTTCTTTACACTTATCTGCTACACAGTCTGCAATATGTATTAATGGAATATTAATATTACTTTGAACATAGTCAGCTAATTTATGCATAGTATTAGTAGCTATAGCTATATAATCAGCTCCTGCTTCTTCTAATACTTTAGCAATTCTAGCTAATTCTACACCTATTTTATCCCATTCATTATCTAACATTAATTTTCTAATTTCTTCAAAATTAACATTATAAATAATCATTCTAGCGCATGTTAAACCACCTGCTATTTCATTTACTTGATTATTTATTCTTTCATAATAATGTATTGATGATTCATAACTCATACCACCAATAATACCTATTGTTTTCATATATATCACCTATAATAATTATATCAAAAAAAGACTAGATTTATCTAGTCTTTATAATGTATATTCTTTTACTTTATTAACTGTATTATCTCCAGGGAATAAATTAATTATATCTATTTCTGGTGGATATACTTTATCTAATAATTTATTCATACCAGGTACACTTCTTAAAGGTGCTCCAAAAGAACCACTTGCAAGTTTAGTAATACCTCCATTAATCATAGCTACAGTATCTTCATCTTGCATTATACCATATGAGTTTTCTGGGAATACTTTTTTACCTGGGCCAAGTAAACCTCTTCTACTCTTATTTCTAAGTCCATTTGGAATTAAACCAGAATGCATATGTCCTGTTACTATTAAATTAAATCTCTTTATGCTTTTTAAATATTCATCAATAGCATTTCCATTAATAGCATTCTTAGGAGAGTGAGCTAATAATATATTAAACTTCTCTGCATCTAATCTAAGCATATCTAATGATCTAATATAGATTTCATATTCCATTGGAGATTCTCTAAAATAATAATAATTTGGTGGAATACTAATAGAACTAACATCTATATCACTAGTTAAACTAGTTTTAATAACATTAGATGTATTATCTGGTAACTTAGGCATAATTATATTATCTGAATCTTTAAGTTTAGCCCAAAGTCTATAATTGTTTTCTAATAATCTTTCTCGATTTTCTTCTGGTTCCGCTTCTGGATATACAGTATCATGATTACCATGAGAATATATAATAGTAGCAAAATTAGATATTTCTTGTAATAACTCTACTATCTTATCTCTTTGATAATCACTACCTGCAACAGATTCAATCATGTCACCTGCTATAAGTACTTTAGTAATTTTTAAATCTTTAAGAATATCTTTAATTCTTTCTAGTTTTTCATATTCACTATGAGCATCCGCTATAGATGCTATAGTAGTTTTTTCTTTTAATTTTCTATTAGAAATATTATATTCTGTTAATAATACTTTACCCACAATATTTCCACCTCATTTGTGTGATATATACTATCATAAAGTATTAAATTTGTCTAATAAAAAAGACTAGATTATTCTAGTCTTTATTCTTTAAAGTATATGAATAAAACATACCACTACCATTTTCTCTTATAGTTTGAAACGAAAAGTCTTCTTCAAATGCTTTTCTCTCAAATTCTAATTCATCTATAAATCTATAACAATCCTCGCTATCACGATCTAAGTGTGTACATATAACTTTTCCACCTTTATTTAATATAGATGCTAAATTTTGTCTAATAGTACTTAATGTTTCTATATCTCTATTATTACAATCAAGAATATTTGATATAAATACATAATCGTATTTTCTATCTAATCCTAAACCTGATTTATCACGTATATCAAAATTATAAAATACTGGATCAACTGATGATAATATTTGGCCTATTTTATCACCCATTTCAATATAATAGAAAATTAAAAAACTACTCCTAGTAATTATCAATCTGTTATTAGAATAATCCTTATCATTAAAGTTTTTAAAAATTTCTTGCCAAAATTCTTTACATTCTTTTTCTATTTCAGATGTAGGAACTACACTATTAATAATATTAATAACTTTATTATAATTACACTTATTTTCTAAATCTAAACTTCCATTTTGATTTAACCATCTTTTTAAATAATAGTATCTATATGTAATAGGATTTATATCATAGCATTCTACACTTTTTGCGCCAAAGAGATGAGACATAATTAAATAGTCTCCTGAAGACATAACTGCTAATACACTTTTATTAGTTATATCTATACTTTCAAATAACTCTAATAACCTTTCATTAGTATTACCAAAAACCCTTCTATGTGTTTCATCAGATAATCCACCTATTACTTCATTTGCATATTTAATATCTTCTTGTAAGCTTGTACTCATATTAATTCTCCTCAAAAATTGTTTTTTCTAGTATACATATAAGCTATATTTCCTTCAACTAGTCCTTTATCATCAAACATTTGAAAATCAAAATCATTATCAAACACTTGTCTTTCAAGTTTAATTATTACTGGAGTATTATTTCTGCCACCATACATTGATGGAAAATGAGTACATACTACTCTACCATCGGAATTAAGTATATTTAAAAGGTTTCTTTTAATAATCTCTAATCTTCTAGGGCTTCTATTATTAGACCAATCAAGAATATTTGAAATAAATACATAATCATATTTTTTGTCTGTTCCAAGACCAGATTCTTCAGAAAGACTAGCGTTATAAAAAACAGGATTAAGAGATGGAACTAACTTTTCTATTTCTTCTCTTTTTTTATCATAAAAACAACTACAAAAAGTATATCCATCTGCTGTTATTAACTTATTATTATCCCAACTAAATTCGCTAAATCTCTCTATAATCTCTTTCCAAAAAGTATTACTTTCTCTTTCATATTCTGAAGAAAAATTAGAAACACTGTTAACAATTTCAATTAATCTTTCATATCCACATTTTCCATACTCTAATACTCCATTTTGAATAAGCCACTTTCTTAAAAAGAAATACCTATATGTTAAAGGATTAATATCAAAGCACTCTACACTTTTTGCACCAAAAAGATGAGACATAATTAAATAATCTCCAGATGACATAACAGCTAAGACACTTTTATTTGATATATTAATACTATTGAAGATATCATCTAATTCTTCATTAGTATTACCATAAATATGGCTAGAACAACTAAAATTATTATTAAAAATAGTATTAGCATAATTAAAATCTTCTTGTAAACTTGTACTCATATTGATCCCCTCAAAAATTGTTATTTATTATAGCATAACCATAAGAAAAAGACTAGAATTATCTAGTCTTTAATCATATTAACAACTATATTATATATTTTCTCCCATGAACTAATATATGTTATTTCATCTACTGTATGAATATTAGTCATATTAGCACCTATTGAAATAATATCTATTCCATCTATTGCTTCTTGGAATGAAGTTATTTCCATTCCACCTTGACCCACTACCTCTATAGGATATTCATTGAATAATTTATAATAAACTTCTTTGTATTTTTTTAACATATTTGAATTTTCCTTTATTTTCCAAATATGATCATCATATAACATATTAACATTAAATATAGATTTACTATTAGAAAACTCTTCTAAATCCTCTTCTTTTATACATCTATATAAATATTTAATCATTACTTTATTACCTATAGTTCTAATTAATCCTAAATTACCAGATGAATCTTCAGTAATACGTCCACTTTTTAAATCTATAATTTGTTTAAATATATTTTTAGTATCTTCAAGTGAAAATGATTCATCATTCTCTACTTGTTCCATTTTAAAGTTTGAATTACCTAGTTCATTAAATAAAACATCATTAGTTTGTAATACTATTTCACAACTAACGGCTACATCATTTTCAAATGTTCCACCATTTATACTTGTTAAATATACTTTTTTATCTATTAATTTACTTACTAATAAAGTAATAGCATTATCTCTAGATCTATCTATATAGTCTCCTGAATTACCTCCTAGAAGTCCATCTAAAGTAAGTTTATAACTCTTCATCTCTTTCTTACTTAATTGTCCTTCATAAGTATATTCATTTACTATATCTCCTGCAGTAGCTACTACAACTGCATTATCCATACAATAATCAAGATTAATCATTTTCTTACTTTCTACCCTATCATATGGGAAAGTAATAACACCTTTGAATGTTGTTTCTTCTTCTACAGTGAATAAAAATTCTAAGTCAGGATGTTTAATAGAATCTTCTTCCATTAATGTAAGCATTATAGCAAGTCCTACTCCTTGGTCAGCTCCTAAAGAAGTATCTTTAGCAGTTACTTCATCACCATTAATTACTACATCTATTCCATCAGTATAAAAATCATGATTACTATTATCTCTTTTCTTACATACCATATCTAAGTGTACTTGAAAAGCAATAGAGTCTCCTTCTATATTACCTTTTTTTCTAATTATAAGATTATAATTTTCATCTTGATAATAATCTAAATTATTATTCTTAGCTATTTCTACAAAGAAATCCGATATTTGTTTTTCATTACCTGAACTTCTTGGAACACTAGATATTCTTAAAAAATTATTAATTAATTTATCTCTCATTTTATAACTCCAACTAATTATTCTTTACTTCTTCAAAAATAGATTCTGCTCTTTCTCTTAAATAATCTGGATCACTATATAATTTAGTAATCTCTTCATCAGAATAATTATTTAAAACATAATTTACAATAGTATATGAATAATTATAATTACCTTTATAATGTCTAAAGTCATTTCTTAATTTATCAAAATCGCAATCACTTAAATCTATATGACTATATGCTTGATTTGATAAATTTGTAGCAAGGCCTTCTGCAAACCAGGTTGTTTGTCTATAATCCCTATGATACACTCCATGACATTGATGAATTATTTCATGTAATGCAGAGCTCTTTACTTTTTCAATGTTAGCATCTTTATGAGTTGTATATTTAATTTGATCTTCAATGTTTAGTATTCTAATTGTAGATGTTTCTGAATCAGAGTCACCTGCTACATATTCTAAACATTCTCCATATTTAGATACAATAAATTCTTTAAAAGGTTCATAACTTTGAAACATTATAGTAACCTTTTGAGGTAATCTTTCTAATTTAAAGAAATCTAGAATTCTTTTTTCATTATTAATAATATGATTAACAACTTCATCAAAGTAATCTATTTCTATATCACTTTCTATAACAAAATTATCAAGTTCTCTTTTCATATTTCACCCAAGTAATCTTTCTATTTTTTTAGAAATATTTCCATAATTTGGATCATTTTTTAATTCATTCATATCAATCCATTTATAATCTGATGATTCCTCTAAATCTATATTAACATCAGTTATTTCATCTACTGTAAATAAATACCTAAAATCAAAATGATAATGTTCAGGTAAATTAAGTCTTTCGTTATATCCTATTACATGTGTATCAATATCTATAGGTATATTCTCATTCTTAGCATAACTAAACAAATTAAAATTAGTTAATCCTGTTTCCTCTTTGACTTCTCTTTTGGCAGCCTCAAGAATACTAGAATCACTCTTGTCTACATGTCCACCTGGATATAAATACATTTTTAAATCTTTATGATATAAAACTAAAAATTTCTTATCTTTAATTGAATAAACGAATCCACTTGCAACAATATGTCCATCAAAATTATTCCAATCAGTAAACTCTTCTTCAGTATGACCTAATAAGAATTCATTTAGTTTCTTTTGTCTTACTTGTTCATCTGGAAATAATAATAAATATTCATTTAAAACATTTAGTAAATACTCTTTCATATTGTCACCTCATATAATGATTATAGCATAAAAAAAGACTGGATTTCTCTAGCCTTTTAACTTTTTATTATTTCTTATTTTATAATATCTAACGGATATACTTTATTATCTTCTATTCTTTTTATAGCATCTAATAATAATTCTGGACTTCTTAAATTATTTGAAATATTCTTTATATCCTCATAATTCAACCACTCAACTGACATTATTTCATCAGAATTATATAATTCTTGATCAGATGTTATTTCACAGTAGAAAATAAAACTAGTAAATTTCTCTGTGTTGCCTATTTGAATAAGGCCTTTAATATCGACATCATAACCTGTTTCTTCTTTTATTTCACGTTTTGCTCCATCTAATAATAATTCGTTTTCTTCTAGATGGCCAGCTGGTAAATTATACATTCCATAATATTTTTCTTTTTTTTCTTTAATTAATAAGTATTTGTTTTCGTTATTCCTTATAACTCCACCAACAATAATCATAATCATCACCTAAAATAATTATATCATAAAAAAAGACTAGCTTACTCTAGTCTTTTAATTATTTATTATTCTTTCTTGCAATTATAGAAAATTCATTAGTACCAGTTAAATCATCACCCACTGAATCTTCATTATATATTGGATTATCAAACTCTTTTATAATTGTATAATTGTTTTCTTTAAAAAAATTAATAAAGAAATTTTTAGGATACCTATTATAGTACATATTATAATTATTGTTAAAAGGTTCTTCTACTACTATCTCTCTATCTCCACTTAAATGTTCCATAACATTAATTGCTAAAATACCATTATCATTTAAAATTCTATCAAAGTTTTTTAAAGCATTTAAACAATCGTCATCATTTAAGTGAATTAAAGTTCCAAAACACATAATACAATCAAATGATTTATCTGGATATTTCATATTTCTTATATCCATAACTTGAAAGTTTGCTTTAGGAGCCATTTTCTTAGCTTGTTCTATCATTTTATCTGATGCATCAATGCCAGTAACTTCAAATTCTTTATCATATTTTTCTGTTAAGTATTTAGGGTAATATCCCATAGCAGTACCAACATCTAATATTTTGGATCTGTTAGGTAATATAGAAATAAGATAATCTGTTTCTTTTTGAAAAGGAACGCCTTCTACATCTTTTAAATATTCTATATATTCATTAATAATATGATTATAAGTATCTATTGCCATAGTAGTCTTATCCATACTTTATCACCCAATTTAATTATATCAAAAAAAGACTAGTTTACTCTAGTCTTTTATTATTTTGTTATTGTAGCATTTGGATATAACATTTTTGCATTTTCATATGCTTCATCAAATGTATTATCATAAAATTCATTATTTGTTCCAGTACGTTTATAAGTGACAACATTTCCTTCTTGTTTGTAATCTTCTATATAAGATTGACCTTCCATATTTATACCATAAACAATAGCATTAGTTTCCTTTAAGAACTCTAATCTATAATTTTCTGAAACACACTTTCCGTTTTCAAATTCTAATGTTATATCATAATTTGTTATAGCTTCCCATCTAATATCTTTATCTACATCTGAAATAACTATACTTTTATATTCTGTTTTATTACTACAACCAACTATAATAAATAATCCTATAATAATAGCCAAACACAATAATATCTTTTTCATACATATCCTCCTATTTTCATTATAACATAAAAAAAGACTAGATTATTCTAGTCTTTTATTTATTTACTATTCTTTGCGTTAATAGCAGCTTGAGCAGCAGCTAATCTAGCAACTGGAACTCTAAATGGTGAACATGATACATAATCAAGTCCTGCATTATGATAGAATTCAATTGATTTAGGATCTCCACCAGTTTCACCACATACTCCTAAATGAATATCTGGTCTAGTAGCTCTACCTTTTTCAGCAGCCATTTTAATTAATTGACCAACACCTTTTTGATCAAGTGTCTTAAATGGATCTTCTTCATAAATTTTCTTTTCATAGTATGCAGGTAAGAATTTACCAGCATCATCTCTAGAGAATCCAAATGTCATTTGAGTTAAGTCGTTAGTACCAAATGAGAAGAATTCAGCTTCTTTTGCTAATTCATCAGCAGTTAAAGCAGCTCTTGGAATTTCAATCATAGTACCTACTTGATACTTCATATCAACTCCAGCATTTTTAATTTCTTCATCAGCAGTAGCAACTACTATATCTTTAACATATTTTAATTCTTTTACTTCACCAGTTAATGGAATCATGATTTCTGGAACAATATTCCAATCAGCATGTTTCTTTTTAACGTTAATAGCAGCTCTAATAACAGCCTTAGTTTGCATCTTAGCTATTTCTGGATAAGTAACTGCTAATCTGCATCCTCTATGTCCCATCATTGGGTTAAATTCATGTAATGAAGCAATAATTTCTTTAATTCTTTCAACTGATTTACCTTGAGCTTTAGCTAATTTTTCAATATCAGCTTCTTCAGTTGGAACGAATTCATGTAGTGGAGGATCTAAGTATCTTACTACAACAGAATCACCTTCTAATGCTTCATATAATTCTTCAAAGTCACCTTGTTGGTATGGAAGAATCTTTTCTAGAGCAGCTTCTCTTTCTTCTACAGTGTCAGAACAGATCATTTCTCTAAATGCAGCTATTCTGTCCTCTTCAAAGAACATGTGCTCAGTTCTACATAGACCAATACCTTCAGCTCCTAATTCACGAGCTTTCTTAGCATCAGCTGGTGTATCAGCATTAGTTCTAACTTTAAGAGTTCTAATTTCATCAGCCCATTTCATAACACGACCGAATTCTCCAGCGATAGTAGCATC